>CAYXMN010000228.1:0-3871 GCA_964465955.1 uncultured Planctomycetales bacterium
AGAATGGGAAAGTGTGGATCTCGATGTCCGCTTGGGGGTCAACCCGCGCAAAGCTGAGCAGAATATCCGCGGGACGACCGTCTTACCCCATGGGACCGGGCGCACGCCGCGTGTGCTTGTGCTGTGCAAGGCTGATGTCGCGGAGTCCGCGAGCGAGGCCGGCGCTGATCACACCGGACTGGAAGACATGCTGGATAAGATCCAGGGTGGCTGGCTCGAGTTCGATATGGTGATTGCCACGCCTGACGTGATGAAAGAGGTCAGTAAAGTCGCCAAAATCCTCGGACCGCGCGGCATGATGCCGAATCCGAAAAGCGGCACGGTCACAACTGATGTAGCCAGTGCGGTACGGGAGTGCAAAGCCGGTAAGGTTGAGTATCGCGTCGATAAGACCGGGATCATCCACACCTCGGTGGGACGCGTGAACTTCCAGGTGGACAATTTAAAGGACAACATCTTGCATTTGGTTGGCGTGATTCTCAAGGCCAAACCGAGCACGGTGAAAGGCCAGTATGTGAAAAGCATCCACCTGAGCACCACCCAATCCCCAAGCATTAAAGTCGATCCAGGTGCGTTCAGCGCCTAACTGTGGGGTGAATTATGAAACACGAAGATAAGAACGCACGGCTCGGACAATACTCTGAGATGCTGGAAGGCTCAACTTTCGCGTTCCTGACTGAGCACGGGAAGGTGCGCGTGACCCAAATGGAAAAACTGCGCGATCAGTTTGCCGAGATGGGCTGTAGCATGCTGGTGGTCAAGAACACGCTGGCGCGCATCGTCTTTGAACGTAAAGGGATTGATGAAATCGCGGCTTACCTTGACGGCCCTTCCCTCCTACTGATTGGCAAGGAAGAAGTGGCCCCGGTGGCGAAAGCGCTGCAGAAGGCAAGCCGTACAAACCCGACGCTCAAGGTCAAAGCAATTATTTTCGATGGCAAGGTCTACCCTGGCAGCGACTTCAAAACGTTCCAGGATATGCCGACTAAGAACGAGATTCGCGCAAAGCTGCTCTCGGTCTTCAAAGCGCCGATCGGCGGCTTTGTCCGCGTGATCAACACTCCGCAGCGCATGGTGAGCGTACTGGGCCAGTACGCCGACAAGCGCGGGCGCGTAAAGCCGGGGTGCGCCCCGTCAGCCTTGCTTCGGCCTGGCTGTTTTATTGTGGCTGTTACGCTTCACAGGAAATTGAAGCAATTTAACGGAGGAACAACATGACCGTCGATGAACTGAAAGCGGCGGCGTTACAACTGTCTGAAGCTGACCTGCAAGCCTTCTTGCAGGCTGTTCTTGAGGAAATGCCGGTTGTGCGCATGAACGCGCTTGTGAAGCATCTTGAGGATGCTTGGGATGTGACCGCTGCTGCCGCGGCCCCGATGATGATGGCGGCCATGCCTGGCGCCGGCGGCGACGACGGTGGCGTTGAAGCCGCCGCTCAGACCGAATTTGATGTGATCCTCAAGGAAGCCGGCGAAGCCAAGCTCGCGGTGATCAAGGTTGTGCGCGAAGTGTGCGGCCTTGGCATCAAAGAAGCAAAGGCGCTGGTTGACGAGTGCCCCAAGCCGATTAAGGAAAAGATTTCGAAGACTGAAGCTGAAGACATCGCCAAGAAGCTGTCTGAAGCAGGCGCAGTTGCAGAAGTCAAGTAGTAACGTACTGAGATTATCGTGTTAACCAGCGGGACTTTCGTCCCGCTGGTTCAAGCCGTTTATCGGCAGGTAACAACAGGGAGAAGCTTGTGGGCCATTTATTTGAAACAAGGTATGCCCTGACGCCAGCGGCGGTCCGCCCCTTGCCCAACCTTCTCGAAGTGTCGATCAAGGCCTTTGAGTGGTTTTGCTTCCAAGGGATCCGCGAAGTCTTCGACGAAGTATTCCCCATCATCAGCAATGATGAAAATTACGAGTTGCACTTCGAGGATTACGAGATTGTCCTGCCCACGATTAGTGAGCGGGATTGTTTCGAAAGGGATGAGAACTACAGCGCGAATCTGCGCGGTGTGTTCAGCTTCCACAACAATAAGACGGGCGAAATCAAGGAATCCAAAGAAGTCTTTATTTGCGAGCTTCCCTTCCTGACCCGCAACGGCACGTTCATGATCAACGGCGTCGAGCGCGTGGTAGTCAACCAGCTCATGCGCGCTCCTGGCGTCTATTTCACCAAGGGTGAAAAGCGCACAGCGAACGAAAACGCCTATATGGTAAAGCTGATCCCTTATCGCGGGGCTTGGCTGCGCTATGAGTACGACGTAAAAACCGCCAGTTACCAGGTGCGCATGGATAGCCCGCGCCGCGTGCTGAAGATTCCGATGATGGACTTTCTGCGCGCGCTCGGCTTTGAGGTTGACTACGACAAGGGCCGGATCCACCTCCCCGAGAAGCTCTGGGAAACCTATGGCTTGGATACCGAAGCTTGGCCCGATCCCGAAATGAAAGTCGATGACGCACTGGACGGCACGCTGCAACGCGATTCCGCGCGGACGATGCGCGATGCGCAGATTGAAATCTGGCGCAAGCTGCACCCGACTGATCCTTACAGCGATGAAGTGCTGGACGGCATGCTGCCCAGCCGCTTCTTCGACGCCAAGCGTTATGACCTGGCGCGCGTCGGCCGTTACATGCTCAATAAAAAGCTCGGCCTGAAGGTGCGGCCTGAAGTCACGACGCTGACCGTCGCAGACATGCTTGAAGCGTTTAAGAAGCTGCACTCTCTGCAAATCTACAACGAAGGCCAAATCGACGATATCGACCACCTCAATTTAGAGAACCGCCGTGTTGAGCATGTGGGCGAATTGCTGGTCAGCCAGTTGCGCAAGGGCCTGCTGCGCCTCGAGCGCATTGTCCGTGAAAAAATGATGCTGCCCGACGCGGACAAGGAAACCCCGAAGAACCTGATTAATACCCGGCCCATCATCGGCGTTGTCAAGGAGTTCTTTGGCAGCTCCCAGATGAGCCAGTTCATGGACAACACCAATCCGCTGACTAGCCTGACGCATAAACGACGTTTCAGCGCACTAGGCCCCAAAGGTTTAACGCGCGAGGCGGCGCGGTTCGACTTCCGCGATGTACACCACAGCCATTACGGACGCATTTGCCCGATTGAATCGCCGGAAGGCCCGAACATCGGCCTGATCAGCTCGCTGGCCGCGTTTGCACGGGTCAATGAATACGGTTTCATCGAGACGCCCTACTTCAAGGTTGTGAACAGCAAGGTGATCGAAGAAATCATCTACCTGTCCGCCGACCAGGAGCTGGGTTTGGCGATTGCGCCGTCCACCACGAAACGCGACGCGGAAGGCAACATCACCGAGCGCGTGCTCTTTGTGCGCCGCCACGGCAATTTTGAGCAAGTCTCCGTGGACGAAGTGGAATATGTTGAGATTGCGCCGAACCAGTTCATCTCGGTGACAACCTCGCTCATTCCATTCCTGGAGCACGACGACGCCAACCGTGCCTTGATGGGCTCGAACATGCAGCGCCAGGGTGTGCCGTTGGTCTATCCCGCCAGCCCGGTGGTCGGCACCGGCCTCGAGCGCAAGCTCGCCGAGGATGCCGGCGGCGTGGAAATCAGCCCGTTCTGCGGCGAGGTAGCTTACGTCGACAGCACGCGGATCGAACTGCGTAAGGGGATCGTTTACGATAAGCACACCGGTGAAATCCTCGACTTCCCAAACCTTGAGCGCATTTATGGCGAGGAAGTGCTGGACCGCAGCAAGTTCGATTATATATTCACCCCACCGGGCGAACACCACCAGCTCTATCGCAAACTGCCGTTTGAGGACCGTGCCTACCGCCGGCTCAAGCCGCAGTATGACGTGATTTTGCACCGCGTGATCGATAACCGCGACAAGGTCATCAAGCACATCAGCGTC
>CAYXMN010000229.1:0-1139 GCA_964465955.1 uncultured Planctomycetales bacterium
CGAAGCTCACACCAACCCGCCCCGCACCTCCGATCACAGCAACCTTGCCCATGATCACCCTCGCTGTTCTAGGTAACTTGTTCTAATCTTAGCATCGTGCACGCGGCGTTTGGTATGCTGCTTGTTTGAGAATCTCCCACTGTGGAGGGCGTGATGGTACGGATGCTGGTTTGGTGCGGACTGTGCCTGCTGCTGGTTGGCTGCCACTCCAGCGGCAAGACGTCAATTTTCGGCTTGCTGAAGGATTCCACTTTCGGATTAGATGTGGCGTTCGATATGGCGCCGTCAGACGTGGTTGCGCGGTTGGGGACCGCGCAGGCGAGCGAGTCGCGCCTGGGAGGCAAGAGCGTCGTGGAGTATTACATACCCGCGGCACTGCTTGATGAGAAGCTTACCGTCCAGCCGGTGCCTAGCGCGAGCACGCCGCAACTCGCCGTGTCATATTTCGAAGGCAAGCTGCGGCGGCTGTACAACAAGTGGGTGCCTGGCGACGACACCCAGCCGGAACCGCCGTTTTACCTGGAGCTGGTCAAAGGCGTGAAGCTCGGCGCGCGCAAGAGTGACCTGACGGATGCGCTGGGCGCGCCGACCTCGGCGGATCGGATGGAGTGGCTGTTCAAGGATGAGGAGGGTTACAGCATCTCTGTGACTGCGACGTTCTTGCAGGTGGCGTCGGCCGGGGCTGAGCTGTGCGATTCGTTGCTGGTGGTGTACGCACCGCCGGTCACCGAGAACCGCGGCGAGGATATGGGTTAGTTCTTCAACAGAGTCTGCAACTGCTGCGCGGCCTGGTCCAACGGTTCCGGGCGGCACATCAGCTCCCGCAACTGCGCATACGCCTCCAGCATTGCCGCGCGCTCCGTCTGCTCAAACAGCAGGCTGCCCGCCAGTTCGGCGATGCGGGTGTGGTTGCAGTCCTCTTGGATTAACTCCGGCACAACCGCGCGTCCCGCCAGCAAATTGGGCAGGCCGAAATATGGCATCGAGAAGTGCATGAGGTGCCGCGCGATCCAGGCCATCGCCGGATGCACGCGGTAGCACATGATCGCTGGAGCGTCGAGCAGCAGGCATTCATGCAGCGTCGTGCCGCTTTTCACCACCATCAACCGCGCGCGGGACATCAGATCGTAACGATGCTC
>CAYXMN010000229.1:1149-3482 GCA_964465955.1 uncultured Planctomycetales bacterium
CTCGTTGCTGAGCAAGATCAGGCTTTGCAGCCGCGCTTGGCGCGCCGCCTTGAGCACATGAGGCTCCAGCTCGGGGTGGGCCAGCGTGGTGATCACATGCACCTGGGGCAGGTCCGGCGCTTCGGCGAATGCGTCCTGCACCAGTGCCATGCCGCGGTAGAGGTGCGGGCCGATCTGCGCCACCTCGCCGATGCGGCTGCCGGGCAGCGCGCCGATGATCAACGGCGGATTATCGGCGTCGTAGGGCACGCCGGTCAGCGCGCTGAAAGCCTTGTCGGTCAAGCCGGGCCGGGCCAGATCGCACAGCGGGTGGCCGTAGAACGCATGCGGGATTTCCAGCGCTTGGTAGGTCTGCAGGCTGACCGGGTAGATCGGAATGGCGAAATCGCAGTAGCGCTTCACTTCCAGAAACCGTGAGTTGCGCAGGCTCTTGGCCTGCTCCGCCGGGTCGTAGCAGCTTTCCCAGCGCACCGGCGCGACGTAGAACACGATGCGGCCGCTATAACCGCCTTGGCGTAACGCTTTGGCGAGCATGGTGTTGAAGGCGCGGTTATCCACCAGGATCACCATGTCGTGCTGGTTGGAGAGCACGTAGCGCACGGTATGGCGCAGCACCTTGCTAAAGAAGCTGGCCTTGGGCAGGTTGGCGACGATGCCCATCTCGCTCCAGGTGGCGACGTCGTAGAGCAGGTGCCCGCCCGCGGCGGCGAGTTCCTGGCTGCCGTTGCCTTCGATGATCGCCGGCGGCAGCCCACGCGCTGCCCGCAGGCGCTGGAGCGCCCGCATCAGGTGCGCCGCATGCATCTCGCCGGACAGCTCGCCGGTGGAAATGAAGATGGTCGCGGCCTTATCGGGCAGGAACCGTCCCAAGACGGCGTTAGTATAGCGTGGAGCGGGTCGGCTACAACATTCCCCTCCCCGCCACACTATAATAACCGGCTATGCTGATTAACGAGATACGCGCAAGTTTCCTGGACTATTACACGGCGCGCGGGCACAAGCTGATCCCCAGCGCCTCGCTCGTGCCGGTGGCCGACGCCTCGCTGCTGCTAATCAACGCGGGCATGGCGCCGCTCAAGCGCTACTTCATGGGCCAGGACACCCCGCCCGCCCCGCGCGCGACCAGTTCGCAAAAGTGCGTGCGCACCATCGACATCGACCAGGTGGGCTTCACCAACCGCCACAACACCTTCTTCGAGATGCTGGGCAATTTCAGCTTCGGCGACTACTTCAAGCTGCAGGCGATGCAGTTCACGCTAGAGTGGATGACCGGCAAGCAGTTCCTGGGGTTCGATCCGGCGCGGCTGTACATCACGCATCACGAGCGCGACGAGGAAGCGCGCGGGCTGTGGCTCAAGGAGATGGGCTGGCCGGCGGAGCGGCTGTTCGCGCTGGGCGACAAGGACAACCTGTGGGCGGCGGGCGACGTGGGGCCGTGGGGCTTTGACACGGAGTATTTCTGGGACCTCGCGCCGGACGGCGAGGAACTGACGCGCGAGCGCTTCCTCGAACTGAGCGAGACCGGGCGTATCGTCGAGGTGGCTAACGACGTGTTCATGCAGTTCCAGAAGCGCGAGGACGGCACTAGCGTGGAGCTGCCCAGCAAGAACGTGGACTTCGGCGGCGGGCTGGAACGCTTCGCAATGGTCATGCAAGGCGTGAGCACGGTGTACCAGACCGACGCGATGGACTACCTCATCCGGGGGTTCGCGGAGGTCGTTGCGAATGCGTCGCAACACACCCCGGCTGATGACGAGTTGTTCGGCATCGCACCGAGCGGGTTCAACCCGTACTGGCTGGCGGCGGACCACATCCGCACCGCGACTTTTCTCCTCGGCGACGGCGTGACGCCAGGCAACGTCGGGCGCAACTACGTGCTGCGGCGGCTGATCCGGCGCATCATTGCGCAGGCGTACCGCCTCGGCGTGCGCGAGCCGTTCATCATGAAGCTCGCGGACCTCGTGATTGGCAAGATGGGCGGGCACTATGTGGAGCTGAAGCAGAACCGCGACAAGCTGATCGAGCCGTGGATCAACAAGGAAGAGCAGCAGTTCTTCAAGGTGATGGACTTTGGCTACGGCCGCCTCGTGGAGAAGATCGAGGCGTGCAAAGCGGCCAGCGAGCGCGTGCCCGGCGCGTACATCTTCGAGCTGTACGACACCTACGGCTTCCCCGCCGACCTGGCGCTGGAAATCTGCCGCGAGTTCGGTGTCAGCGCCGACCAGGCCGCCTTCGAGGAAGAGATGGCCGCGCAGAAGGAGCGCGCGCGCGGGGCGGCCAAGTTCGCCGGCGACATGGGCCAGCAGGAGACCGAGGCCAAGGACGTACGCTTC
>CAYXMN010000229.1:3492-3787 GCA_964465955.1 uncultured Planctomycetales bacterium
AGCCAGACTGACGCGACGGTGCGCGTCGTGGCGGCCAGCGCGGTGGCGGACATCCGCGGGCTGGCGCCGCTGATCGCGGGCGAGCTGCCCAAGGATGGTTCGGGCGCGCCGGTGCCGGGGTTGAGGCTGATCACGGACGCCACGCCGTTTTACGCCGACTCCGGCGGCCAGCCCAGCGACTCCGGCTGGCTGATCATCGAGGACGGCAACTACGAGATGCAGTCCACGGCGACGCGCGGCGTGCACATCGTCAAGGGCGAGCTGCCCCCGTCGATGAAGAACATGGTCAAGAACA
>CAYXMN010000230.1:0-3768 GCA_964465955.1 uncultured Planctomycetales bacterium
GGCGGGCGGCGATTACCATGCCCCGCGCGAGAATCCGCGCTACCTGTTCCAAGTCAGCGTCGGCGACGGTCAAGGCGGCCCGGTGCGGCTGGTCGATCCGTCGCGTTATATCGAAGGCTACCAGGAGCACATGATCCGCTCGGAACAAACCTCGACGCCGCTGCAGTTCGACGCGCACGAGTTCAGCCCGGCAGACGTGGTGGTAATCGACTTCATGCGCGAAAACATCCTCGATCCCGATACCGGCTTTGAAGGCGCGGGGGTTGGTTTTACCTGCCAGGTCACACTGCAGGAACGAGTGCTCTACACGCTCAATGTGGAAACCGCGCCGACGCCGGAGGAGTTGGGACAGGCCGCCGGCCCCAGCTAACTGCCAGCCCGTGGTTCAACTGGATTTTGAAATAGACCACTGGAATGCAATTCTCGCAATTGGCATCGATCCGATGTGGATTTTCACAGGTTTATGACCTATCAGAAGGTATACTTTTTAGTAAATCACTAGCGATAAGCAACATTCGCGACTGCGGAGCGTCTAACTTCTAATGACCAGCGTGGCGGAAATGTGCGGGCAGCAAACCCTGCCGGAGCATGGGGGGTACGTGAACTACCCCACTTTTGCCGCGCTTAAATGGTTCAAACGCAGCCCCGAAGCATCCGACAACTGGTCACTTGTGTTCGATGCGTTCGATCGCGGCGAGCTGGAGCCGGGCTTGCTCCGCCTGCGCTTCGAACAGCACCTGCAGCAAGGGCTCGACCCGGAGCAAGACGTGCTGGCCTACCGCCTGCTGCGCTGGTTCGCCAGCGCGGCGTGCTGGGAGGAAATCCACGAAGACCTCTCCAGACTGCTGGCCGCCGGCCACCACGTGCAATACAGCTATAGCGAGCTTTTAAAAATCGAGGAGCACCAGGAGCGCACGCAAATGCTGCGCCGCCTGCGCTACAGCGTGCTGCGTCCCGCCGAGGGCCTGATCAACCTGCCCACGGCGATCTGCGCGTGGTGGCTGCTCACCGCCACGCCAATGGCCGGGCGCATGCTGGGCGAGCGCAGCCTGGAGCTGGCCACCGAGCTGGTGCGCGAAGCGCTTGAAGCCGCCGTGGGCCACGCCCAGGCGCGTAGCGGGCTGATGGCGCAGATTCTCAACTGGGTGCTCAACTACGTGGATTACGCGTCGATTCCCGGTTATCTGATTAATCGCCGCGGACACTCCAAAGCCGCCAACCCGCCCCACGAGCTGGCGGCCTATTCCGGCGAGCCGGAGGGCGAGCGCAAGCGCAACGGCATCATCGGCTTGATCCAAAGCTGGTTCGCTTGAGCCTCACGGCTGCTGGATAAACTGGCGCCGCGCTAATACATTTCAGGCCGCTGTAATTCCACCGCAGGCTTAGGCGCGGTAATCCTGTAGGTTCGCAGCTGATCGGTGCCGCTTTGGTAGACCAGCAGTAAATCCTTGACCGGCGGCGCGGTACTGAACCTCGCCTGGCGGCAACCGGGCTGGGCTTCCGGCTCCCAGCGCAGGACCACGGCGTGCAGCTCTTCCTCGTCATACGGTAAGTTAGGCCGCGGCCAAGTGGTATAAGCCGCAACTGAGCAATCCTGGAGCTGGCTGCCCGGCGCCAGCCGCAAGCTCAGCACATAATCGTAACGCCCACGCTGGCCGCTGAACTGGCATTGCACGCTGGCATTCCTGATCGCACGCGAACAGGAGCAGGCCAACGCCAGAATACATAGAAATAGCGTTATCCGCAATCCCACCATCGATATCCTCCTTACTGCTACTGCCCAAAATAATCCCCGGCCAGCCAAGCCGCCTGAGCGGCAGGCTGTAGCTGGCACCACCTGCAATGGCAACCTGGCGCTAGGCAGCGCTGCGGTTACCCATTTCGATTGCGGGAAGAACTGCCAAAAAGTAGGCTGGCAGGCTGTTATCCCGGCTTACTGTGCTCCCCAAGCGCCACTCGGGCTGCCGCCTGGTACTGACAGTATGCCAGCCTAGCTTAGCGCTGTCAACCCGATGGCTATCTATGACCCAGGTCCAGGTTAAGTTGGCTTGGCCGCCGTGGGCCACGCCCAGGCGCGTAGCGGGCTGATGGCGCAGATTCTCAACTGGGTGCTCAACTACGTGGATTACGCGTCGATTCCCGGTTATCTGATTAATCGCCGCGGACACTCCAAAGCCGCCAACCCGCCCCACGAGCTGGCGGCCTATTCCGGCGAGCCGGAGGGCGAGCGCAAGCGCAACGGCATCATCGGCTTGATCCAAAGCTGGTTCGCTTAAAATAAAAGAGCAGGATAAACTGCCCTTCATTTTAGTGAACGTGATGGTTAATGATGGCACCCTCCTGGTGCGGATCCGATAGAGCAGTCTGATGCGGTAGGCGGAGCCTCTTCTGTATAATCTCTTTCATCCCAATAACAGCCATAATCTTTGTGTCTTTTCAGATTGTCGCGGCGTTCGGTCGTGTCTGTGACCTGGAATATACATGATGTACCGAAGTCTTGTCCGTCTTCAACAAGGCACAAACACCAATACTCACTGTAGGAACCTGTAACAGGGCCAATCTGGCACACGCTGAATGATCGGGAAGTTCCACCCAGGTTGCAGATGTACATGTCTGGACTTGCCGGTGTGAAAACATGGACAACACTGCCGCAAGGCCGATTTGGAAAACACTGGCCTGTCTGAGCGAAAGCCGGACAGTAAACTATTACTAAAACTGCGCAGACTATTGCAGTGAATACTCCTACCCGTAGTTTATTCATCCTTTTCCCCCTCGCTCGCATTAGCTGGATCTTGTGAATCGACGTAGGACTGAAGTTTTTTCAAGGTCGACTCAGCAGTTTCGCTTACAGTACCTACTGTCAACAGAATACCTGCTGGTATTAGAGCCCATTCTTTGTTATGATCCTTAGGTTGTCCTACAACACCTTGGAAGTGATTCTCACGAGGACCATATACCGCGAGTTGGAATGATTGGGGCACTAGAATATATGAAGACAAGTCCCCAATCAACGATTGATATTGATATGGAGCTTCTTGCATCACTAGATCCAAAGCTGAGAATCCGTTACTGACATCTAACATCTCGATAGGTTCCCAATCGCGTAAGGGATTGCCTGGCACCTCCGTTAACAATCCAGAACTGGTCAAATCATCCAGCGAATCAGGTAACTCATCATTAGTGAAGAGATAACTATTGATCGCATGATATATTAACCAGCAGGCATTCACACCATATTCACTCAGTTTAGCGTCATCCCAGTTATCCGGCCCCGTCGCCATTAGCTCCCCTTTGAGCGATTCAACTTTTGATTGGAAAGGAGCCATTTTCTGCCGTTGATAATCCGCCATCCCTTGATGGCTAGCAAAAACGATTGAGGCTTGAAGTATGATGATAGGTAATATTGCTACCTTGATTGAGAGATTAAGAAACCGCATTACATCCTCCTCCCGTTTTAACTATATTTTACCACCTCTGGCCATCAATGACCTTGGTGAGTAGTAACTAGTATAACATCTCCCCCCCCCCATGTCAACGAGTCTAATCTAAGACCTTAAAAAGCCACAGCTGTACGTTTAAGCCACCTTCTCTCGGCGTGTTCCTACAGATCAGCTATTCGCTGGGTCAACCTCACCCGCCGCGGCCTGCCCCGCCGGGACGCTGTTGCCGCGCACCGTGAGGTAGCCGTCCGCGGTGGACAGCTCGTCCACGCGGATCTCCAGCTTAAACTGGTCGAGTTCCAGAATCGGCGTGAGTTTGCTTAAGGTT
>CAYXMN010000231.1:0-3752 GCA_964465955.1 uncultured Planctomycetales bacterium
TCGCGCTAATGATCCCAATCGTAGCGATCCTGACCGGTCCTTTCAGTAAACGCATGGCGATTAACGAGCGGCGGGAGGCGCGGCAGATGTATGAGCGCATCGTACTGGAAAAGCTTGATGTGATCAAAACAGCCGTAGCCATGGGTCAAAGCAACGCTGATTTGCGCGAACTGGATCAACGGCTTAGCAACCTCATTGGAAATGAAGAGCTGTCCAAGCTGTTGGACACTAAAACCCCGCAGACACCGGAAGCTTCAACCCAGCTGCGCGATACAGATCTCACCTCGGAGATCAGCCGCATGCGTGCACGAGAGCAAGAGCTTAAATGATTGCCCGGATACAAAGTTCAGAATTGATTATAGTGATAATAGAATTAGTAATATGAACCCGATTCGCCGGACTCATTGATTATTTTAATTCAATTGCTTGAATTACGGAGGGCGTCCAGCTATAATCAGTCTATGGATAGTGACCTGCTTGTGGTTGGATTCATGGTGGCGATCATCATACTCGCCTCGGCATTCGCCCGGGTAATCACCTTCAAAGCTGGGATCCAGCCGCATCGCAAGGGACAGGGGCAACAAGCGCCGGTTAGTGACTCAGGAGCCCAGCACATCGTAGAATTGGAAAAGCTTAAGATTCAGGAACGCAAGGAAGCTCGGGAGATGGTGGAGCGGCTCGTGCAGGCTAAGCTTGATGTGATCAACAATGCCATTGCGATGGGCGCGTCGGATAAAGAACTGGAGCGACTTGACGCGCGTCTGGAAAAGCTGGTGGGGCAGGATCGGCTTAGATCGTTGCTTGAAGGCAAAGATCTCGACACGCATGACCCGGATCTGCATGATACCAGCCTCAATGCAGAAGTACACCGGCTCCGCGAGGGTTAACCCAGTTCTTGAACATGCCCCGCCGCAGCCAAGTCGTATAATATACCCCGATAGGTATGAACCTGCGCCGGATGATCTGTTGCGACGTCCGGGTCCGGCCTGAGCGGGCGAGGGAGATTTGAGATGCTGAGATTACTGTGCACCACCCTATTGAGTCTCGTCCTGGTTTGGGGCATAAAGGCACATGCCACAGAACCGGCTGAGGGGCTCGATTTAGCAGCGTTTGTGGAATCGCAGAACGCGGTCCTGCTTGACTTCGACAGCTCTGTCAGTCAAGTCAAACCTGGAGGCGAGTTCACGCTGGCATTGCGGTTGACTCCGCATGAAGGCTTACATATCTACGGGGTGGAACCAACAGACAATTTATCGGTAATCTCATCCGAACTTACCCTCGATGAGACCGCAGGCATCAAATGGGGTGAACCAATCTGGCCTGCCGGTACCTTGCATGAGACTCCGGTGGGTGATGCCTACTGGCTGGTGGGCCAGCAGGTCGTGCTGATCCCAGGCGCGGTTGCTACCGATGCCACGCCTGGCCTATTGAGTTTGACGGGTAATGTGTTGTTCTCCGCCTGCAGCGAGGAGTTCTGCCTCGCGCCCAACATGGTGCCCGTCGCATGGAAACTCGAAATTGTCGCAGCGGACTACGCGGGCGAGATTGCCACAAAAACGGATGAAGAGCTGCTCGCGCCGATCACAATCGATCAATCGCGCTACATCATGCCCGAGCCGGAGTCCGAGGTGGGCGGTGGGCTAAACCTGTCAGACGACGGCGCCGCGGCAGAGGTGGACAGCGCTTCCGCCGGCGGTGGCGTGGATCTGGGCAACCTCGACATCAAGAAGAGCACCGAGTTCCCGATGTGGAAGATCATCCTGCTCGCGCTGCTCGGCGGCCTGGTGCTGAACATTATGCCGTGCGTGCTGCCGGTGGTGAGCATCAAGGTCATCGACCTGGTCAGCGCGATGGAGAAGAAAGGGAGCGAAACAGTCAAGCACGGCCTGCTGTTCGCCCTTGGTATCATCGCCACGTTCCTGGCGGGCTCCATTGTGATTGCCATTATTCAAGCGCTAGGCACCAAGCTCAATTGGGGCTTCCAGTTCCAAAACCCGACATTCGTGCTAGTAATGTCGCTGATTATCTTCATCTTCGCGCTGAGCCTGGCCGACATGTTTAAAATCAAAGCGCCATCAGCAGCGCTGGAATCCGGCGGACAGTTGGCTAAAGATGAAGGCGCGGCGGGCAGCTTCTTCAAAGGCGTGCTGGCAACTGTGCTGGGCACGCCGTGCGTCGGCCCGTTCCTCGGTCCGGCACTGGCAGTCGCCTTCACGCTGACTTGGGTGCACACCATCCTGATCTTCGCCTTCGTCGGCATCGGCATGGCGCTGCCGTACTTCATCATGCTGCCGTTCCTAGGCAAGATGAGCAAGCGTGATCGCGGCCGCCTCAGCCGCAAGCTGCAGGAAGGCAAGGGCTGGATGGATCATTTCAAGCACGCGATGAGCTTCCTGCTCTTCGCGACCGTGATCTACCTGCTGTATATCATGCAAGGCGTCTTGGGCGGCGTGGCGATCATTTGGACGCTGATGGTGCTCTTGGGCGTGGCGATCGCCGCTTGGCTCTGGGGCACGCTGATCCATTTAAAAAAGAATCCCTACCTGTGGGCCTCAATTGCGGTCATCGTCACTTTACTACTGACAGGCTGGCTCTGCTTGCCGCGGATCTATGCGCAAACCGGCGGAACTGCCACAGCGATCAGCGCGGAAACGCACGCCGGTTGGGAGAAGTTCGAGCTGGCAAAGCTGCAGGAGTACACCAGCGAGGGCCGCACCGTCCTCGTTGATTTCACCGCGGACTGGTGCCCGAACTGTAAGACGAACGAGGCTGTCGCGCTCAACATCGACTCGACGATGACGCTGAAGGAAGAGCTGGGCGTTATCTTCATGGTGGCGGACTTCACGCAGCGCGATGCTGAGATTGGCGACACCCTGCGCGCCTTGGGCTTCACCAGCGTGCCGCTCACGGCAATCTTCCCCGGCAGCAATCCGAACGCGCCGTTGCTGCTGGACGGATTGTTCACTGCCAGCCGCATCCAGGATGCGATGCGCGAGGCCGCAGGCGGGGCTCCGATTCCCGCGGCGAACATCGAGGCGGATGGCCAGCCGGCTGGCGGGTTCGATCTCGCCTCGTTCATTGAGTCAAAGAACGCCGTGCTGCTCGACTGCGACAGGTCCGCCCGTCTGGTCAAGCCAGGCGAAACATTCCTGCTGGCGTTGAGAATGACGCCATTCGAAGGGCTGCATATTTACGGCGTGGAGCCGACGGACAACATGTCCGTGATCCCTTCTGAGCTGACCTTCGACGCAGCCGAAGATGATACGGACCACCAGGTTAAGGGAAAGCCGCACAAGCCGGATGGCCTGGGCCTGGAAGGCATCAGCCTGGCTCAACCGCAATGGCCGGCGGGAACGCTGCACGAGACGCCCGTCGGCGACGCGTACTGGCTCGTCGGCCAGCCGGTGGTACTGGTTTCGGGCGAAGTTGCGGCGGACGCTGCGCCGGGGCTGCGGAAGCTGGCCGGCCAGGTGTTGTTCTCGGCCTGCAGCGAGGAGTTCTGCCTCGCGCCGAGCCAGGTGCCGGTGGAGTGGACCATCGAGGTGGTCCCGGCGGACTTTGACGGCGAGATCGAAACAAAGTCCGCAGCCGAACTACAAGCACCGGTAGAAGTGGACCAGTCGCGTTATACGGTGCCTGAGCCGGAGTCTGCGGTTGGCGGCGGGCTGGACCTGTCGGTCGGGGAAGGCTAGTCCAGGCGTTAACCGAGGATGTGATGGTGCGTGATGAGATCCTCTACGAGAATCTTCATG
>CAYXMN010000232.1:0-3736 GCA_964465955.1 uncultured Planctomycetales bacterium
TACATGGTGATCGGCCTGGTCACGCCCAACACAGGCCAGATCCTGCTCGACGGCCAGGACATCACGCGCCTGCCGATCTTCAAGCGCGCGCGGCTCGGCATCGGCTACCTGGCCCAGGAAAGCTCGGTGTTTAAGAAGCTGTCCGTGGAGGAAAACATACTGCTCGTTTGGGAAGCCATCGGCGTGCCGGAGCGCGAGCAGCGCAAGATGCTCCAGCCGCTGCTGGAAGAGTTCAACATCGATCACATCCGCAACTACAAGGCCTACGTGCTCTCCGGCGGCGAGCGCCGGCGCACCGAGGTGGCGCGCGCCTTGGCGGGCAGCCCGGACTTCATCATGCTCGACGAGCCGTTCACCGGCATCGACCCGGTCACTATCGAGAGCCTGAAAGACATCATCGCCGGCCTGCGGGACAAAGGCCTGGGCGTGCTGATTACCGACCACAACGTGCGCGAGACGCTGTCGATCTGCGACCGCGCCTACATCATGATGGACGGGCACGTGTTGGTGGAAGGCACGCCGCAGGAAGTCGCCGCCGACCCGATGGCGCGCAAGTACTTCCTCGGCGAGCAGTTCAAGCTGGATTAACGGCGGGACGCCGCCCACCCGCTAGCGCGGCAAGATTGCGGGCAGTACAATAATCTTCCGATGCAGTTCAATTCGCTGCTTGCCATCACCGACTTAAACCGCGCGCAAATCGACGGGCTGCTTGATGCGGCCCTCACCCGCTACCTGCCCCGGGTGAAAACCTTCGGCTTTAAGGATAACGACCTGAAAGGCCTGGGCGTGCTCCTGCTGTTCTACGAAGCTTCCACGCGCACACGCGTCAGCTTCGAGTACGCGGGCAAGATGCTCGGCGCGGATACGATCAACGTCAGCGCCAAGGGCTCCAGCGCGGAAAAGGGCGAAAGCCTGGCTGACACTGCGCTGACGCTGGCGGCGATGGGCTTCTCCATCACCGTGATCCGCCATCCCGGCGCGGACGGCGCGGCGCTCTACGCGAAGTATTTCCCCGGCGCGGTGCTTAACGCCGGCGCGGGCCGCGGCCAGCACCCGACGCAGGCGCTGCTCGACTGCCTGAGCCTCAAGGCCGCGGGCAAGCTTGAGGCGGGGCGGCGCCTGGCGATTGTCGGCGACATCAAGCACAGCCGTGTGATGCGCTCCGGGCTGCAGTTGCTGCTAAGCTACGGCGTGGACATCACGCTAGTCGCGCCGCCGACGCTGCTGCCCGACGACTGCCACGCGCTCCAGCCCGAGCACTGGGCCGCGGGCGCGCCGGGCCGCATCACGGTAGAGACCGACCTCGACCGCGCACTGCCGTCGCTGGACGCCGTGATGATGCTGCGCATGCAGCGCGAGCGCATGGAAGGCGGGCTGATCACGACTCTCGACGAGTACAGCAAGCTCTACGGGCTGAACCAGCGGCGGCTGAAGCTGCTGCCGCCGGACGCCGTCATTCTGCACCCCGGCCCGGTCAACCGCGGGGTGGAGGTGAGCGCACCGGTGTATGAGGATCCGCGCTGCTTGATCAACGAGCAGGTCAGTTGCGGGGTGGCTTTGCGTTGCGCCCTGCTGGCCTGGTGCGCGGGGAAGCTGGGTGTCACAGGGACATAGGTAGGAAAGAAGCACATGACGGTAAGTACCAATCTCACCATCATCCGCGGGGCGGAGGTGTTCGACGGCGAACGCATGCTCGGCGCGCGCGACGTGGCCATCAGCGGCGGCCTGATTCACTCAGTGCTGGAGCCGCGCGGGGACCAATTCTACGCCGCGACTTCGCATGAAGCGCTGGGGCGCACCTTCGAGGTGTCCGGCGCGGGCGGCGCGCGCGTGATCGACGGGCGCGGCAAGTTGCTCAGCCCCGGCTTCACCGACCTGCATGCCCACCTGCGCGATCCCGGCTATACCTGGAAGGAAGACCTCGATAGCGGCGCGCGCGCGGCGGCGGCGGGCGGTTATACCACCGTGGTCTGCATGCCTAACACTAATCCCGCCATCGACGATGCGCCGACGGCGTCGTACGTGCGCGACAAAGCGCTGCGCTCAGGCATCTGCCGCGTCAGCCCGGCGGGTTGTCTCTCGCGCGGGCGCGACGGCCTGGCGCTGGCCGACCTCGCCGCGCTGCATGCCTGCGGCGTGCGGATTTTCACGGATGACGGCTCTGACACCTTGAGCAACGCTGTGTTCCTGCACGCCTTTGAGTTCCTCTCGATGCTGCCCGGCGCGCGGACGATGGTGCATGCGGAAGCGCCGGACCTGGCCCACGGCGTGATGCACGAGGGCCGCGTCAGCGCGGTGCTGGGCCAGCCCGGCATGCACGCGCTGGCGGAGGACCTCGGCAACGCGCGGGCGATTCTGACAAGCCTGACCACCGGCCAGGCCGTGGAAATCACCCACATCGCAAGCCAGGGCACACTGGATCTGGTGCGGTTCGGCAAGGCGCAGGCGGCGGCGCGCGGGCAGGCGGGCCTGATTACGGCGGACTGCACCTTTAACCATTTGCTCATGACGCACGAGGCGGTGCGCGACCACGGCACGCTGGCCAAGATTAATCCGCCGTTCAGGGCGGAGGAAGACCGGCAAGCCCTGCTGACCGCGCTGGCCGACGGCACGTTGGATGCGCTGATCACGGACCATGCGCCGCACAGCGTTGACGAGAAGGAACAGGAGCTGGAGTTTGCGCCGTTCGGCTGCACGGGTTTTGAGCTGAGTTTCGGCCTGCTCAATGCGCACGTCGTGGGCACGGAGACGCCGGGTGGCACAATTACGCTGGAACGCGTGCTGCGCTTGCTCACTTCGAATCCGGCACGCATCCTGCGCGGCGAGTGCCAGCCCGCGCCGCTGCCGGGGCAATACCCCCAGCTTGAACCGGCGGCGTTTGAAGAATTCGATCGCTGCGAGATCGCCGTGTCGCCGGGCCGCATTGCGCCAGGGCTGGCGGCGGATCTCACGCTGATCGACTTAGGCGCGGAATGGGCAGTGGACCCGGCGGCGCTGCTCAGCAAAGGTAAGAACACGCCGTTTGGCGGCTGGCGCGCGCGCGGGCGCGTCGTGCACACACTAATGGGCGGCAAGACCGTCTTCGAGCGCCTATGAGCCAGCAGGATCAGCCAACGCGGGACGGCCAGCGCACCAGCGTGCTGGACCCGCGCCGCGCGGGCAAGTGGTGGCTGCTCACCTTGGCGCTGCTGTGCGTGCTGGGAGCGGGGATCGCTTACGCCTGGCAGTGGCGCGCCGGCGTGCGCGGCGTGGAATTGCTCGGGTTCACCGCGAAGTATTTATGCGCGCCGTTCGCGGCCGGGCTGCTGCTGTTGTTCGCTTATTTCACTCCGCCGCGGCGGCGGGCTGGTTAACGGCCCATTCGATCGCCGCCTCGTACAGCGGGAAGATGCGCGCATCAAACAGGTTCACCAGCGCGATCACGGTGATGCCGCGCTCCGGCAGGTACCATGCCCCGCCGCGATAGGCCAGCGTAATGCCCTCGTGCCCCCACAACTCGCCCCGTGCGGTGCTCACCTGCATCACGCCAAGGCCGTAACGTCCGTAGCGGTCGCCCCGTTCCTGTCCGTCCAGCATCTCCGCCATGAGTTCCGGCGGCAGTAATTTGCCGGTGAATAACGCCCGCAGGAATGTATCGAGGTCGGCGGTGGTGGTGATCAGCGCGCCGGCGGCCCAGCCCAGCGACGGGTTTTCCAGCAGAGTGCGGTCGCGTAGCGCGCCGTCCACCAGTGCATAA
>CAYXMN010000233.1:0-3704 GCA_964465955.1 uncultured Planctomycetales bacterium
ATTGAGTTAGGTGCATCATAACATAGCTAGGCGCAGTTGTCCACAAGTTATCAACAAGAATTCACTGGACTCGGGCTGAAGCGACAGCCGGTTCCGGTTGGTGGTGGAACTATTCCGTTTCGGTGTCGGGCTGGTCAATCACACCGTACAAGTTGATCATTTCCAACAAGGCGACAAGAGCGTCAGCGCCTTTGTTGCCCGCTTTAGTGCCGGCGCGGTTCAAGGCCTGCTCCAGTGAATCGCAGGTGAGGACCCCGAAGCTGACAGGCACGGCGGATTGCTGGCTCAGGTTAGCCAGGCCCTTCGTCACTTCCGCGGCCAGCAGGTCGTAATGGTCGGTGTCCCCGCGCAGCAGCGCTCCTAGCGCTAACACACCGTCATAGCGCCCGCTGTCGCAGACTTTACGAGCGGTGGCCGGCAGCTCAAAGGAACCCGGCACCCAGAACACGTCGACGTTGCATTCGGAGACGCTGTGGCGCTCCAACGCGTCAAGCGCTCCTTCGAGCAGCTGGGAAGTGATCAGCTCATTAAAGCGGCTAGCAACGATGGCGATGTTCAGTCCTTCGGCAAGGACGCGCGGGGTATATGTGCGTACCATGGGGGATATGCTACCATGCCCCGCCGTGGATCTGGCAAACTGCAACCTAATCGCTTTCGATCTCGATGGCACGCTTTACCCGAGCGGCGTTGAGGTTGGCAAAATCGTGCTGGTGGCGCATCGTCAGTATGTTCAGCGGCATGGGCTCGGGATCGACACGCCGGACTTAGCCTGGGTTCAGCATTTAATCGGCATGGACGCCAAATCGTTTTACCGCGAGATGATGCCGGGCCAGCCACAGGAAGTGTTGGCCGACTTTGAGCAGTTCTGCTTGGAATATGAGCGCGAAGTGGTGGCCCAGTTTCCTGCGCTGTTCCCTGGGGTGGAAGGCGTGCTGGACTGCTTGCGGCGCAGTGGCCGCACATTGGTGCTGGTCACAAACGGCGGGCCGACCTATGCCCGCCATGTTTGGGATGCGTCTGGCTTGGGCCGCTGGCTTGCAGCGATGTACCCCTATGCGCCACCAGAGTTTGCCACAAAAGGTGAGCGGCTGGCGCAAGCGATAGCGGAGCAGGGCGGCCCGGCGGTGATGATCGGCGACCGGCTGTCAGACTGGGAAGCGGCGCGCTTCGCCGGGGCGGAGTTTATCGGAGTGGGCTATGGCTATGCGCTGGCAGGTGAACTCGCCGGCGCGCCGTGCGTCATAAGCGCTATCACCCAGTTGTACAATTTACTGCTAACCCCAGAGGAGCGGGAACAATGCGCATCGCAACTACCATAATCGTCTGCGCTGTACTGGCCTTGTCGGCGCTAGCCGCCTACGCCCAAGTTGAGGAAGCCACGCGCGTGGCGAACGCACGTTACTGCTTCGCCTTTACCGTGGAAGCCAACAGCCTGGTGGAGTATCCCGAGAACGGTGATGGCTTCAAGGCGGTGCATAATCCAGCGGGGGCGGTGAAGGGTACGCAGCCGGACTATGGCCTGCTGGTCTACGGCACGATGGGCCACCTCGTCAGTAAGAAGGAAGCCGAAGCGCTCAAGCTCGATCCGCCGGATGAGCAGGTGCTGATGGCGGAGGACGTAGGGACGAACGACCGGCTGCAAGAAATCATGCAGGTGACCAACGGCCTGGCCGGTCTAAAATCCGCGGGCAACGCCACGGTGAAGACGCCGGACGGCAAAACGCTGTCTGTGCCGTATTACACTTGGTCGAAGACGATCGGCGCGAAGACTCACTATGCACTGGCCTACCAGGTGTTGCACGGCGGTGGCTTCATCAACGTGCAGGCGGAAGGGAGCAAGCCCTTCAGCAAGGCCGTGGAGCAATGGCTGACGACGAAGCTGGAACTGACCAAGTTGCCCGTACCGTCCGCCCAGTAGCCCGCACTACTGCACCTCCGTGGCGATGGGCCACTCCTTGAGCACAGACTCGGTGCCGTTTAGCGTCAGCTTCACCAGATACATCTGCTGGTCGAGGCTGTAGAACCCGGTCCCGAAATCCAACAGGTCCTGAGCGAGCCGCGCCCGCCGTTCTTCCGGCGCCTGGCACGCGCTGGCGAGCAGTTCCTCCAGCTGCTGCTGCGGGATGGCGAACAAGCTGTCGCTCCCGGCGGGCAAAGCGAACGCAGATTCCTGGGGAAAGCCTTCGCTGAGGAAGTTGGCGATGAAGCACAGGTAGTTATTGCGGTCCTTTTTTAGCGGGTAGAGGTGGTAATCGAAGCGCCGCCCACCCGTAATCGGATCGCGGGTGAACTGGCGGACACACTCGCCGTCGAATCCCTCCGCGCGCAGCGTACTGCGCACCGCGAGCACGTAATCCCGCGCAGGCAAGCTGACAGTCAGCGGTGTCTGCCCGATGAAGTGCGCGTCATTGAAGACCAGGCTCTCCACGGTGACGTTGCCGTCGCCTTGCTCCGCCGCGCGCACGTCGTCTACCGGGATCATGAACACATCGAAGCCACTGGGCTGGCTGAGGAACGTGGCGTTCGCCGTTGCCGTGAACGGCCCGCCGGCGCTGCCGCCTGTGGCGGCCCATTGCGCCTGCAGCAGAGCGGCGACTGCCGGGTCGAACAACTCGGCCGGATCGGAAGCCGGCGCGGGGGCGGGCTCGGCCGCGGCAGGCTCAGGCGTGGTAGCGGGCATCTGCTCCGGGCCGGGCGCCGCGGCTTCAGTCTGCTCCGGTGGATCCTGTTCGGGCGGCGCGTCCTCTTGGGCGAAACAAACCCATCCCAGCAAGCCCATCGTTAGCAGCAGCAGCGCGATGCGTGTGATGTGCATCCTAAGCCTCCGTAATGCGCCAGGCTCGTTGGCCGGCTAAGTTCACCAACAATGATAGATCAAGCCTAGGCCTTATCGAGCGCGTCACGGTACCGAGCAGTTGCTGCGCCGATACTGTCCGCCGTATTGCCGGTGACGATCGCGCCGATCATCAGCCCGCCGGTGCCGCTCCGTTTGAGCCAAACAGCATCTTCCGGAGTGATGCGTTTTTGCGTCGGTACGAGTAGCGGTACATCAACGTACTCCTGCAGAATGCGCAAGCGGCGCAAATCGGCATAGGTGAACGGCGCGCCATAATCCTCAGGGCGCATGATGCTTGCTTCCGCCATGTAAAAGCGATTGCGGTTGCTCTCCGGCGGCCATTGGAAGTGTGTCGAGTAATACGGCGGCTCGGTCAAGCCGTCGAACTCGCTGAAGGCCAGGATGATTTTAAGCGGAAGATCGATGAACCACAGCGGCATGTGGTGCGTGTAGATATCGACGAAATCCAGCCCGGCATTGGCGAGATGCACCAGCTCATTTGCGGCCGGCAGCTTTGCTGGACCTGCGCCGGGCATTAAGCCAACGGGGACATCCACCGCCTGGATGATTTCGAGCACTGCCTTCGACTCCTCAGCGAAGCTGCCAAAGCGTGTGCCGCTGGCGCGGTGCTCCACGTTCATGTGAACCTTGATCGCGCTAGCGCCGTTGGCGGCTGCCGCCTTGGCCAGCGCAGCTTCGTTACGGGGCAGGCTGACAATCAGTTCCATACAGGGCACTCCTTGAGACGCTCAGGCGGAAAGACACCATGCTCGCAAATGTGAGCCGTGATTAAGCCGCCGGGGGTAACATCGAAAGCTGGATTGTAAATCGTGGACGCTGCCGGAGCAAGCTGCTGCCCGGCAAATTG
>CAYXMN010000234.1:0-1559 GCA_964465955.1 uncultured Planctomycetales bacterium
GTTCCCCTATTTGGCCTATGCCTGCGCGCTGCAACTTGTCGCCGGGCTGGCGATGCTGCTGCAACTGCTGTGCCTGCTTTATCCCCACAGTTATCCGCAACTAAGAACAGAAGGCATCAGTGTTCCCTTGATGCTGCTACAACGAGCCTTGTTGATTTACCTGGTCTTAAATATCAGCACGCAACTTGCCTGGATTGTGCGGCAGTACACCAACCTCTCTTGGCAGCTAACTGCCATTCTCATTTTGCTCTGCCAGGTTTCACTGGGATACGCTTTAACTGTGTTCAGTCTTAAAAATGAGACATTGCTGCGGTTAAACAGCGTGTTCTATTATGGTTACCTCTGGCGTTTCTTCCCCGAGGTTCCCAACTTGCAGCATTCCAACATGTTTCATAACATCCAGATGCCGTTTTTCGGGATTTACGCGGGGACGGGAATCCTGCTTTCTGCGATACTCACCTTCCTTTGGCTGCCTCGCGCAGTGATTACCGCCCGGCGTGAAACGCTGAGTGCCCGTACGGATTCTTCATCATAGCTTCACCATTATTTAGTCTTCATCCACCTGCTTCACTGCTATCCTATTTAAACAGGAATACCCTGAAACAGGGTAAGGTATCAATCACTCGCGTTGAGGTTGGGGCCGCATGTCCAAGCTTGTTCAACTGGCTCTTGTCATCCATAACCACCAGCCAGTGGGAAATTTTGACGCTGTCATTGACGAAGCGTGCGATCTGGCTTATCTTCCGTTTCTAAGGGAGCTTTTAGGATATCCGCAAATTCAAATCGGATTGCATACTAGCGGTTGCCTGTTGGAGTGGCTCCAGTCTCATCGTCCTGAATACTTCGAACTAGTGCGTGAGCTTGTGAAACGCGGCCAGCTCGAACTCCTCGGCGGCGGGATGTATGAGCCGATACTCCCAGTGCTCCCAGCCCGCGACGCCCATCTACAGCTCGTACGCATGGGTGACTACATCGAAGAACACTTCGGCCAGCGACCCAGCGGCATGTGGTGTCCAGAACGCGTCTGGGAACCGCACCTGCCGCCGATCCTAAGCGGAGCCGGCTTGAAATACACCTTGCTGGATGACTTCCACTTCCGTAGTTGCGCGATGCCTTCCCAGGTGGCTGGCGAATTCTTCACCACCGAGCATGAAGGCCAGCTTTTCTCGCTGATGCCGATTGCCAAAGAATTGCGCTATACCATCCCCTTCAAGCCACTGGAAGCTACCTTGGATCACTTGCGCACGGTGATCGATCTCCAGCCTGAAGGCCACGTACCTTTGGTTGTCTTTGGCGACGACGGCGAGAAATTCGGCATCTGGCCGGATACCTACGAATGGGTTTACACGCGCGGCTGGATGAAAGAATTCCTGTCGGGATTAACTGAAGCACTGGAGTGGGTGGATTTATCTTTGCCCGGTGAAATCGTAAAAACGCGGCAGCCGGGGGGCAAGGTGTTCATCCCGTGCTCTTCTTATATGGAGATGGGCGAATGGACCAGGGTTGATCCTGATGCTGACAAGGACAATCCGCCGGGATTCTGGCGCAACTACCTGCAC
>CAYXMN010000234.1:1602-3689 GCA_964465955.1 uncultured Planctomycetales bacterium
GCTAACCAGTTGTACCGCAAGATGCTGTTTGTCTCGAATCTAGCCGCCGCCCCAGGTGCTGCAAACGGCCCTGCGCATGGCGCGGCGGTTGCGAATCTTGGCCGGGGTCAATGTAATTGCGCGTACTGGCATGGCATTTTCGGGGGTCTGTATTTAAACTACCTGCGCCACGCCATCTTCTACCATTTGCTCAAAGCTGAAGTGGAACTGGAGCGATGCAAAGGCCTAGTCAAACGCCCCAGCATGCAAGCCATCGATCACGACGGCTTAGGCTGGGATCAGGTCTTGGTTCGCGGCTTTGAGCTTGACGCGCTGTTCGATCCTGGCCATGGCTTATGTTTGTCCCGGCTGGATTATCTGCCGACGCACTATTGCTGGTCCAACGTCTTCACCCGCCGGCGCGAGGCTTACCATAAGCTGGTGCCCAAAGCAGTGCTTAAAGACGAAGACACCGGCCATGACAGCATCCACGACCGGATTTTAACCAAGGAACGGGGATTGGAGCGGAAACTTGTCTTCGACAAATATCCTCGATCAGGGTTTATCACCTATTTCAGCCATTTGAACAACCTTGAGTCGCTGCTGGAAGTCCCCGATCGGCCAGATCACGTGTTTGAGGCGACCTTTAACGACTACTTTGTCCAAACACAACCTCCTGTCCTGAGTACTACACTTTTAAAGGCAATAGTACCGCACGCCGGTTTCACGATTGAAAAACGCGCCAGATTGACCAAAGCCGGATTGGCTTTGACTGCCAAACTGGTTGATGGGCAGCTCCCTGTTGAAGACGGTCTGTTCTGCCTCGAATTCAATTTTACCTTGCTCACCGACCAAAGCCCCGAGCGCCATTTACTACTAGATGGGACTGAAGTTTCACTATCTGAACTAATCAGTTTCACAGGGATAACCCAGATCGCCTTGGTCGACGATTGGCAGCACCGGAAGTTAACACTCTTTTGCGCGACGCCTTTCCAAGCCGTTTGCTATCCTGTTAAAACTGTTTCGTCATCAGAAGGCGGATTTGAGCAGACATACCAGGGGAGCTGCTTGATTTTGGCTGTCCATCCGCTGGCGTTGCAGGACGAGTTGCTAGTTAGTCTTGAGATACGCGAAACACCATGAAAGACATGAAAGATGCGACATCACAGCTGAGACCGTGGCCCCATGTGTCATCTGACTGGGGTCAGGCCCATTTGGAGCTTGGCATCAGCACACCACCGGCGCAAGCGGAGGAATCGCTTCCTGAACGCTACGGCGTGCCGCAGCTTGAGGTGCTCATCGTTGATCCGGAATACCTGTTCCTGTGCTGGGAAATCAGCGAAGAGCAGATCCAGCAGGCCCGGCAGCAATTCGGGCAGCAGCTCTTTCAGTCGCGGCGCTTGGTGGCGGTAGTTGAGAACAGCTTCGGCTCCGCGCTTGCCGAGTATGAATTATATGGCGAGCAAGGCCGCTGGTTTATTCGCCACACGCAATTCGGTGAACAGGTTCGTATACGGTTGATGTTTAAATCCCGCAAGCAAACCTTTGAGCTATATCTGACCGGCCTTGTGCAATTACCGCGCGTTATACCTGTAGAGCCGGATTACTATCAAGAGATAGAAGTGATCTACGGCATAGGCAGCAAGGGCCAGCTCGTACTGAAAGGGATTCTGGAGGACTCCACCGCGCCTTGGCCGTCGATATCGCTGGAATTGCCGGATCGGCTTTATGCGGGACAACCTGAAAGCGATTCCGGCGCATCGGAGTCTGGCGGCACGAGCCCGACTGGCGCTTGGTGGCCCAGCTCCGCAGGCCGGTGGCCTACGTCATGGCCCAACGGACGGCGTTTTGCCGCAGGCGAGCCAGTTTCACCAGTGATTACACCCGGTTCTACTTCCAAGCTCCCGAAAGCTGGAGGCAGCAAATGATTAACACCCTAGTCATGATCTTGGCCGGCGGTAAGGGCGAGCGCCTATACCCATTGACTAAGGAGCGGGCAAAACCAGCTGTCCCGTTTGGCGCGCGCTACCGCATCATCGATTTTGTGTTGAGTAACTTCATCAACAGCGGTTTCACGCGGATCAAAGTCTTGACCCAGTATCTCAGCA
>CAYXMN010000235.1:0-3688 GCA_964465955.1 uncultured Planctomycetales bacterium
GAGCGGGCCTTCGGCGAAGCTGCGGTACATCTCGGTCCACTCGTGGTTCTCGCCCGCGGCGGCTTCCAGCAGGTTGGCCAGCGTGTCGCCGATCACGCCGGCGGGGAAGCTCGCCGTGATCTCCACTTCGCCGCCCTGGAGGAACTTGAAGAAGCGCTTGGCGTGCTCCCGCTCCTGGTTGGCGGTCACTTCGAAAATGTTGGCGATTTGCACAAACCCTTCCTTGCGCGCCTGGCCGCTAAAAAAGGTGTAGCGGTTGCGCGCCTGGCTTTCACCGGCAAAAGACTTGAGCAGGTTCACTTCCGTTTGGCTGCCTTTGATATCCATCTGTATCCTCTCCTTGGGAGCGCATGCTTAAGGTGACCTCTCAATTTTAGCGTGAAATTCAGGACATGCAACCGGATTGCGAAGATGAGACCAGTATCAATGCGGGTTGCTTGGCGCCGACAATTGAGACTCGTCTCATTTAGCCGAGATCAACTCTGCCTCCGGCCTGCGGACACTTCGGCTGTAACTTTCTGGCGCGAAACGGGCTCTTATAAATACCAGTTTGCGCGCGAGTGATTCAAGCGCAAGGCGCGGGCGAGCCAAACCTGCCGGGAAGCCAGCTTGGCTTGGACGGGCCTGCAACGGAATTAACTTAGTCGCTTACCTCCTATATTTCAGCCGGTAGTTCCCGGAAGAGCCATCTTCCGGGACTTTTTGTTTTCTTGAGGTAGGGCGGGCCGCCGCGCCCGCCACTAATCAAATCGCGGACAGGGCCGACCGCGCTACCAGAAACTCCCACCGCATCTGCTAAGCTAACAAAAGTGATCCACTTTTCATGAGGGAGGCTCCATGCGCGTCTCGTCCGTACTACTGATCGTGCTTCTGTTATCCCTGTCCGCCCCGGCCCTGGCGCAGCACCCCGGCGCGATCCCGTCCCGCCCCGCCGCCGCGCCCGCCGACAACCTGTCGCTGCTGCGCGAGGCGCACTTCATCACCGTCAGCGGCCTGACGGGCGTATTCCCCCACGGCAGCTTCGAGCTCAACGACGGCGTCCTGGCGATCCTGCCGGGTGAGTACATGCACGGGCTAGCGCTGGGCCGGCTCGCCGTGGACTTCAGCAGCCTGCCGGGCTATACGCCTGAGGACGGCGCGCTCAACCTGTTCCGCGAGATCGACGGCCCGGACAGCACGGTGGCGTTCTTCGACCTGGCGGCGGCGTACATCAGCGCGGCGCTGGACAGCGGATTTAGCATCACGGACGAGGGCACTGTCACGGCTGAGCGCGGCTGGGGGGAGCTATCCGGCACCGAGCGCGCGCGGTTCGAGCAGGCGTTCGCGCAGTGCGCCAGCGACGGCTGGACCGAGCCGGGCAGCGCCGCCCTGCGCGAGCCGGCGGGCAGTGAAACCTTCGCGGCGCTCTGGACGGCGGGCGAGGACGGCACGCTCGGCACGCGCTGGGACTTCCGCGCGGACGCGGACGGCAACCTCAGCATCGAGGAGTACGCGCGCGGCATCACGTGGTACGAGTACCCGTGGGCGCGGGAAGAGGGGGACACCTCTAGTATGGTGTACTTCAAGAGCATCGATTACGAGTACACACTTGAAACCACGCCTGCCAGCGACTCCCAGGAGAGCCCCTACGGCCGGGTAGCTGTCACAGTCTGGGCTGAGTTGCGCTTGATCGGAGCGCCGGAAGAACCTGAGATCGGTTCTCCCGAACACGACGCGACCCAGCCACTCACCAGCGCTGGAAATGCCAGCCGAGGGCAGGGTAACGATGACCCTGGTCAGCGATCCGCATATCACCTGGACCGCAGTCTTGCTGCATCCCGGCTCGGAAACCCAAGCCCGTGTCCAGCACGGCACTCCTCTAGACTTTAGCCGTGCCAGTACCCCAGCCTCGCCCTGGCTGCTGAACCTCGGCGGAGAGTTTTGGCGTGGCAACTACACCATCGAACTGAAAGGCTCGTGCGACATCTCCGAGGACTTCGCCAGCTTTGGCTATGGCGGGGCCTACCGCTTTGATGAGACTGCCCTGTGGCCGGGCGAAGACGAACCGGTGGACATCTCAATCAGCGCAAATTCAGTGGGCACCTCGTTTTCATGCATTGGCAGCGCTGGATTGGAACTGAGCAGCAATGAAATCCAGCTGGGAGCTGAGAAAAAAATCACCGCGTCAATGAATTGTGGAATCGCGAAGCGTTGTACCCGCAACCAGATGCTCGTGTTGACGCAGTTCCCCAGCCGCGTAATCCCCACGAACTGGGGCGAGCTGGAGGTGTACGCGCCCGCCGATCTCATCGACGGCGTGGAGCAGACCGAGGCTGTGCAGGCCATCGGCCCGATCATCGACTACTACTCCGCGATCTGGGGCGACCGCGGCGTGAGCAAGCTGCCGGTGTTCATCCTGCCGGACGAGGGCGGGGTGCAGGGCTTCATGAACGCCGGAATGGTGTTCATCCTCGGCGGTGAAGGCGGCCACGGCGGGGCGGGCAGCAGCATGGGCGGGCTGACCGCGCTCTTAGCCCACGAGCTGTCGCACCTGTGGTGGGGCCAGGACGTGTCCGCGCCGCGCTGGTTCACCGAGGGCATGGCGAACTATGGCGCGGCCAAGTTCGCGGAGCAGCAAGCGCTGGCGGCGAACGCAGTGGCGCAGCCGCCCTCGGCTGGGGATAGAGCTGTACCTGCCACAGGCGGGACGCCTGTGCCACCAGCGCCGATGCCACCGGCGGGCGGCGACCCCTATTCTTACCGGCGCTACTTGATGAACTTCGCGCTGGGCTACGAGCTGCCGCTGTCGCTGCCCCGGCGCGACGAGCTCGACGACAGCGCGGCGATCTATCACAACGCCCCGGCTTGCCTGCTGACCCTTGACGCGCGCCTGGCGCACGGGCTGGATCCGGTGTTGGCCGGGCTGTGGCGCGACCAGCGCGGCGCGCCGGCATTGGACAACACTAAGCTGCGCGAGTATTTCCTCCAGCAGCCGGACCCGACGGTGGCCGAATTGTGGGACCTGTACATTGAGCGCGGCGTCATCCCGGCTACCGATGTTGAGGACGAGACTTACCGCGAGCTTGCGCGCAC
Organism: uncultured Planctomycetales bacterium; assembly: GCA_964465955.1. Classification (GTDB taxonomy): domain Bacteria; phylum 4484-113; class 4484-113; order 4484-113; family JAFGCY01; genus CAYXMN01. The sequence continues at coordinate 3,073 of CAYXMN010000235.1, forward strand.
ACCCGAGCGCGAGACCTACCGGCGTTTACTGGAATGGCTGATGCCGGCGCGGCGCAAGGCGGCGGCGGGCGACTACGCGGGTGCGCTCTACTGCGCCAACCGCGCGCTGGAACTCAGAGCTGAACCTAAGGACTACCAATGGCTGGCCGAGCTGACGTTCCAAGCCGGGCGCGTGGATGAAGCCATCGAGCGCTGCATCGTCATCCTCGAAGACCAGCAGCCGGATGCGGTGGTGGCCATCAAGGTGCACTACCTGTTGGCGCAGTGCTATGCAGAGCAGGGTGAGAACTCGCTGGCGATCCCGGAATTACAGTGGGTTATGGAACATGGCATGGCCGCCGGGCAGATCAGCCTGGTCCAGGATGCGCGCGCGCAGCTGGCGGAGCTGGGCGCGGCAGTGCCAGACGCTCCGGCCACGGACGCGCAGTCCGGCGCCACGCCGAATCCGCACCAGTAGATCAAGGTGGTAGCCCGGCCTTCAGGCCGGGGATGTCAGGTGAATTCCGGGCCTAAAGGCCCGGCTACCACAGGATTAGCCGTATTCACCGGGCAGTAAAATAGGGGAGGTAATGGGTTATAAACGGCGCTACCCGGAGTGGCTGATCAAGCAGGAGGA
>CAYXMN010000236.1:0-1065 GCA_964465955.1 uncultured Planctomycetales bacterium
ACTCATCCCCCTTGGCCGCAATGAGATACAGCGCGCGTCCGCTATAGGCCGCGAGGTAGTCCGCCGGTTTCAGCCCGTAATAGTCCAGGCCGGGGCTGAGGCAGATCGCCGTGCGCACGCGATAATCCGTGCTGGCGTACATGATCGCCAGGTTCGCGCCGATGCTCGCGCCGATGATCGCCACCCGCTCGCCATTCACACCCTGTTGTGCTGTGATGTACTCGCGCGCGGCAGTAACGTCATTCAGCATCGCCTGGTAGTCAGCTTCATGCAGCGCCGCCAGCGGCACGGACTGGCCCTGCGGGTTCACCGATTCGCCGTGCCCGCGCAGGTCGATGGCGAGCACCGCGTAGTCTTCGGCAAGCAGCTTGGCGGGCAGCGCGCCCCAGCTCGACTTGTCTGCGCCGCGCTGGTGCAGCAGGATCACGCCGGGGGCCTTCGCGCGCTTTGGCGCCCAATACCACGCCGCGATGTGCCAGCCGTCGGCGGTGGTGAGCCACGCCGCCTTCGCGCCTTGTGGCGCGGCAGCCAGCGCAGGTAACACCGGGGCCTGCGCCTGAACGCTGGCCGTCGTGGAGGTTCCCGCCGTGCCCGCGCTGCGTCCGGCCTGCGGGCAGGCGGCGAGCAGCGCCGCGAATGCGAACAACAGAGCTGCGGCGAAGGTGCGTTTGCGCATGGGAGGATTATAACAACGCGGGTAAGATGGCCATTCCTACCCAGCGTGCCTTAACCAGCGTACTAGCTCCACCGCAAACCAGACCAAAGTAAAATAGATGGGATAGCTCACAATGTTGAGCACCGGAATCATCAGATAACTCCACCGCTGCTTCCCGGTCTTCCACAGGCCAATGACGTAGACCGGTGTCTCAACAAGTAGAGTCCAGATGCAGTAGTAAGCCAAAGTAGTGAAGAACCAGCGGGTGAATCCGGCGTACGAATCCACTCCATATGGAAAGAAACCGTACCCAAGATCAGACAAGTCAACCAGCATCATTTCCGAAAGCTGCAAACCGACAAACATCGGCAGCAGGAACGAGAGTGCATTAGCGAAGAACACCACGAAGA
>CAYXMN010000236.1:1075-3677 GCA_964465955.1 uncultured Planctomycetales bacterium
GGACATCCTCGAAGAAATGGAGCACGAGAGCCATCTCGATGAGAAGCGGAACGATCTCACCGAATACGGTCCAGGGCAAGTTCTCTTCGGCGTAATAGGGGCCTCTGCTGGCATAGGCCGCCAATGGGCAGCAGAGGAACAGTAGCCCGCACAGTAAAACATCCCATCCACGCCCTGCCCTTAATCTCATGTGAATAGGAGCATTGAGACCGCTGCAAGGTTACAAGCATGCCTATAGAGCGGCAGCGTCCCTACTCAAAAGTCTTTGCCGGTATAATCCCCGCATGTACACTGCTGAAGTCTTACTCGATGTCCACCAGCGCGCGCACGAGAGCCTGCGCCGCTTGCTCGGTTTCTGCGGCAACCTGTCCGCCGAGGAACTGGCGCGCGAGCTGCCAGGTTTCGGCATCCCCTCAGTGCTGCGCCAGCTCCGGCATACCATCGCCGCCGAGCTGTACTGGCAGACCGTGGTGACCACCGGCTACCATGCCGAGGCGGAGCTGCCCACGTTGCCCGACCTCGCCGCGCTGGAAGCCTTCCGCCAGCGCACCGCCGCCGTGACGCGGGCTTACCTGCGCCAGGCCAGCGCCGCCGAATTGAACACACGGCGCGCGATGGTGACCGATCCCGGCGAGACGAACGTGCACCGCCCGGCGGACATCATCGTCCGCGTCTGCACGCATATCTTCAACCACCAGGGCCAAGTGCTGGCGATGTGCCGCACCATGGGCAAGCCGAACGAGACCTGCGACCTCGATTATCCGCTCGGCGAGATGTAACGAATCCGGTGCTAGTCTGCGTGACGCTAAAGGCAACACAGGAGGGCGGTGAAGTTGCAAAGCTGGCATATGCACGCAAAGTGAATCTGCTTGGATCAGCTCCGGAGATACACCATCTTAGCTGCTTTGCCGGCTGGACACCGTAGCCGCTTGTTCTCTTATGACAGCACGGAAAGCCTGAGTATATTGATCGGCATCCTGCAATAAGACCTTATTCAATCCTACAAAAAGAAGTGGTATAAACGCGATATATCCACTCTGATGTGTCATCCATTGATGCGTAATGCCTGAAACAATCGCATAGCAAATCACAGTAACTACGGCTGCTATTAGTACGAGTACTTGCAGCGTTGATTGCCTCATCCCTCGCCTGGTCACATACCACTTACAGTTCTGAGCAATCTTTCCCCAATCGACCTGAATATCCTCGCCTTCAGCGTTACGAATAAGTACTGTCTGGGCCATGTTGATCAAGGGTTCGATTTCTTTACCGGTTACCTGCCCGGCTAGCACCTTCTCCACTAACCCAGAGGCACGGACTGCTTCTATATACTTCTGGCTAGGTACAGATCGGGCATTCTCCGAATCTGGTAACCGCCGGTACTTGCTGTACATGGTCAAGGCTTTGAGCAATGCGATGACTGCCATGCCCCCTACAATCAACCCGCCAGCCCCTAGCAAGTACAGCCCCCAACTGCTTCCCTTTATTAGGTAATACAAGCCCAACGGAATTAGCAGAGCTGCAACTACAAGCAAGAGGATTAATTCTCCAACTGAGTCACGCCGTTGCATGCGATGCAGTGCGCCGTCAAGCTTAATCACGTTCGCATCCCAATCCGTCATGTCCCCAGATCCTGTCATAATGGAATTATAACGGTGTGCAAGCGGCCTATTCCATCGTTACCCCAGCTTCTCTCGCAGCATCTTCAGCGCCAGCTCCACCGCCGCGCCCGCTTGCGCGCCGTCCTTGCCGCCCGCTTCCGCGAAGTCTGGCCGCCCGCCGCCGCCACCTTTACAAAGCGCTGCGCTGGCCTTGATCAACTCGTTCGCCTTGACGCCCTTGGCCTGCGCCTCCGGGCTCACCTTGCAGCACAACGCCGCGCCTCCGGCCACGTCAGCCGCGATGAATACCGCGTAGCTGTCCGGCCAGCGCTGGCCCGCGAACTTCTCCGCGAGGTATTTCAGGTCGCCGCGGTCGTCCAGCTTGAGCGCCACCGCCAGCACATGGATGCCGCCCAGCTCGACCGCCTGCGCCGCCAGCGAGTCCACCATCCCGCCCAGCGCCAGCGCCCGCCGCGCCTCGACCGCCGCCTGGTGCGCGTCGCGCAGCTTCACCTCGGTGTCCTCAATCACACCTTCCACTTCGGCGAGCCAGCCGTCCGCCGGCCCGGCGTACTCGCCCAGCGCCTCAAGCGCCAGCCCCGCCGGGTTGGGCATGGGCCGCTTGTAGTGCGCGCCGAGCCAGTCCACCGCCCGCCGCGCCGCCTGCACATAGGCGAACGCCTTATGTCCCGTCACAGCGTAGATGCGGCGCACGCCGCTCTGCACGCTCTCCTCCTTGACGATCAGGAACAGGCCCGCCTGGCTGGTGTGATCGAGGTGCGTCCCGCCGCACAGCTCGCGGCTGACCCAGCCCGTCAGGCTCTCCGGCTCGCCGTTGCCGATGCTGACCACGCGCACCTCCGCGCCGTACTTCTCGTCGAACACCGCCGTCACGCCCATCTGCTTGGCCTCGACCAGCGGCATCTCGACCCAGTTCACGGGGTGGTCGGCGATGATGTGCTTGTTAACCAGCGCCTCCACCTGGCGCAGCTCGTCCGAAG
>CAYXMN010000237.1:0-3622 GCA_964465955.1 uncultured Planctomycetales bacterium
GCGTTCCCCGGCGACGTGTTCTACCTGCACAGCCGCCTGCTGGAGCGCGCGGTCAAGCTGGCGGAATATAAAGTCTGCCCCAAGTGCCAGGCGCACAACCCGTTCATGCCGGGCCACAAGTATGAAGAGCAGGACGTGTTTAAAAAATGCGGCACCTGCGGCGCGGACTTAAACGCGGTGCAGATCATGCGCGGCGGTTCGATCACGGCGCTGCCGGTCATTGAGACCCAGGCGGGCGACGTGTCGGCCTACATTCCCACCAACGTGATTTCCATCACCGACGGCCAGATCTTCCTGGAGGGCGACCTGTTCTACCAGGGCATCCGCCCGGCGATCAACGTCGGCATCTCCGTGTCCCGCGTCGGCGGCAACGCGCAAACCAAAGCGATGAAGAAGGTGGCCGGCAGCTTGAAGCTGGACCTGGCCCAATACCGCGAGCTGGCGGCGTTCACCCAGTTCGGCTCGGACCTGGACGCGGCGACGCTGCGCCAGCTCACCCGCGGCGAGCGGATGGTGGAGCTGCTCAAGCAGGAGCAGTACCAGCCGCTGCCGATGGAAGAACAAGTGGCGATGATCTACGCCGGCGGCCAGGGCCACTATGACAAGCTGCCCGCGGCCAAGGTGCGCGCGGCGGCGGCCGATTTTATAAAGTTCCTCAAGGACCAGCATGAGAACGTGCTGCATACCGTCCGCACGGCGGGCAAGCTCGACGACGTGGTTGATGAGCTGTCCCAGGCGGCGGCGGCGTTCTTTGCCAGCTATCACGCGGGAGGCGAACAGTAAACCGTGAGCGCGCGTCACCCTATCACGATGGAGAACGTGGTCGGCAACAAGGTGCTGATCCAGTTGCATCGCCAGGCGTATGAGATGCTCGACCTGCAGGGCGTGGACTCCGAGAAGTTCGTGGCCCGCGTGGTGGGCGTCGACGGCTGGGGGCTGTGGCTGGAGAACCCGAATTACGCGGCCACGCCGGTGTATGACGACGCGGGCGAGTATATCCCGCCTGAGCAGCGCCGCGAGGTGGTCCACCGCGCGGTGGTTCTAATCATGTGGCCCTATATCCAGACGATCACGCAATTCCCCGACCGCCCGGCCTATTCCGCCGGGGTGGATGAAACGGAGATCGGCTTTAAAGCCAAGGTGAAGGACTAGCAGATGGCCAAGGGCGGCAAGGAAATCCGGACCCGCATCAAGTCGGTGCGCAACACGCAGCAGCTGACCAAGGCGATGAAAATGGTCGCCGCGTCGCGCCTGCGCAAGAGCGAGGGCCGCACGGAAGCGAGCCGCCCCTATGCCGGGACGCTGGAAGCGATGATGCGCGATCTCGCCGCCGTGGCGGGTGAAGTGGACCATCCCTTCCTCAACCACATCGCGCCGGACGCCCCGCGCGTGCTGCTGCTCCACATCACCTCCGACCGCGGGCTGTGCGGCAGCTACAACACCAACCTGAACAAAGCCCTGTCGCACTTCGTCGAGGAGCAGCGGAGGCAGGGCCGCGAGACGGTGCTGCTGAGCGCCGGCAAGAAGGGCTATAAGTACGCCGAGGCCGAAGGTTACGGCGTCCGCGAGCGCTTCCCCGGCTTCACGGATCAAACGGCGTTCGCCGACATCAAGCACGTCACCAACCTGATGACCCAGTCCTACCTGAGCCAGGAGGTGGCGGAGGTTTACGTGCTCTACGCGCGCTTCATCAACGTGATGCGCTCGGAACCGGTGGCGGTGCGCCTGCTGCCGGTGGCGGCGCTGCCCGGAGCAGGCAGCGGGCCGGGCGCGAGCGGCGATTTCATTTTGGAACCCAGCCCGGAGGAGCTGCTTAAACAGCTCCTGCCGCGCTATTTCGAGACAGTGCTGTACCAAGCGGCGCTGGAGAGTTTCACGAGTGAGAACGGGGCCCGGATGGTGGCGATGGATAACGCCACTTCGGCAGCCGGCGATATGATCAATGAGCTGACGCTCCAGTACAACAAGGCCCGCCAGGCGGGCATCACATTGGAGCTGCTCGACATCATCGGCGGCGCCGAGGCATTAAAAGGATAAAGTATGAAGCGTTTCACGTTGTTAGTGTTGACCGCGGCAGCCGTCTTAATGATGGCCGCCCCCTGTTTCGCCGAGGGCCAAGACGGACCGCCGCCGGGCACCATCGGCTCCGGCAGCATCACCATCGAGCAGATCCAAAAGGACATTGTGCAATATACGGCTGAGCGTAACGGCATCAAGGTTTTCTTCGTGCTGCCGCGCGGCTGGGAACTGAAGGAGGAGGGGCTGGACAAAGCCGGCAAGCTGCTGGAAGGCGTGCCGGCCTACCTGCTGCTCAGCCGCGCCCCGGTGGCCAAGCCGGATGATCCCACCGACCTGGTGTTTGAGCTGCATGTCTACGAGCAGCGCTTGCCCATCGACGGCATCACCGACAAAGACGGCAAGAAAGTCGACCAGAAAGAGCTGTTCCGCGGATTCCTGGACGCCCAGTTGAACCAGGCGCTGGGGCGCGGTTGGAAGGTGTTAACCGAGGCCAAGGACATCGTGCCCAAGCCTTACGGCCCGGAAAACCGCCCCTACGGCCAAACCCCGTTCGTGCCCATCTTCTTTGAAACCAAGGAAGGCGCGAAGCTTTACACCTTCACGTCGGTGGCGGAAGACACGGTGTGGATGCTGCGGTTCCTGGTGACCAAGGACCAGACCGAGAACTACGGCGCGTTGATCGCGCTGATCCTGGACAACACCTTCGCGCTGACCGACGCGCAGTACACCGAGGTTGAACAACGCCAGGCCGCGGCGCTCAAGAAACTGGAGCAGGAAGGCAAGGCGCCCAAGCAGCCCGCGAAATAGACCAGGCGCCCGGCGCCTAGCATGGTAAGCAACTTAGAGGTGAGTTAGTATGGCGGAGACGATGGTAGCAACCGGCACCCGCGTGACGGGTAAGATTGTCGAGATCATCGGCCCCACCATTAGCGTGGAGTTCCCGGAGGGCCACCTGCCCGCGATTTACAACGCGCTGGAGGTGACCCACCCCGAGAGCGGGATGGTGATCGTCTCCGAGGTGGCCCAGCACCTGGGCAACAACATCGTCAAGGCGATCAGCATGGAGAGCACCGACGGCCTGTCCCGCGGGCTGGACTGCGTGGATACCGGCCAGCCGATCAGCGTGCCCGTCGGCAACCCCGCCCTGGGGCGCATCTTCAACGTGCTGGGCAAGCCCATCGACGAGAAGGGTCCGGTGCAGGAGATCAAGCGCTATCCGATCCACCGCGAGGCCCCCGCGCTCATCGACCAGAACACCACCATGGAAGTGCTGGAGACCGGCATCAAGGTGGTGGACCTGCTCGCGCCGTACTTAAAGGGCGGCAAGATCGGCCTGTTCGGCGGCGCCGGCGTGGGCAAGACCGTGCTGATTCAAGAGCTGATCCGCAACATCGCCACCGAGCACTCGGGCAAGTCGGTGTTCGGCGGCGTGGGTGAGCGCACCCGCGAGGGTAACGACCTCTACCTCGAAATGACCGAGAGCGGCGTGCTCAAGCAGACCGTGATGGTTTTCGGCCAGATGAACGAGCCGCCCGGCGCCCGCCTGCGCGTGGCGCTGACGGCGCTGACGATGGCCGAGTACTTCCGCGACGAGGAAGGCCAG
>CAYXMN010000238.1:0-1115 GCA_964465955.1 uncultured Planctomycetales bacterium
CAGCTCGTCAACCCCCATCGCGCGCAACACGGGGCTGACAGTCACCTTGCCCGCGGCCTCATCATGGCAGGCACTGCCTGTGCCCACCGCGAAGCCACGCGCATCCAGCGCCGCCTGCAGCTTGTAGCCGCTTTTCGGCATCAAACTGACGCTAGTCACGTGAGTCGCCCGCACCGCGCGTTTACCGTGGATCTCGCATCCGGGGAAGCGGATTACCAGCTCCTGTTCTAGGTTACGGCGCAGCATCTCCACGCGCCGCGCTTCGGCATCATCCGCCAGCTCTAGCGCTTGGGCTAGCCCGGCAATTCCCGCCAGGTTCTCGGTGCCGGCGCGCAAGCCGCTCTCCTGCCCACCGCCGCAGATAAGCTGTGGTAACCTTGCGCCGCGCATGATCAACGCGCCGACGCCACGCGGTCCGCCGAATTTATGCGCGGTGAAATTCAGCAGATGAACGCGTGGATCGATCAGCAGGTGGTCAAGCCCGTGGCCCACCGCCCGGACCGCATCGCAGTGCATCACGCTGCCATGCTGTTCGCATAGCTCCGCGAGTTCCTGCACTGGTTGTACAGTCCCAATCTCGTTATTGACCGCCATCACGCTCACAAGGTCAGGGTGTGCCTCCCGAAGCAACTTCGCGGCGGAAGTGAGGTCCACCACGCCATCCAGCGTCACCGGCAGGCGTAGTACGCGATGTCCATGCTGCTCTAGCCGCTCTGCCGCGACTTGGACTGCTTCATGCTCAATCGCGCTGATTGCCAGGGTGATCGGACGGTCCAGCCGCCAAGCAGTTCCAAAGATGGCTTGCGTATCCCCCTCACTGCCGCCGCTGTTGAAAACCACTTCGTTTGGCCTGCAGTTGAAATGTCCCGCCACCTGCGCACGCATTCTTGCCAGCGCGAGAGCGGCTTCACGCCCTGGGACATGGTTGCTCGACGGATTAGCCAGGAGCCCCGGTTCAGTTAAGTAAGGTAGCATCGCGTCGCGCACCGCCGGTTTGATGGGCGTGCTAGCGGCGTGATCCAAATACACATGCATGGTTTGCTCCCAGCCGGGTGGTAGCACAAGTATAGCCCGGCCTTTACAATGGTGTGCAGCAAACGCGGTTTATTGTAAAG
>CAYXMN010000238.1:1125-3616 GCA_964465955.1 uncultured Planctomycetales bacterium
GGCCTTATAATTCGCGCGGATAATCCATTATGAGCGAGGATAAATTACTCAAGGCGGCGGGTGGCTGAGCGGCTAAACTAGGTCCGTTGGACCTCGAAAACCTGCTCAAGCAGATACCGCTGATGCACCATCCGGACCTGCTAGTCGGGCCCGAGCATGGCGCGGACGCGGGCGTGTTCAAGCTCTCGCCGGAGATCGCGATTGTGCAGAGCGCGGACTTCTTTCCGCCGAACCTGGATGATCCACGGGCGTTCGGCCAGGTGGCAGCAGCTAACGCATTGTCGGATGTCTATGCCATGGGGGGGCGGCCCGTCACCGCGCTGAACCTACTGGCCATGCCGGAGAAGGAAGAACAAGCTAAGCTGGTGGCAATTCTTAATGGAGCGCGGGAGAAAGTGGAAGAGGCCGGGGCGGTCGTATGCGGCGGCCACACCATCACTTCCCGCACCATCATGTTCGGCCTCAGCATCACGGGTGTAGTCCATCCCGCGCAAGTGGTCCGCAACACCACCCCCCAGCCTGGAGATGTTCTAGTGTTAACTAAACCTCTCGGCAGCGGCATTGTTATCCATAGCCACGCCACAGGAGAGGTGGACGATGCGGAGCTGGCGGTTTGCATCGGCACGATGGCCACCTTGAACAAGCTGCCCGGCGAAGCACTGGTGCAGCTTGGAGCACATGCCAGCACTGACATCACCGGGTTTGGCCTTATCGGCCATTGTTTGGACATGCTTGCCCTGGGACAGGCAGGATTTGAACTCCACTGGCCGGCTGTGCCGCTGATGCCCCGCGTGCCTGAGCTGGCCGCTCGCGGCAATGTGCCAGCCGGGAGTAGGCGCAACGCGGAATATACTAAGTGTAAGGCCGAATACGCGGGCTGCCCTCCCGAGGCGGAGTTGATTCTGAACGACGCCCAGACCAGCGGCGGACTACTCGTGACCTTGCCCGCAGCCAAGGCCCAGCTTTTGCTTGAACAGCTCGCAAAGCAGGGCTACCTGCAGCCTGCCGCGATCATCGGCCGGTGCGTGGCGGAACACCCGGGACGGATCCGGATCACCGGCTAGCCTAGCGGGTTCCCAGCAATCCCACGTTACCTCACGGGGTATGGCGCGTAAGGTATTATCTGTGTCAAGCCATGACTGAACACGCACAGCTGAATGATCTGCTGCGCCAGCTGCCCCAGGTTGACGCCGTGCTGAGCGAGCCTGGGCTGTCTAGCACCCTTGCCGAGTTCCGCCATGATATCGTGGCGCGCGAAGTCCGTGGGCATATCGGCTGGCTGCGCGAGCAATTGACGCGCGGGCTGCTAGCTGTTCCGCCTAGTTCGGCGGAAACGGCGCAGCATGTGGCCGGCCGTCTGGCGGGACTGGCTAAACCGCTGCTTAAGCCTGTAGTGAATGCCACTGGGGTAATCCTGCACACCAACCTCGGCCGCGCGCTGCTGAGCGAATCAGCGCTGCAAGCCGCCAGCGCTGTCGCCGGAGCCTACTGCAACCTTGAATATGACCTGATGGCGGGCGAGCGCACCCGGCGCGATGTGACGCTGGAGCCGCTGCTACGCACGCTGACCGGCTGCGAAGCCGTGACCGTCGTCAACAACAACGCAGCGGCAGTGTATCTCATCTTGCATACCTTGGCCCAAGGACGCGAGGTAATTACCAGCCGCGGTGAATTGGTGGAGATTGGCGGCAGCTACCGCGTGCCGGATGTGGTGCGCGTCAGCGGCTGTCGGCTGCAGGAAGTCGGCACCACCAACCGCACCCGCCTGAAGGATTATGAGCAGGCGATTAACGAAAACACCGCGCTCTTACTGAAGACGCATACCAGCAACTACCGCATTATCGGCTTCACTGAAGAAGCCTCGATCAAAGAACTGGCGGAGCTATCCAAGCGCACCAATGTCCCGTTGTATGCAGATTTGGGCAGTGGCTATTTCGCCCCTGACGCCGGCGCGCGCCTGGATGAAATGGAAGTGCTGGAAACGCTGGCGGCGGGAGCGGACCTGGTCAGTTTCAGCGGCGACAAGCTGCTGGGCGGGCCGCAGGCCGGGATTATCCTCGGCCGGCGCGACTTGATCCTGAGGCTGCGCCATAGCCCGCTCTGGCGCGTGTTGCGCATCGACAAACTCACCGTGGCTGCACTCGGCGCGACCATTGTGGAACACCTGCGCCAACGCAAGGGCCAGCGTGAGCTGACGGCGCGACGGCACCTGGCTTACACCATCGAGCAGCAGACTGAATCCGCCGCCACGTTGATGGCCCTGCTCCAGCCGCTGCTACCCGGATGGCACATTACACTGGCGGACGGTGCTGGGTACTACGGCGGGGGGTCAATGCCGCAGGAAGTGATTCCGGCCAAGGTGCTGGTGTTTGAGGCGCCCAACATCGATGCCACCGAGTTACACCGCTTGCTGCGCCAGGGAGAGCCAGCCATTGTGGGTTATCAGTTCAGCGGTAGATTCGCTCTGAATGTGCTGTCGCTGCTACCCGGT
>CAYXMN010000239.1:0-3606 GCA_964465955.1 uncultured Planctomycetales bacterium
GCAGTGAAGTCGGCGATCCGGCGCAGGACCGGTTCGGCAGCCCGTACAGCCCGGCCAACATCGGCGACACCAACGAGCAGCTGATGTACGGTAACCCGAACGCGATTCGCGACGCGATCATCCTCGTCCTCACCGCGGGCGAGGACTATATCGGCGATAGGTAGCGCCGGGGCTCAGGCTGGGGATAGGCTTCTCCTCAAGGGCGGGCGGCGCTGCACTGCGGTGGCGCCGCCCGCCTGGTTCGCCGCCGCCGGGACGCCAGCGGCGCGGGCGCGCCGGCTCAGAAAAAAAAGCACCCGGTTGCCCGGGTGGTTTATGGGAGGTAGGGGTTTCGTACTTAATGATACCCTGTCTCAGGTAAGTTATTCTGCTTGTTTGAAAAACTCGGCATTATTTATAGACCAACCTGGAAAAACCTGCCGGCGGAACGGAATAATCCGCTAGCTAGTGGAATAATGTAAAGGGGAACATGACTAGCGGAACACAGGGCTCCCGCGAGCGGAACAAGCAGCGGCGCGAACCGGAGGCACGGGTGTTTGTCCCGATTGAATGGCTGCAGCCGGGCATGCGCGCGGACTGCGACGTTTACGCCGGGCTGACCCGCCTGCTCGCGGAGGGCACGATCATCACCGCGGGCATGCTGCTCTCGCTGAAAAGCCGGAATATCCTGCAAATCGAGGTGCGCCTGGGCAGTACGCTGGCCCAGGCCCCCGGGCTGCCCCACGGCCAGCAAGCCGCCCTTATGCAGCGCGAGCGGCTGTGGCAGGACGCCGAGGCGATCTATGAGCAGCACGGCATCGCGCTGGCGGTGAATCCCCGGCTGATCAACGAAGCCACCCAGCTCACCCGCGCGTTGTTTCAGCAGTTGCGCGAGTCCGGCAGTTTCAACCCGCTCGAACTCAAGCCGCTGGCGGTGGAAATGGTGGGGCAATACCTGGCCCGGCGCGAACTGCCGGTCAAGCTACTGGAGCGCCAAACCCCCGATGCCTACCTCTACCGCCACGGCATCAACAGCGCGCTGCTGTGTTTGTCCATAGCGCGGGACTGGACCTCCGACGCGGAAGAGCTGGAAGCGCTGGTGCTGGCGGCGATGCTGCACGACAGCGGCCTGGCCCGGCTGGAGGACAGCTTACTGCTCAAGCCCGGTCCGCTTGACGACAGCGAGTGGCGCCAGGTGCGCCAGCACACCCACTGGGGCGAGCAGCTCGCCAGGCCCGCGCTGGCCGAAGGCCCGGCGCGCAGCATTATCGCCAGCCACCATGAGCGCATCGACGGCCGCGGGTACCCCGATCAGCTTAGCGGCGTGACAATTGATCGGCTGGCGCGGCTCGGCGCCATCTGCGATGTCTACGATGCGCTGACGGCCAACCGCAGCTATCAGCGGCGGCACAATTTCAGCCGGGCCATCGACATCATCGTCCACGGCGCGGGCAGCCAGTTCGACACCGCGCTGGTGCACCAATTCATCCGGCGCACCGGGCGCTTCCCCGTCGGCACGTTCGTGCAGCTCAGCAGCGGCGCGATCGGCGCGGTGAAGCAGGTGAACACGGACGCATTGTGGCGCCCCGTGGTGGCGGTGGTGCTGGACAGCTCCGGCGCTGAGCTGCCGCCGGGCCTGGACCTCGACTTGCGCCTGAATGAGGAGCAGTTCATTATCGGCATCATCGAGGAAGATGCCTGATGCAGGCGGGCCGGGCTGCGCCCGCGGCGCGCCAGCCTGCCCAGCGCCAAGGCGGCGTTCAGGTTCCCGCCCGCGCGGGCTGAGTTAAAAAATCTCCGCGAAAAACTGCAGCAGGTCGTCCCAACTGCGCCGGTTCGCGCTCGCGGAATAGGCCGCGCCGGCGGCGGGATTGCTGCCCGCGTTCCAGTCCGTGAAGGCGTGCACCGCGCCGCCGTACATGTTCAGCTCATAGTCCACGCCGGCGGCTTCCATCTCGCTGATGAAATCCTGCACCTGGCGCAGCGGCACACGCGCATCCGCCGCGCCGTGGCAGACAAGCAGCGGGCACTTGATGTGCTTGGCGTCGTTGGCGTCCGGCGTGTCGAGGTTGCCGTGGAAGCTAACCGCGCCGGCGAGCTCCGCGCCAGAGCGCGCCAGTTCCAGCGCCGCGCCGCCGCCAAAGCAGTAGCCAATCACCGCCACCTGCGCCGGGTCGACGAAACTGAGGCCCTTGACATAGTCCAGCGCCGCCTGCCCCCGCGCCCGCAGCAGCGCGCGATCGCCGCGGTAAACGCCCGCGAGCCGCCCCGCCTCCTCGCTGGTCGAGGCGCGCACGCCCTGGCCGTAGATGTCGGCGCAAAACGCCGCGTAGCCCAGCTCGGCCAGCATCCGCGCACGCTGGCGTTCATAGTCGCTGATGCCTTTCCACTGATGGATGATGATCACCGCCGGTTGCGGCTGCGCGGCGGCGGCGTCATAGACCAGCACGCCTTCCAGCGGCGCGCCGGCCTGATCGTACACAACAGTCTCCGTCTTTATTTCAGCCATGGCTACACCTGTCAGAACAAGAATGGCGGACGCCGCGATTAGAATCAGTCTCATGCTGTCACTCCGGCTAATCTGGTTGTGATACCCAGGCGCGGCCAGGATTATTCAGCGGCGGCTCTCCGCTATAATGCAATTCGGTAACAGGGGATACAACTATGGATACAAGCAGCATTAGCCCGCAGCAGGCCAAGGAGCTCTGCGACGCCTTCAAGCGCGACTACCATGCGATCGAGGAGCAGGTGGCCAAGGTCATCGTCGGCCAGCGCGAAGTGGTCACCGAAGTGCTGGTCACGCTGCTCGCCGACGGCCACGCGCTGCTGGAGGGCGTGCCCGGCCTGGCCAAGACGCTGCTGATCCGCACGCTGGCGGACGCGGTGCGTCTGAAGTTCAGCCGGATCCAGTTCACGCCTGACCTCATGCCGACGGACATCACCGGCACCAACGTGATCGAGGAGACGCCCCAGGGCGGCAAGGAGTACCGCTTCATCGCCGGGCCGGTGTTCGCCAACATCATCCTCGCCGACGAAATCAACCGCGCCACGCCGAAGACGCAGAGCGCCATGCTCGAAGCGATGCAGGAGCGCCACGTCACCACCTTCGGCGTCCAGCGCGCGCTCGACCCGCCGTTCCTCGTGCTGGCCACGCAAAACCCGCTGGAGCAGGAAGGCACCTACCCGCTGCCCGAGGCCCAGCTCGACCGCTTCCTGATGAAGATCCTCGTGGGCTACCCCAGCGAGGACGAGCTGATGGAAATCGTGGACCGCACCACCACCCAGCGCGCGCCCAAGGCCGAGCCGGTGGTGGACGGCGCGCGGCTGCTTGAGATGCGCCAGCTCGTGCGCCAGGTGCCCGCCGCGCCGCACGTGGTGCGCTACGCCGTCAGGCTGTGCCTAGCGACGCACCCCGACCAGGCGCTGGCCCCCGAGAGCGCGCGAAAGCTCGTGCGCTATGGCTCCAGCCCGCGCGCGGTGCAGGCGCTGGTGATGGGCGGCAAGGTGCTGGCGCTGCTGGACGGGCGCTTCAACCTGGCCTATGAAGACATCCGCCGCCTGGCGCTGCCGGTGCTGCGCCACCGCACGATCCTCAACTTCGAGGCGGAAGCGCAGGGCGTGAGCGCG
>CAYXMN010000240.1:0-3604 GCA_964465955.1 uncultured Planctomycetales bacterium
GCAGTTTTCTTGGACGTAGCCAACCTTCCGGTCGCGGCCGTCCACCACATCCGCCACATCTTTAACCTGGATTGTCCCGGCTGGGCCGTGGAGAATTACCGTTTCGAGCACGTCCTGCACGGTTTCATATTTTCCCATCGTGCGCACGATGTACTGCCCGTCGCCTTCCTCCAGATAACCGCCGCGGGCATTGGCATTCTCCGCCGCCACAGCCTGGGCTAACTGGTTTAGGCCAACCCTGTGCAGCGCCATCCGCGCCGGATCTGGCTCGACAATGATTTTCCGATCCACGCCGCCTTTAACACGTGATAACGCAGGCTGCAGCGTTTCTTTGACCAGATCCCACTTTTCATTCATCGTCGCGGCACCGTCAACGACGACGACCATGATTTCGTCGCCCTGCTCGCCGCGGACAAGGTTGATCTGCGGTTCCTGCGCGAGTTCAGGCAGGTCTGTCACGCGCTTCATCGCCTGCACGGTGTCGATGAGCGCTTTATTCTGGTCAGCGTAATCCATGAAAGTGAGGATCACGGTGCTGACGCCTTCCCTACTGTCACTGGTCACATCATCCAGATCGCTGATCGAAGCGACTTCGTCCTCGATCTTCGAAGTGATCTGATCCTCCACTTCGAGCGAACTCGCTCCCCAATACATGGTTTCAATTCGGATTTCCAGCGCCTCGATGGATGGCTTCAATTGGATCGGGATCTGGGTCATCGAGATCGCGCCGAACATCACCGCCAGGAACACGCCGACGAAAACGGCATATGGATTATCAATTGCTTGCCGGATCATTTACCTTCTCCCTCCGCTGGCGCCTCAGGCGCAGCGGGCGTGCCTGGCGCCGGCGGCTGATTGTCAGACTGGTTCCCGCTGGGTTGCGCCGGCGAGGCGCTGGCAGTTGGATCCGCATTCGCGGCCGGCGGTTGCCCGTCTCCGGCGCCCGTTGGCGCTCCGCCCTGCTTGCCCATCAAATTCGCCGGGATGATCGACGCTCCTTCATAGAGCTGCTCCCCCCCGCGGGAGACGATCATCATCCCCGGCTGCAGATCACCTTCCAGCACTGCTGCTAACCGGCCGACTGTATCGCCGGTTTTCACTATGATCATTTTTACTTTAGGCAGGCTTTTCATCATCTCAGCTGGATCTGCACTCGCCGCTCCTGGCGCTCCACCGGATTGCGCCGTGCCAGCCCCGCCCTCGCTCGCGCCAGCCGGCGGGGCCATCGATGCCATATCCATGATGTAAACCACTTCTCCAGCTGTCGCACTGATTACCGCATCGCGGGGGATCATGATCGTTGGCTGTGGTTGCTCCAGGTATAACCGGCCTTCGATCGCCATTCCCGGCAGCAGGCGTTTATCAGTGATCTGTACCCGCGTCGGGAACTGGCGCGTAGTCTCATCGGCCTGGGGTGAGATTGAGATGATTTGGCCCATGAACACTTCATCGGGGTAAACATCACTGCGGATTTCCACGGTGTTCCCCGGTCCGATCTGGCCGAGATAGTCCTCAGGCAGGTTAAACCAAGCTTCCGCAGTACTATCCGCGACGACTTCCGCAAGCGGCGTGCCCGGCCCGACGAACTGTCCCTCTTCCACAAACAAAGCGCTAACCACTGCCGTAAACGGCGGGGCGACGCTGGTTTTGGCCAGGGCAAGCTCCGCTGCCGCCACACCGCTTTGCGCGGCCTTCACCGCTGCTTCCGCCGAAGCGAGATCTTCCGGGCGCGAACCTTCACGCAACTGGTCTAGCACTTCCTGCTGCGCTTTCAGCGCGCTCGCCGCTTCTTGGGCGGCGGCTTCAGCCGCAATCAGCGCGGTTTCCGCAATCACTCCTTGGGTATAGAGCATGCGTTGGCGTTCCAGGTAGTCTTGCGCTTGATTGGAACGTGCCAATGCTGCGGCAACTTGGGCCTCCTGGGCCGCGATCTCTTGGGCCCGGGGGCCGGCTTGAGCCAGTTTCAATCCTTCCTGGGCTTGCGCGAGTTGCGCCTGCGCCGCCGCCAGACTAACCTCATAGTTCGCGGGATCGATCTGGATCAACGCTCCACCCTCGTGCCGTTCGCCAACACGATGGGCGATGTGCGTCACCGCCCCGCTCACTTCAGCAGTGAGCACCGTCCGCTGGGCGGCGCGCATTTCGCCGACTAGCGTGACGGCGCTCGCATAGTCTTGCAGCGTCACCGGTTCGACGATAACGGCGAACGGCCGCATCATGGCCGACATACCGCCCTCCTCGGCCTCCGGCTTGGCCTTCGGGCAGCCCGCCAACAGGCAAATGAAACCGCAACTCATTACCAGCATCATGTATCTGAGCATGGTTAAACCTTCCTCGCTCTGCCATTCACAAGCAGCTGCTGCTTGAATAAACGGTGGATAAGTGTAACAGGTGAAAGTTGACCGGGATAAAGTCAATTCATTAATCTTGCGCGGATAAGGAAATAGAAATTCACTTATTGTTTGGTTGTGAATCTTTAATCTCGTTGCCTTCAATGGAAGTTGATTTGGGCGGCGACAGCAGTATAGCCAGCACGACGCCCGCCAGCACCCCGACGCCAAGGATCAGCCAGACTCCAACCTGGAAACCGCCATTAGCATCCGGAGCGCCCCACGACACATTGCCGATCATGTAAGCTGCGAAGGACAGGATAAGCGGTCCGGCGAGCCGCCAGTCCCACTGCGAACCAAGGCGGCTGAACCAAAATCCTGATCCAGCCGCCAGTAGCAGCGACATTGCTTTCCCAGCCAGAATTATCCAGTCATCCATGTTTCTTCAACATTAAGGTAGGTGTATAAAATCAATCGAGGTTCTTGATCACGAAACCGCCAAAGGCACTGTCATCGCGCTGCAACTCAAGCTCGCGCGCGCCCGCTGTGCGGAAACTCATCCCCGGCATCTCAAACACACTGCCGCACAACGCGACGATCCACCCCGGTCCACCGGCATAGCGCACATCTGTCACAGTTAGTGGTTTGCCCGCTGGATCTCCGCGATAATTCGCGTCGTCTGTCAAGCTAAACTGCGTCTTGCTCATGCAGACATTCAGCAGCGGCCCTCCCAGCGATTCCAGTCTTGCGATCTTACTTAGTACTCCGCGGCTGAAGCGCACTTCGCCAGCGCGGTAAATCTGCGTCGCAATGGTTTCGATGATTTCAGTCACCGGCATGGACAGGTTGTAGAGCGGTTGGCACACCTTATCACTTTCTAACTCATCACGCTCGATTGCTTTCACTAAAGCTTCAGCCAACGCCACCCCGCCATCCGCGCCGTCCTTATACCCGGTGTGCGGCACGCACGGCACGCCCAGCTTCTCCTCAACTTGGCTCCGGATCGCCGCGATCTCTTCGTCGGTGTCAAAGTCGAACCGGTTCACCGCCACCACTACGGGCAAGTGGTATTTGCGCAAATTCTCGATATGGATGGCCAGGTTCCACAATCCCGCCAAGCAGCCTTCGACAGAGACCGGGAAGCGCATATGCGCCTGCTCCGCCTTGGATGCGCCGGACGGCTTCACCCCGCCCTGGTGCTTCAAGTCGCGCGTGCTGCAGACGATTACGGCGGCGCTGGGTGTGAGCCCGCCTGCGCGGCAGACAAGATCGAG
>CAYXMN010000241.1:0-3587 GCA_964465955.1 uncultured Planctomycetales bacterium
AAAGCGAGCAGTTCGAACTGCTGGAGAAGTACCAGTCCTCCGTACTGCGCCCCACCCAGCGTTATCTCGACGAGCGGCTCAAGCTGGGCGAGACCAAGAGCCTGCGCGACCGGCTGAATTATTTCTACCGCGCCCTGCCCAGCCACACCGGTGAAGCGGAACGGCTTGGCCTGCTCTCGATTTTGCACCCCAAAACCGCGTTTAGCTGGGTGCTGGCCATCGGCCTGTGCTGGATGATGCTGCCGGGGATCGGCCTGAACTTCGGCGCGAGCGACGGGCTGACGGTGCTGCCGCTGGCGCTGGGGGTGTACCTGATCGCCAGCTTCGCCAACACGCGCTTCGCCTTTGAACTGGCCATGTACAACTGGCTGCGGCTCGGATAACAAGCAGGTAATGCCGGGTATTACACTTGCACCATGCGCAACCTGATCCTGTTCATGTGCGTGCTGCTGCTGGCGGGCTGCCCGCAGCATCTCAAGCCCAGCGAGCCGGGCTCAGCCGCGGCAACCCCAGCTGGCGCCGCACCTGCCGCCAAGCCTGGCGCATCCATCCCACCCGTGGCCGCTGGAGGCGAGGCACTCGAAATCTGGGCCGATCCGCTGCTGGCGCCGGTGTTGGAAGCCCTCGCCCCGGATTTCAAGCTCATCTACGCCCCAGGTTATCGCCTTGTGCTGAAGGAGCGCGGCGAACTGCTGGACAACCTGAGGCAGGAGGGCGGGCCGGCCCTGCCCGATGTGATCTGCGCTGATGCCGGCGTCATCACAGAATATAAAACCAAGCAGGCGGTCGAGGAGCCGACCCTGCGCACTTTCGCCGGCGACCGGCTGGTGCTGGCTGAGCGCCCTGGGTTCGGCTATCAGTCGCCCAGTTTGTACGACATTTACCAATTGCGCTTCACCGCCCTGGGCTTAGGCGAAACCTCCACCCTGGCGGGCTATTACGGCGAGCAAGCGCTGATCAGCGAAGGCGCGATGCGGCATGTTGCGGAGCGCGTCAAACGCTATCCCGCAACGGCGGCGCTCGTGGACGCGCTGAACCAGGACAAGGTGCAGGCGATCCTGATCACCGCTTCCGCCGCGGCGGTCGGCGGCGTCAGCGCCTGGCTGCTGATCGGCGAGGATTTGCACGAGGATATCCGCTACCAAGCCGCTGCCAGTTCCCGCACTAACGCAACTCCCGGCGTGACGGAGTTGCTACGGTTCCTGGCGGAGGATGCAGGCGTGCAAGCTACCCTGGAAGGGTACGGCCTGGTTCGCCGCGAGGTGGCGCTGGAGGAGAATCCGTAACTGCGGGATCCTGCAGCCTGGCTAATCCTGTGCAGGCAAGGCGCCGCGATCCACTGGCTTGATCTCCTCGCTGGCGGCCTCCTGCTGCCGCCACAGTTTTGCGCGGAATTCGTCAATCCGCTTCTGCGGCATCTTGGTTAGCTCGCTTAGCCCGCTCTCCGCGCCCCAGGCTTTCTCTGCCGCCAGCATTTTGCGCAGCACCGCCAGCTCGCTGCGGCTGAACCGCGCGCTATAAAGCATGTGCTCCTCGAAAGCATCATAAGCCAGCGGGGCGACCGCCTTGGCGCATTGGGCCAGGCGCGTGGCGTACTCGCGGATCTCGAACTGCGCGTGCGCATCCAGCCGCAGTTTCAAGAAGTGGAACAGGTTGTGCAGATCGATTTGCCAGTACCACTCCGTGTAGAGGCTCAGCGGCAGGTTGATCCGCGCCAGTTCGCGGGCAACCCCTTCTGCGATCAACTCGCCGTAATGGCTGTAGGCATGGGCCTGCTCGACTTTGAGCGCTGCCAGGATGCGCCTGGCTTCCGCCGGCGGCAGGCTGGCGCCGCTGCCTTGCTTATTGTCTCGGTTCTGCTCGCGCACACGCTCCGCATCCGGCAAATAAAACTCATCCTGCATCACGCTATAGCGCCCGGACAGCTCGTTGAGCCGCGCGGTGCGGTGGCGGATCCACTGGCGCGCGACGAAAATCGGCAGTTTGCAGTGGAAGGTCAGCACAACTTGTTCGATCGGCGATGTGTGCTGATTACGGATCAGGTAATTGATCAGCCCCTTGTCCTCGCGCACGGTCTTCGTACCCTCGCCGTAGCTCACGCGCGCGGCCTGCACGATGCGGGCGTCGGAGCCCAGGTAATCAACCAAGCGCACGAACCCGCGATCCAGCACCGGCAAGTACTGATCCAGCAATTCCTCGGCGGCGGGGACGACTGCTCTAGCCATGGCAAGGCATTATAGCGGGGAGGCCGCGGCCTGTCGCCGCTATGCGTCCGCGCGCGGCACGCCTAAGCGCGCGGGACCGGGCTCTTCGGACTGCACTTCCAGCGGCAGCGCCACTGACAGCCCGTGCTGGCGCAGCACTTTCAGCGCGGCTAGCATGAGCGCTTCCTGGGTTTTCAGGAATGCTTCGTGGTCTGTGGTGCTCAAATAGGCCTGCACTAATATGCCCAGCCGGGCATCCTCCAGCTGCTCGGCGTATACCAGCCACATTCCGCTGGCGACCAGGTCCTGGCCGCCCATCAGCTGGCGCAGGTCGGCCAGCGCCCGTTCCACCGCTTCCGGCGCGTTGGCGGCTGAAATGCCAAGATGGAAGCGCACCCGGCGCTGCGTCATCGCCTGCCAGTTATGCAGCTTCTCCGAACTGATCAGTTTATTGGGGAAACTGACGAGGCAGTTGTCGAAGGTGCGCACCCGCGTGGAGCGAATGCCGATTTCCTCGACAATCCCGGTCACACCGTCGATTTCCACCCAGTCGCCAACCTTGAACGGCCGGTCGCTATAAATCACCAAGCTGCCGAAGACATTGGCGATGGTGTCCTGGGCCGCGAAGGCCAGGGCCAGGCCGCCGATGCCAACACCGGTGAGGAGCGTGGCCGGGCTGTAGCCCCAGACCTGAATCCCCAGCGCGGCGATCAACACCACGGCGGCAAGCTTGAACACGTCGCGCAGCAGAGGCAGGATGCGCTCCTCCATGGTGTCGGCGCCGTCCGTCCTGGCCCGGCGCAGGTAGGCCCGGACAGCGCTTAACGCTATGCTGTAGGCCAGCACCCCACAGTAGATGATGAGTAAGGTATTGACGATGCGCCAGGCGTAGGTCGCCAGGCGCCAGGGGGCGTCAGGCAGGTTCGCGCTGGCCAGCCCGGCGATCAGCCCGGCTAGCACCAGGCCGTAACCAACAGCCGCTTTCAAGACGAGCCTGCTGCCGGCGGCGGCGCGCTGCGGCGGCTGGCCCGCCAGACCGCGCTCGAATAGATGCAGCGCGAGAAATCGCAAGCCGATGCCCGCGGCGACGAGTGCCGCGCCATACGCCAGGTTCAACCAGTCCAGCCCCCGCCACAGATCCGCCAGGCTAACCATGCCAGCATTATACGGAAGCGCGCTCTAGCGCGCGGCGGCCGGCGCTCAGAAACAGGAGAACCCGCCTCCCTCGCCGAGCTCAGACGGGGAGGCGGGTTTCTAATCCACCTTCAGGAAATTGCGACTAAGAACGCTACCGAAGCAATTGCAGCACGGACTGCGGGAGCTGGTTGGCCTGGGCCAACGCCGCCACGCCAGCCTGCAACAGGATCTGGTTGCGGGTCATGG
>CAYXMN010000242.1:0-3570 GCA_964465955.1 uncultured Planctomycetales bacterium
TATTGAGCTGACGGCAACGGATGTCCCAACGCTGAACCTTGATACTAGCTCGGTTAGTGATGTTCGGACAGCGCCTGAGTTTGTCAATAGCTAGCATTAGATAACCTCTAAATCAGGTACGTTTAATCCTAACAATAGACGTTCCCTATGTGTTGCTGAGACAAAGGTATCAATTGGCACACCTGGACCGCGTAATTTCCTGAGCGCCGCCAAACGGTTAGCGCTGGCGGCGCGGTAGTTATCTTCGTTCAATGTTCCGTTATTCCACAACTCAAATATATGTAAGTCCCAATATAGGGGTGATTGTTTGTTATTGATAAGAGATGAATGTCTTGTTCTTAACAACTTAGTTAGTTCAGTTGTAGGGATGCGATAACGCAAGCAGCATTTCAACAAATGAATTCCCGTCCAAGCAAGCATTTCTGCAAGTTCGTGGTAATTCCAAACAGAATCAGGTTCTACTGTAGAGAAATACTCCTGATCCAATTGCATGTAATCTTCGATTTCAGATTCTAAGGTATTGACAATATCGCGATATTTATCCGGTGCTTTCCATTTGCCATCCGCGATGAAGTTGTGCAAAATGGCTCTCGCGTTGAAAAATGCTTGATATTGCCAACCGCAGCGGTGTTGTTCCCGCATGCCGTTAGTCAATGATTTATAGGCGCTGATGCAACGTTGAGCCCAACGATCCCAGAGCTGGTAATCCGCAAGTAAACCTGCCGACAGCGCCGACACCTGTACACTCGCAGAAAGCCACTTCCGATGGGTTACCTCTGTGTGTGTCCGGTTACCTGAGACTGCCAAGGAATCTGCGATTTCACCAAGCCCCTCAAGATCGCTTTCGCGCCAACAATGGTGTGAGGCAGAAAGCAATCTCATCAATTCACTGCAAAACCTTGTTTCCTGATCTTGGTTATTTTGCATCTCATCACTTACTGGAAGTGTTGCGGTGTTTATGTGGGAAGCTTTCCAGTTCTAGAATAGTTCTCATATCTTCAGATACGCCAGCAATGTCCTCAGTGTTTGGAGTCATCGTCTGGATATTAATAGTTGATCCAGTGGTAATTCCAAGCAGTTTTTCAATGACCGCTTGGAAGGTCTCATTTAGCCGCTCTTGCTTCTCGAGCTTGTATTCAAGCAACCGGACGCGGTCCTCGTAAGCCAACAACAACGAGGCATCGCTGTTCAGGAAGTCGATTACCTTGACGAGCAGCACCAACGAAGTTGGGATTTGACCGTCCATCCAGCTTTGCAGGGTTGTGCGCGGCACTTCAATTGCCCGGGCTAACCTGGAGATGCTGCCCGCCCTTGTAACGGCACTCCGCAACAGCGTTCTCACTTTTTCCTTTGCAAGAATCACAAGTGAATTCTATCGCCATTTCAACTGTTCAGCATAAATGAACATTAGTTGGAGACGGAAAGCAGTAGAAAAGAGACGAATAATCGGCAGTATACCAGAATAGGACGTGAGTCCGACTACTCAAAGTACATTCACGCTGGCCGAAATGTTACGAAGGCCGAAAATCACATATATTATAACCAAATACCAGTGGAAGGCAAGAAGAGACATGTATGTCTTGAAAAATCGCAGAGGATGGACCAATAAATGATAATGCGATGTTTATAACTATAATTATGAAAATAATACGTGCTTATTAAAGAATGTATGTGCAAACATTTCATAAGTTTCGTGCAGCGTTCGCACGGCGGACGTTGACTGGTTCGAGTTAGCTTGCGCTCTGCAATGTACTAACCGTTAAGCAGGCGGTTGCCGAACGAGACAATCTCGCGAAGCAGAGCCCCGGTCAGCGCTTATACCAAATCTACTTCGACTGCGCAAGGTGCCATACAGACACGCACGCTGAGCAGTGGCAGCCTGCGGAAGGTTTACCTGGAGGTTGGCGGTATCGAAATCAGTACATGGCCGGCTATCTGCTTCAATCGCCTCGATACAGATACTGCCCGGCGCGGCAGCGGCTGCGCGTTGTTCGGCGCTTTCCCTCCCGCCAAGCTCCCGATTGCGCAATGCCAGTGTGCATTGCGGGTCCGCTGCCACACGTTGCCGTGGAATTTGCCGTCGGGGCCGACGCGTCGCGCGTTTGAGTTGGAGTAGCTCCTAGGGCAATGCGCAGAATCGAGGATCAAGCGAACTGTCTCGATAGAATAGAGGACTTAGCGCTCTTCATCCTGCGGCCACATTAGCGCGCACCAGGTCACCGGCTCGGCCAGCTTGGGCATGCCGATCACATCCAGATTCTTGTAACTCGGCGGGTTGTTGATGTTCACATGGCACCAGGCCTCGCCTCGCGTGCGCAGCATGTAGCTCAGCTGGAATGCCGCCAGGCTGCGCCCATAGCCGTGCCCGCGGTGCTGCGGCGGGGTAAAGATGCCCCCCATGCTGCCGGACAGGTGGGTCATGCTGAAGCAGACTGGAGTGATCTTGCCGCCGGTGTCTGTCGTCTCGCAGACGAAGCTTGGACCTTCATCCAGGCACTTTCCTAAGTATTCGCCCGTCTCGTCATATTTGATGCCGCCGCGTAACAGCTCAAACAATTCGCGGCCTTCGCAGATACGGCACGAATGCTGGACGAACCGGGAAAAGTCCTCGCGGCCGGTTATGCAGTAAAACCAGTGTGGCTCGTGATGGTCCCCGGGGTGGCGGGAGAAGCCTGCCGCTAGCGCCGTTTCGGCAAAGGACGGTCCGGTGGCTTGCATCTCCAGGCGTTTGCCGCACGGCCCAGCTTCGCGCTCAGGTTCAGCCCGCCAGGCTTCAACCAGTTCGGCATCAGGCCAATCCGGCGACTGCTGGATGCGTTCAGCCAGCAGATCGGCCGCGAGGCGTTGATGATTCTCCACCGGGGCAATAACAATGATATGTACGCCGTGGCGGATGATTAGGGAATCCGGTTGATCGGGATTGTCGGTGTAAACCCAAGGTAGTTCGTCCTCGGGCAAGCGCCACATGTGCGCCTTTAACAGCAGGCGCACGTCGTCGTTGGACCTGGCCAGATCAAGAGCCCATTGTGTATCTACCTGCTGCAGCATTGGCTCGCTATTCTAACTCTGATCTCTGAGAATCGAGATCCCCGAAAGGAAAAACAGTGTTATTTCTGTAAGCTGAGGCTGCGGTATCAGGCGAAGCTCGACTTGCTGCGCCTTGGCAGTTCACGCCTGGATGCGGGCGCGCCGCCGGCGGCGGTGGATCAGGCGGGCATCGCGGACCAGCGGATGGCGGGGATGTGGGCGGCGCAGCGGTTCCACGGGATGGCGCCGGGGCGGCAGACGGGCAGCCTGGGGTGTGACGATTGCCGCAACCCGCGCCTGCCGCTGCCGGCGCAGCCCGGCGTGGCGTGACGGCGGTGAACTAGGGCCCGATGGCGTAGAGCTTGTTATCGTGGCTTCCCACATACACTGTGCCGTCCGCTCCGATCGCCGGGGAGGAATGTACCCCGTTTCCGGTCGTGTATGTCCACTTCAAAGTGCCTTCCGGGTTGATGGCGTAGAGCTTGTGATCATAGCTCCCCACATATACTGTGCCGTCCGCCCCGATCGCCGGGGAGGATAACA
>CAYXMN010000243.1:0-3561 GCA_964465955.1 uncultured Planctomycetales bacterium
CTCCGGGACGGCGATCTCGTCCGCGTGGACATCCTCGTCAACGGCGAATTGGCTGGTCCGCTGAGCTTCATGTGCCACCGCGTTGAGTCGCAATACCGCGGGCGCAAGGTGGTGGAGCAGCTCCAGCGCAAGATTCCGCGACACCAATTCCAGATCCCGCTGCAGGCGGCAATCGGTAACACGATGATCGCGCGCGCCAACATCGCGCCGATGCGCAAAGACGTGACGGCTAAGTGCTACGGCGGCGATATCACACGCAAACGCAAGCTGCTGGAGAAGCAGAAGAAGGGCAAGCAGCGCATGAAGATGATCGGCTCGGTGGAGATCCCGCAGGAAGCCTACCTCGCCGTGTTGAAGTACGATGAACCGAAGCATGGCCAGGATTAGCGCGGCACCTGCTGGGAGTGGCTGGACCTGTCCGCGAACTTGACATACCAGCGGTTTTCCTAACATATTGGACCATGAATCAAACAGCTTTCCTGCAGAGTGAGCGGGTCAACCTCCGTCCAGTAGAGCAGGCTGATCTGCCAGTGCTTTACCAGTGGGTGAATGATCCGGAGTTGCGCGGGCTGATTGGCGAGACGCGGCCCGCCAGCCAAGCCGGTATGGAAACCTACTTAAAACGGATCGAAGAAGATTCGCACCGGGTATGGCTAATGATCGTGGAACGGGCTACACAGCAGGTCGTCGGCGAAGCCGGTCTTTTGCGCATGTTCCCCGATTGGCGCACAACAGACCTCAGCATGATCATAGGGGACAAGGCTGCGCGAGGCAAAGGCTACGGTAGCGAGGCCATGCAACTGCTGCTGGATTATGCTTTCGGCTATTTGAACTTCCACCGGGTGGCCATTGGTGTAGTAGGCAGTAATACACGCGCATTACGCTTTTATGAGAAAGCCGGCTTCAAGCGAGAGGGCATCCAGCGTGATGGGTACTTCTACAACCACCAGTATCAAGATTTTGTGATGATGAGCATCCTGGAACATGAGTACCGGGAACAACTCGCGGCTGATAAGCAAAGCCGCAAGTAGCCCTGGCAAGCAGTATAGGGTTTACTGTTTGGACTTAATACTCGTTTTAGTTCAGACCGCCTCGAACCGCTCCAGCCCTGGTACGAGTTTCCCGGCAACGGCGTGAGCTGCAATTACCGCACCGGCTTCCCGCTCAGCCGTAAGTAGCTGGTGGAGTTGAACGGCGGCAGCGGGCCGATCCCAACGACCATGTGGACATCAGCGCCTGGGCCATTGGCTACACGGTGTACTTAGACTAGCGCCGCGCCTGGCCCAACCGCGCCTGGCCGATGCGCGCTAGCAGCAGGTACGCCGCCACCGTAATAGCGATGCATGGCAGGCTCGATCCCGTGGGCCAGCTTGGTGCGGACAACTCGCAGCCCGCGAGCCCGGCGAAGTAGCCCACGCTGTGGAACCCGCCCGCCCAGTCGTAAGCCGCCACGCCCGCCGCCCAGGCCACCAGCGCCCGCCAGTTGAACCCCGCGCTGTACCAGTACGCCCCGCGCGCGGCGGTTAGCGCCTCGACGTCGAGGTTGCGCTTGCGCACGAAGAAATAGTCCGCCAGCACGATAGTGAACGCGGGCAGGAAGATCAGCCCGATGGCTTCGAGGAACGGCGCATAGGCTAACACGTCCAGCACGAGCGCGAGCAGGATGCCCAGCCCGCCCGCGATAACGTTGCCCCACAGGCGCGGCAGGCGCGGCCAGAGGTTCTGCGCGCTCACGACCGTGCTGAAGATGTCGAGGAACGTTGTCGTCACCGTGCTCAGCAGCACGAGCGCAGCGGCGATGACCGCCCAGCCCAGGCCCTGGCTGCCCATCACCTGCACGACCATCACGTCCGGCGCGTCTGTCTGAGCCGCCAGCGCGACGAGCAAACCCGTGGCGTACATCCACACGCCGCCCACGAAGTAGCCCCAGAACGTCGCGCGTCCGCCGGTGCCGCACTTGGCGTAGCGGCTGTAGTCCGCCACAAGCGGCAGCCAGCTCACACTCATCGCGATTACGAGGTCCATGCCTTGCAGGAACCCGCTCGCGCCCACGCAGCCGCACGGCAGCCAGATGCTGCGTACGTCGTATTGCGTGAGCACGACCCAACTCATCAGGACCGTGAGCAAGAACAAGAGCACCGCGCTGACGGTCTGTACGCGCTGCCACAGCTTCTCGCCGCCCGCCGCCCAGAGGATGCACAGCGCGCCGAGGATCACCACCCATAGCACGCGCATGCCGGGCTGCTCTGCCGCCACCGGCCAGCCGAACATGCCCGCCAAGGTGTCGAGGTAGGTGAAGCCGACGAACAGCATCCAGCCCGTCCAGCCGGCGAGCTGGAGCACGTTGAACAACGCGGGAATGGCGCTGCCGCGCTGGCCGAACGCCGCGCGTGCGAGCACCATGCTGGGCAGGCCTGTCACACCACCGAGGTGCGCCATCAGGCCCATCAGTCCGTTGCCCACAACGCGCCCGGCAAGGATGGCGGCGAGCCCCAGCCCTAGGCCCAGCCCGGTGAGCTGCGGCAGCCCACCAGCCCAGATCTCAGTGATGCTGATCGCCGCGCCAAACCAGATAAACGCGAGATCGACGAAAGTAAGGTTGCGCTCTTGTGGCGCGACCGGACGAATAGAACCAACTTGCATGCCATGCCTCCTGAATAGGCCATGACACTTGGGGAAAGCATCTCCCTGCGCTGGAATTACCCAGGTCAGGTTCAATGGGTCGGCGGTGCAATATTCCCGCACATCTCAGCCCGCATCCGGGCCCCCCAGTGCCAGGCGCATTGTATCACTGAGCAAACACCTCCCAGGCTAAATCTAAACCGTTATGGCACAATATACGAGAATGGAATGGCGTGATGCACGTTGGGTCGGCTATATCGCGGCAGCTCTGCTGTGGATGGTCATGATCGGCATCTGCGCCTATACGCTTCCTGCCGGCGCCGGAGGCGGGAGTATGGTGCAGCAACGCCTCGCGGCCGGCGACCGTCTCGTACGCCCGCCTTCCGCCAGTACAGAACGGGTGCATGTCTACAGCGGGAACAACGAATCCGCCAAGGTATTCTGGGAAGCGCCGGTGGAAGGACGCGTGCACCTAACCATCGAATTACCCGCCGGGCACCCCAGCGTGGATGAAGCTGATTCTTCCGACATCCTCGCCCCCGTCCTGCCTGCGGATTAGGGCTGGCCCTGGCAGGCATTCTACTAACCCGGCACCACCGCGGTAAGTTCCAGCTCAATCTTCGCCCCATTGCCGAATAGCTTACTCACTTCGACGCAGGTGGCCGCCGGAAGCACATGCTCGAAATATTGCGCGTGCGCCTTCGTGAAGCCCCCCGCGTCGTCCAGATCCACGAGGTAACAGACAACGCGCACCACGTGGTTCATGCTGCTACCGGCTTGCTGCAGCACATTCGCAAGTTTATCGAGGATGTAGCACGCCTGGTCGTAACACGTTTCGCCATGGATTACTCCGGCCTCGTCCGCCGCGATGGTGCCCGCGGTGAATACGAGGTTACCTGTGCGGACGGCCCGCGAAAAGCAGATGCTGCGCTCCCAAGG
>CAYXMN010000244.1:0-3535 GCA_964465955.1 uncultured Planctomycetales bacterium
CCAATCGTATTGCCAGCAATGGCAGGGGAAAGAATGTTGGAGCTCAAGGGTGTTGTGTTCGATCTCGAAGACACGCTCTATGATAAATCAGATTGGATAGTTCCAGCGATTGAATATGCAGCAAGCCTGTTCGGACTCGAGCAAACGCGCACGCTTGAGCTAATACAGGAGTACCAGCAACTTCACGGCTCCCTGGATGCGGGGATCTACAATTTCGTTTTAGTGGGTTGCGGGCAGTTTGACACAGCAATGAATGTGCGTGCGCTCTGCGCCTGGGCGAATCAATATCAGCCCGCACGCGGTTCGTTACAGTATTATCCTGGAGCGCTCCAGGCGATTGATCTGGTGGCCCGCCAACACAAACTGGCGATTGTAACTGAGGGACCGGTCGCCGCGCAGAGAATGAAAGTCGCCGCTCTTGGAATCGAGTTGATTGTGCCCGCCATAATCTACTCAGATGAAATCGATGGCATCCGCTCCCGCCTGCCCAATCCGCAAGGGGTGCTGGCTGCCGCGGAAAGACTACATCTGATACCGCAACATGTATTATGGGTGGCTGACAATCCTATGCGGGACTTCATCCACGTCCGCGCGCAGGGTTTCTTGACAGCGCGGGTTCTAACCGGCGAGTATGCTACGCAAGACCCACCGTCCGCGGAACACGCCGCGGATTACAACATTAGTTCAATCGCGCGGCTGCCGGCGCTGCTTACCGAAATAGAGGAATTATATCCGCCTGAGATTAAATCCGATCAGCCACCTCGCTTGACGCTACTGACACATGAAAGGCGGTTTTGACGCGATTTCACCTGCCGTTTACCATGCAGGCACACCTGTTAGGCTATTATCAGCAGTCAACCTCACAGCCACTGATACAGGATGGGAGTAGATGAAAGCTGAGTATCTTAACGCGTTCCTGCAATCAGCAGCGTACACTTTAGAGCAATTCGGTGAAAAGAACCTGAAAGCTGGGGATGTCACGCTCAAGCAAACTCCCATTCCGTCCTTTCAAGTGGGAGTCTTCCTCGGAATCGTCGGAGACTTGCTTGGAGAAATCATTTTTTCGATGTCGCAGGAAACCGCCAAAGGCCTAGCCTCGCGCATGATGGGACAGCCGGCCACGACGCTGAGCCCTCTCGAACAAAGCGCATTGGGAGAGTTCGGCAATATGACCGCCGGTGGCGGTGTTACAAGGTTGAGCGCTCAAGGGCTGCGTTTGCATCTATCTCCGCCAATCGTAATTGTGGGGGAAGAGGTCAATGTGCGCACGCATAAAGTGAAAACCATCGCAGTGAAAGTTGACCTTAGCTTCGGCGAAATCGAGGTCAACGTAGGACTGGTTGAGAATTAATTGGCGCCTGGTTCCATTGCATTTAGCAGAATTTATGATTCAATTACTGAATGTGCTTACGGTGCAAATTCGGTACGGTACTCATCTTGGCAGCATCTACATTCGTGTGCAATTGTCTGCTTGCCAGTGCCGGTCATACCGCTGAGTCAGAGGGATTCCCAGCGCCAACAAGAGCTGTCAGCGGCGAAGCCACGGCGGCCATTGAGCAGTTCATCTACACTCGCCAAGTCGCGGTACGCCTCTACCGTGAGCCTGGCTCCCCGGTAATAATCCCGTTCCGTTATCCTTCACGTCCCACGCTGTCTATTACAGTCTGCGGCAAGGATTATGATGTCTTATTCGACACCGGAACCCAGGCTACCTTGCTACAGCCAAGGGTAGGGGAGGAGCTGCCGGCACAACTCCATTTTAGCGATGATGCGGTGAGTTTGGCTTTGCTGGAGGCTAAGCGCGCGTTAGCGAGCGATGGATCCGTGCGACTGCGATACGCCATCGCTCCTGCTATGTCGCTTGACGCTCAAGTGTTTCTAAGAGACGTGCCGCTGAGGATTTACCAACCCTCAGGGAATGCAGATCGTGATTATAGCGGCGCGTTCTCGGCTTTATTGCTCGCCGACTACATGATTGAAGTGAACAACTCGAACTGCGAACTACGGTTGTATGCTCGCGACGAATGGCAGCCGCCACAAGGGAGCTTGATGTTGCCCATGGTATTTCTGCCGCGAGGCTACTTCATCCCGATGCGGATCGCCGGCGAGTCCTTTTTGTTCCACTTCGACACTGGTTTCTCAGGCGGGCTTGGCTTGACTCAGTCAGCGCAAATTCAGCTTGCACCATACCTTAGCCCAAGCTCAAACGAACAGAGTTTCAGCGGCTGGCATGCGGAAGTAAACATGGAGGCTTATAGCTTAACATGCCCGGCAGTGCTGGAACCATATGGGACTGAGCCTTGGTCAGCCGTCCCATTGCTAGAGCTTAACAACTTGACTGCCTATGATTTCGCAGATTCATACAGCGAACTGGAAGGCCAGGGCTTTCAGGTAGGCGGCATCGTGGGTAGCGCAATCTGGGGGGAGTACGACTATGTTCTGGACTTGCGCCTATTGAGGCTCTACATCCTCGGGCCAAGGACGAGTTAATGCCTGCTATCCGCTTGCCAGAGATAAAAAAATCCTGGCGTCGTCCTACTTTCCCACAGGGTCTCCCACTGCAGTATCATCGGCGCTGTGAGGCTTAACTTCCGGGTTCGGGATGGGACCGGGTGTGACCCTCACGCCATTAACACCAGGACCCCCAATTATAATCATCTTTCGCCTGATGTCAATACTTAATGCTCGGATTTCTCGTCCTTTTCAATCATCGTAGTCTCAGCGTGCTCTGAGCTTGGAGCATCGTCCTTGATCGCACTCCGAAACTCCTTCACCCCTATCCCAAGGCCGCGCATAATCTGTGGGATTCTAGTCGCGCCGAACAGCACCACGACTATGATTAATATGATCATCAGTTCCTGCCAGCCAAACCCACCGAACATGTTATTGCGCTCCTGCACGGCGTCCAAGTTCATTCCGCCGTTTGAAGTCAGTATAGCATTGCCTTACCTGCCAGCCTGATGCAATGGTCTATTTCCATATGGTCTATTCACATCGGGGCGATGCAGGCCCCCCACAAGAATCGCGCGTGAAATAGGTTCTAGTTAATCCACGTGGAATCCCAATAATACAATTATGCAACATAATATCCATTATGGGCTCTGTTTGTGTTTAATCCTTAAACCTCCGAAATATGCTATTATCGCGAAGGGTTGCTTCGCCCAGTTAGGGGCTGAGATGAAAAGGAGTATTTGCCGGACTCTTATCTGCGCAAGCGGCAGCGCGACGCCAAGCTTAGGCGTGTGCGCGATGTGGCGATGTTCATCGGTATTGGCCTGGTGGCAATCTTCTGCGGATATGTTTTCTACGCAAAAGTCATCCAGCCTCGGCGAGCGCCTGCCGGCGTCACTGAGCAAATGGCTGAAGCGCGGCAGAATCTCGCACAGCGGCAAGAAGCGCAGCAAAATTCTGGCGCAGCCGCCGGTCAAATGCTTGCGGCGCAAAATCGCACGGGTGCTTCGCCGGACCTATCTGACACAGATTTAAGCAGCTTGGACTACACCAGCTCATTTCCGCTGATTAATGTTTCAGTGGA
>CAYXMN010000245.1:0-3534 GCA_964465955.1 uncultured Planctomycetales bacterium
CATTTATCCAATACTTGCCAGATCTTGCGGGCATCTTTTAAACCGGTTAGCTCAGGCGCTGGCAATCCCGGCAAGCTGTCTGCCACCTGCTCGTCAATCTCGAAAGCAACAGCTGGTTCAGGCAGGGTCTCCGTGTCGCCACGCAGCTCCTGTTCAATCGCCTCGCTTGCCACTTCAGCTTCAGGTTCCAGATCTCGAGGCTCGGCTTCAGCACTTTGCTCCAGCTGGGTTAATTCCGGCTCGCGGGTTAACTCAGTCTCCGCATCGCTTGCAGCACCGCTCTCGGATGGAGCATGTATCTCAGCCAGGATCGCGGCTAGCTCCTCATCATCCTCCTCGACTTGCGCTTTCGTATCAATTTCAGAAGTCCGCTCTTCTTTCTCAGGCAATCCATGGGTGTCAGCAACTTCTGGCTCGCTCGCGTCCCGTAATTCCTCGGTTTCGAAGCCAGTTCCAAGTTCCGGTATTTCTTCAGCTTGTTCAGGGATTGCTTCAGCTACTTCGGTTTCTTCTGTCAGCTCGATTAGTTCGGGTTCCTCTTCGGTCTCGACTAACTCCTCATTGTCTTGAATAGCGGCGTTTTCCACCCCAGCCGAGACCGGGGCAAGGATAATCAGGCCGTCACCGAGTTCATCCTCTTCGGGTTCCTGTGAGTCGGCTTCTTCGTCAAGTTCTTGCCCATCAGCCGTAGGAATCTCTTGCTCTTCCTCATCTTCTTCCGCAGGAAGCTCATCTTCACTGGCGGCGATAACAAACTCGGCCTCACGAATTTGCGCCTGATGGGATAACTCAGGCGTCGGTTCATCAGACATTTTGCCGAGTAACTCGTCGATGACAACCGGCTCGCCGTTTTCTCCGAGTTGAATCAGCTCCAAAGCCTCGGACGGCGGGTCGATACCCGCGGTGTTGTACGCCTTAAACCAGCGATCGATATACTCCTTCTGATTCAGGTTCGAAGTATTGAAGATGCGCGCAATGGCAATGATGCTGAGGCGTTTATCCTTCACTAGCACTTCATGGCCAAGCAAGTAATCCAGCAGCTTGGCTGACTTACCCACTTCGCGCAGAATCATTTTCTCGACAACGCTGAAACCATGTTTTCCCGCGGCGTAATCCAGGATGGCTACGTCCAGCACGATTTGGTGCAGCTCCCAGCCGGCGTCCGGGCGCATCATGACTAACTCGCTGACCAATGTGAAGAACTGGCGCGGCAGCTCATAAATATCACTGTAGTCTGCGACCAGTTCATACAGTAAATCTTCCGCCTGGCGCGATTTGCTGTTCTCAAGCAGCAGCTCGATGCACTGCAACTGTACGGGTGTCGCAAGGTTGCCCGTCATTTTGCGGTTCTCATGCAGGTCGTCCAGCGCTTCGAGAATCAGCTTGTCATTACGCTCCAGGCTCTTTTTATCCAGGATTTGCAGCCAGCCTGAAGCATAATCCCGCCAATGATCCAAGTTCTGCGACAGGTGCGCCCGTTCGGAAAGGTAACGCAACCGGCGTTCTGGTCGGAGGCTGCCCGCAACGATTCGCCAGTTATACAAAGCGATCCTGTATTTTTTATGCTCGTCGGGGGATTCCAACAATCGGTCCACCAGCCCGGCAAGCCCTGGTACCACCGGCACTTTGCGGCTGCGGGAAGCCATATCGGCGTAGGCAGCGAAAGTAAGCTCGGTTTCTTGAAGCGCAATGGCGGATTCGACCATAACTTCGGCGGCATTCTTCAACTGGCCGGGGTTCCCGGTCCCAGGGTTTTCCAGCACGGTCATGAATTTCTTGATGTAAGTATCAAGCGCTTTGATTAAAACCGGATGCCGTTTTCCCTGTTGCAGCAGCGTTAACCGGCGGTAGGAATCTACCTGCCGCATCAGCCCCTTTCCATAATCGAATCCTTTGAAAATCATTGCGTCATCCGTTATGTGCTAGATCCGCTGTCACTGCCTGCATCAACGCACGTTCAAAACCGGAAACCAGCTGGCCGGCTGCCTGGCCTCCGTCACCCCAGTTGGCGATGAGTGGTTTTAGGATAATGTCAGGAGCGCCAGGAGTTTCCGACGGAATCAATACATCCAGTATTCTTGCTGCAGCTTCACGCATTCGCCCGATGGCATCGGCTTGGGCGTTGGTTTGCACTCCCGGTAATCCGACCAACCTAAGATTATGAAGCGCGGGGGTGACCCATAATTGCTCCAGGCAAAGGCTTGGCAAAGCGACCCGCAAGCCGATTAGGTACTCCACCAAGTTCACCAGCAAGTTCGCGATTCGGAGCCTGTCGATCGCCGGTAAGCGATGCAAATGTTCATCATCCAGTGGAACTTCGCCCTGCCATTCAACAGCATACCAACCTGGTTCCCCTGCCTGGTTTGCGGCGGCAAGCGCGGCAATCACCTGGTGGCTGGCAATGCGTAGCACGGCCAGCTCGTTGAGCAAGCTGGATTCTTGTTCGGGGGTTGCCGCGAACTTTACCCAACGGCGGATGCCTGTATCGCGCTCCCGCGCGCAAACAATCCGATCGTCGCTGGGATGCTCAACTAGCCGCTCCAATAGATACCTGTCCCCAACAACCACTGGAGCGCCCCAGGTTTCGGTTATGCGTGTGTGGAACATAGCCCCTGACCCGGACTGGTATTTCCTGCAAATTCAGCGAACCAGTAACTCAGTCTATGATCCAAACCCTCGAATTTAACCCCAAAGTCTAGATAGTCTAATTAACAAAAAACCATAATAACCAAACCAGTACCAAGCTATCCGCTGGGGAACATCCAACGCGATAACCTGGCTACGATTATAGCGCCGGGAAACCCGGACTAGCGAGCTTTACGCGAGTAATCGCTAATTTAATAATACTGATAATTAGCCTATATCGCAGCAAATTCCGCAAAAACAGAAATTTAATCGAAATGAAAGAAGCCCACCCGCTGGCAGGAGCGGGTGGGCTTAACAAGCCTGACCGGTGATTACTTAAGCATTACCGCTTAAGGTTGACGATTTCGTTGAGGATCTCGTCCTGGGTGGTAAAGACGCGGCTGTTGGCTTGCAGGCCGCGCTCGGAAATGATCAGGTTCGTGAACTCCAGCGCCATATCGACGTTGGATTGTTCAAGGTAGCCGTTGAACACCACGCCGGCGCCGCCGGTGCCGGGCTGCAGCTTCACGGCGTTACCGCTGTTGGTTGTGGAGCGGAAGGAAGTCGAACCGATGCGCTCCAAGCCCTCCGGGTTCGTGAAGGTTGCCAGCGCGATCTGCGCGATTGGGCGGCGCTGGCCGTTGCTGTACGTGCCCATGATTGTGCCGCTGCTGTCTGCTTCAAAGTCTTGCAGCACGCCCATGGTGTAGCCGTCCTGGTCCCGGGCGGCGGTTGTGAATTCTGCCGCGTACTGGGTAATGCCGTCAATGGCCTGGCCGTAACCGTCGAACAACAGGTCGACTTCGGTCGGTGAAGCGCCTGGGGCGGTAAAAGTGACAGGCGCTACCGGATTACCTGAAGTGATCAGGCCATCGCTGCTGAACGTGATGCGGCCGGTGGTATTGGTCA
>CAYXMN010000246.1:0-3517 GCA_964465955.1 uncultured Planctomycetales bacterium
GGTGGAAAGCCTAATCTCGAATGCCGGCGGCAAGACGGGCAAGATCACCTCGCTGTCGGCTGAGAACGACCCCGTTAGCGGGCACCTGCTCGCGATTACCTTCAAAGGCGCGGCGGGCGAATGCCGTATCACCGGGCCGAAGCTACGCAAGCTGCTGGGATATGAAGCGATGCGCAGCACGTATGCACGCGTCGAGTTGCCCGGCGCTGGCAGAACGGCGGAACCACCGCTTGCCCCCCCGGCCAAACAAACCTCGCCGGTCTCAGCCACGGACATCCTCCTCGGTCCAACGGAGTCGACGAGCGGCGCACCCAGCCTCGCCATGCAGGAGTATGAGCGGCCCTGGGTGGTGAGTGCCGAAGGCAGCGCTGCTCAGAAAATGCGGGGAATGTGGTGCTATAACGGCCAAAGTTTGGCGCGCTGCAACCATGAAGTGTACATTTACAGCATGGCTGGCAGCCAGGGCGGCTCACCGCCATCTCCAATGCCGGTCAGGCACACGCCTGCTCCGCCCACTCCTGCTCAGCCAACGACTCAAACCTACACGGAACCGGGCGGATTTACCGGCATCGTCTTCCGCGGCAGTGGTTATGGCCATAGCCTCGGTATGAGCCAGTGGGGAGCGCGTGGTTTAGCGGACCAAGGCTGGGACTATCGCAGCATCCTAACCTACTTCTACACCGGTGTTGAATTAGTGCAATGGCATGGCAGCCTGCCGCCGACGCAAGTGCTTGATGAGGATGAAGCAGGATTCTACTCGCCTTTTGTGCCTACCAGCTAAATCAAGCAAACCCGTGAGTTACGCGCTTTGTTCGCTGAACAGGATCGAGCCAACCAGATCCACCTCATGCTGGCTCACGCCGAGGAAGCGCGCCACTTCAGCAGGGGTATGACCCAGCTCGAGCAGTTCTGCGATACGGTGCTGGCGTGGATTCTTAAAGAAGCGCACCAGGTTCGAGTTTGCCGGGGAAGCGCCACTGTCTTGCTCTACCCTGATGCCTGGCTCAATCCCTTGCTGGGACATCAGCAGTTCATCGTAGGTTCGTCCTTGGCTGAGCACTTCGCACACAATGTCAGCCTTCGCCTGTTCCACCTGCTGGCGCAGTTCGGCGCGTGTGTTGATTACCAACGCATCTAGCTCCGCGCGGCGCTCGCGCTCATAGGCAATGAGGTCGGCAATCAGGCGGTCGAGATGTTCCATGCGCCGGGCCAGCTGGCGTTCGCGCTCCTCCTGGTCAACCATTGCCCCGTAATCGACACGCTGGAACTGGCGCTGGCTGAGCACCAACCAGAGCACAACCCCGGCCACCAGGGCTAACATAATGAGAATTACAGCATCCATCCGCCTTCCGTCCACAGTGTATCACAAACTTATCAACACCAGCGGATGTTTAACGCGACCTTGATACTCCAAGCCGCGGGCAGCCGTGGCCCAGCTGGCAGCGTGAACAGAACGGACTAGCCGGCTGGCAGACCTGCTGGCCGTGGTTGACCAGCACCCGGTTGAGCATCGCCCAGTGGCTTTGTGGGATGAGCTGCTCCAAGGCGCGCTCAGTCTGCTCTGGCGTTTCCGTCTCCACCCATCCCAGGCGGTTGGCGATTCGGTGGACGTGGGTATCCACGCAAATCGCGGGGTAATCAAAGCAGATATTGAGAACTAGGTTCGCCACCTTTCGCCCTACCCCTGGCAACTCCAACAGCTGCTCGCGGGTGCGCGGGACCTGGCCGCCATACCTATCGAGCAGGATTCGGGCGAGCTCTTGCAGATGTTTCGCTTTCGTCTCGTAGAATCCGACTGGCCGGAGCAATAAAGCCAGTTTATCGCGATCAAGGGCCAGGATCGCTTCAGGGGTATTCGCCTGCGGCCACAACCGGGCCATCGCCGCATTGGTTGTGGGATCCTTCGTGCGCGCAGAGAGTACGGTAGCCACCAAGACCTGGAAGGGATCGGCAGGCGAAACTGCTAAAGGGTGGCCGGGATACAACGGGGCTAAGCGATCGAGTATTTGCTGAGCTTTGCGCCGTTGCGCAGTAATCGAGTCAGTCATGCGGGCATTATAGCTTGGTGGAATCCACCTCCGCCTGCTTGCGCGGCCCGGCGCAATCGCGTATCATTATAGTCTTCCGGCGGGTGTAGTTTAATGGCAGAACACGAGCTTCCCAAGCTCGATACGGGGGTTCGATTCCCCTCACCCGCTCTTCCAATTGACTCCCAGGTATTAATCACTATCCACATTGTGCATAGTTGTTAGTTAAACTCCGATTTCGTATAATAATCAAGCTGCAGTTACTTGGCGCAGTAATAGAAAGGCATCTGCCCAAACGGGCATTTATGGGAGCATCGAACGGCGGGCCAGCGATTAAGCGGAATCATCGTGGTCGTTGTGCTGCTGACCATCAGCGAAGGGGCGCTTAAAGCCCTGCTGGTGCGGCAGGACAAGGCGCGCTGGTGGTTACCGAACGCGACCCTGGCTCATGATGAACCCCTACGCCGCTGTGCCGAACGTGTAATCGCGGATCAGGCCGGCATCAGTGTTGACTATCTTGAGCAGCTCTACACCTTCGGCAACACTATCCCAGCCAGCGGACCGCGCGCGATCGAGGTGGCCTATTACGGACTTGTTCCGTCGGTTCTGCTGCATCCCGAGGCGATGGCGGATCGGTCTCGAATCAACTGGTTCGTCCTTGGCGAGCTACCGCAGATCTTCGACAGCCATACGCGGATTATCAAGGTTGCGTTGGAGCGCTTGCGCGGCAAACTCGCGTATACGGCAGTGGGATTCGAGTTACTGCATGAATCATTTGCGCTGGCGGAACTGCACCACTTATACGAGATCATTCTCGGCAAAATGTTAGACAAGCGTAACTTCCGTAAGAAAATCTTCGATCTCGGCATTTTAGAACCGACTAATCAACGAGCGCGAGGACGCGGCCGCCCTGCGCTGCTATACCGTTTCAAACCTGAAGTTTTTAAGCAGATTGAAGCAAAGGGAGATATCTTCCAATTCTAAGGAGCAGTACATGTTCGAGCAGGATATTCAGCTAGCGCGGTTACTTCTGGAAAAATACCAGACCAGCCAGCAACGGCTTAATGAAGTGCAAGCGCAGCTTACTGAGCATGAGCAAGAGCTGGAGCAGAAGGCAGCGATTCGTCGTGAGCGCGAGGGGTATGCCGCCGTGATGGCGAAAGCCGCTGCATTGCTCGAAAGGCCAGATCTGGAGGTCGCAATCCCAGAGACTGCTGAATTGGAAGTCCACGTGTTGGAGTTACGTGAGCAAATTGATACCGCGACTAAAGACTTCGCGCAGTTCGAAGAGCTCCTTCAAGAATTAGAAACCCGCGCACCAAAAATCGTGGCCACTGCTCGAGGCGAACTTGGGATTCCAGTAGAGGATGAACGCCCTTTAGCAGATGAACCCACGGCGGCTGAGGATGAAGCTACTGTGGGTGCCATGGCGGAGACTGCAACCACAGAGACTGAAGCAGAAGTTACGTCCGAAATTGAATCCGAGTCAG
>CAYXMN010000247.1:0-3515 GCA_964465955.1 uncultured Planctomycetales bacterium
TGTACCGCACGGTGACCGCCTGGCTTTGCCCCGGATTCAGCACGGGCAACGGCAGGTTTTCCACTACCCAGTTGCCGCCTGCCGACATGTTGAAAAATTCCATCTCGGCTGTGTCCTGGGTGTGGGTGAAGGTTACCTCGCCCCAGCCGCTGTCGGTGGTCGCCACGCCGTTGATGGTGTAATCGGTTTGCTTGGGGCTAAGCGAGCTCACGCTTTCCACCACGAACACCGCGCCGTTGTTGGTGCCGTCGGTGAAAAACTTGCCGTCGATCCACGTGCCGCCTGTGAACTTGCCCGTCGCCGGATCGAATTTCACCAGCTCCACTTGAGTCCCGCTGGTGTTAGGGCCTTGATCCGTATCGTGCGCCACCTCCAGCACGTAGGTGCCGTCCGCCATTTCGACGATGCCGGTGATCATCGCCACATGCCCCGGCACTCGCAACTCGACGTCCTGGCCTTTGCGGATGGCGTCCTTGATTTTGTCCAGCTGCGCCTTGTCTTTAACGATCTCGGTTTGGATCGGATAGTTCTCCCGTGCGTTCATCCATTCCTTTTTCTGGTTCCACCACGCCCCGGCCGCATCCGGCGTGCCGCCTGGCGCGCCGGGCGGCGGACCGGCGCTCCACTTCGTCGCGCCTTTCATCGTTCCGATGCCGAGGTCGGTATCGGACAGCCCGGCCATCGCCGTGGGATTGGCGGCTTTAAGCATTTTCAGGCTGTTGCTCACCGCAGTCGGCGCGCACTCGCCGTTCCCGCAGTTCTGGTTGATAATCGCGCTCCAGGGGTGGAACGCGGCATCGGTGAAGTCGCTGTTGATCCACCACAGCGGATCTGTCGTCGGCCCGGTGTAAGTCAAAGCCACGCCGGCCTCGCCGGAATCCATCGTGTATTGGCCTTCGCCGACGGTGCAGAGGTACGCCCCGCTAGGCGCTGACGTTTGCAGCGCGGGGCTGAGGTACACGTCGAAGAAGCTCTCCACCCACTCCTCGCCCGGTTCGGGATCGCCGAGGATGGCGAAGGGGATGACCACGGTAACGGCGCCGCCGGACGCATCCGGATCACGCAGCGGGACGTTCTGCATGACCCACTCGCCGCCGAGACTGAGGTTCAAATATTGGACGCCGTTGCCGCCGCTGGCGGTGTAAGTCACCTCCAGCTCCGCCCACTCGCTATCGTCGGTGGCGACCCCCTCCAGCAGGTAGTTCGTCTGGGTAAAGGCCGCCTGCGTGGTGGATTCCGCTTCCGCCCATTCGGCGACAAAGCCGTTGATCAGTTTGCCGTTGAAGCCCCAGCCGCTTTCCGCCACCGGCTGGTCCGCTGCCGGGTGATAGATCACCTTCTCGATCTTCTGCCCGCCAGCCGAACCTTGATCGGTGTCGTGGGCGACATACAGCACATACGCGCCGCTCGCCAGCTTGGCCATGCCCACCAGCGCGGCGCAATGGCTCGCGCCGTTCAGTTCCACGTCTTTGCCGTCTTTCAACGCTTGCAGCGCCTTGTCGCATTCTTCCGCCGTCGCGGCATGCTCAGGATCGTCCTCCGGCGGATAACCCTCCGTGCTGACGCCGTAACCGTTGGTGCGCATGTACTCGGACTTGCGGTTGGCCCAGCCCGCATTAGCGCCGTCTTGTTCCTGCCAGTCGAGAATCGGTTTCCAGTGATCGATGCTGATATCCTTGCCTGTCGGCGGCGCGCCCGCCGTGTCGCGCAGCCACTGCAAGCTGTTGCTAACCCCGGCCAGTACGCATTCGTTGTTGCCACAGTCCTGGTTGGGGAACGCGCCGCCATGCGCCGCGCTGTCCACCACCTCGCCGCCCAGCTCGGCTTGCGGATTGCCGGGATCGATCGCGCCGCCGCGGCCATGGTCGATTACCACTTCATCCTCGCCAACCTCGGCCTCGCCGGTTTCCTCCGGCTGAGCAGCCTGCGGCGCCAGGCTGATCTGCGCTCCGGCAGAACCGCTGGCGACCGCCGTGCCGGGATCAACGCCGAGATCAAAGCCGAGGGTGACGGTCTGCTCCACACCCACGCCCGCGACCGGCAGCAGCGGGATGTTTTGGATGACCCACGCGCCGTTGAAGGACAGGTTGTAATACAGCGGCCCGTCGATCGCGGTGTACGTTACATCCACCCAGGCGAAGGGGCTGTCGGTCACGACCGTGCCGTCCACGGCATAGTCCAACTGGGAGACTGCGGCCTGCGCCGGTAATGCCGGGAACGCCAGCAGGTTCGAGGGCGTGCCGGGATCGCCGAGGCTGTCGAGCGGGCGCAGCCAGTAATAGCCAACCTGAGGTGTGAAATCCTGCTCATAGCGCAGACGTTCAACTGCGGGATCACCAATGTAGTCCCCAAACCTGATCGAGTCCACTTCCTGCGCGCCGGCGCCGTTGGGTTCGAAGTTCGTCGCGGGATAGTCCGCCGCATCTGAGCTGTAATACAGTGCGAACCGGTAGGTCAGCGCCTGGAAGTTTTGGGCGATCGGCACGATGTCCGCCGCAGCGATTTCCGTGTTGTTGTCGCCATCGATCACAGACCGGATCGAATCGTATGGAAAATTATCCGGGAAACTCGTCTCCAGATAGTACTGGGCAATCGGGACTAGATCCGCCGGATTGATTTCGGAGTTCTGGTCATAGTCGCCGGGGCTGGTATAGTACCAGCTCAGTTTGCCGGAGAAGGGGTCGAAGGTAAGCTCCGTTGCCGCATCATCGCCGGTTGGCGCGGCGGAGGTGAACTTCACCTGGCCTGTCGCCGCCAGCGCTTCCTTCAGTGTCTCCTTCAGCCGGGCCAGCACCGCTTCATCGACGCCCGGCCCGGCGGTGAGGGCCTGCACCTGGGCCTGCGCCTCTGCTAACGTCAAGCTGCGCACGACCGGCGAGGCGTAATCAAACATGGACGTGCCTGAAGTTGAGCCGCCGCAAGAAACGGCTAGACCTGCAACTGCCATTCCCATCAGTAACGCACGGAAACGTAACATCAGAAACCGCGGCATTTTGCGCCTCCCAGCTAGGTAAAAGCCTATGCTTGCATTGTAACAGCTAATTGCGAGGCTGTGGCGGCATGACGACCGCTCGTGAGACTCACTAGCGTGCTCTTCCGACTAGGCCGCCGATTTAAGACGCAACTTGGCTTAGGCGCGTATTCCATCTCCGCCATTAACACTTGCGGCACCAGTTCCCGCTCCGGCGCGCCTGCAAAATGCCTTCAACGAATTCCTGCTGCGACGAGCGGTAAGCCACCCGCGCCACGATCCGCCTCGCGCCTGGCGGGCCAAGTTCGTAGCGATAGCCTTGGGCAGCGCGGGCAGCGCTAACGCCGCTAGCCCCGGCAGCAGCAATGCCTGCTGCGCCCCGCGCCTCATCTCCTCCCGCGGTTCCAGCCGCCCCGCTCCCCAACGCAAACGCGCGGGCCTGGCTGGCAGGCGCCGCGCATTATCCTCAGTTTGACCGGCAGGCCGCTGCCGCTCGCTAAGCCTTCTTTTTGTGGTCAGCCAGCACTTTCACGGCTTCGTCGAA
>CAYXMN010000248.1:0-3483 GCA_964465955.1 uncultured Planctomycetales bacterium
AACTGCGCCAGGTGGCCAGCGACTCGACCCTGCGCACCCTGCTCGACCGGCGGCTGCTCACCGTGGCCGGGCGCGAGGAAGGGCCGGGGCGGCCTTTCCTCTACCGCACCACCGCGCAGTTCTTGGAGCTGTTCGGCCTGGCCAGCCTGGACGACCTGCCCCCGCGCCCCGCAACGTTCGCCGCCGCCGCCGCTGCTGACGAGCCGCCGGGCCTGGACAACCTGCCGAACCTGGCGGAAGAAGAATAATCGACATTTCAATCCTTACAGATCTTGGTAGGTGCGGTATGCTGTTGAGGGCGCCAAGCCGCCTCCGGAGGGGTAATCATGCTGCCGGTTGATTTACGCAGTGACACAGTGACCCGCCCGTGCGCGGCGATGCGCCAAGCG
Source organism: uncultured Planctomycetales bacterium (assembly GCA_964465955.1). Lineage (GTDB taxonomy): Bacteria > 4484-113 > 4484-113 > 4484-113 > JAFGCY01 > CAYXMN01. Next base: position 390 of record CAYXMN010000248.1, read on the forward strand.
ATGGCCCAGGCTGAAGTGGGCGACGACGTGATGCAGGAGGATCCGACGGTGCGCCGCCTGGAAGAGCTCACCGCGGAGATTCTCGGCACGGAGGCCGCGCTGTACATGCCCAGCGGCCATATGAGCAACCAGGTGTGCCTGCGCATCCACGCGCGGCCCGGCGATTCCGTCATCTGCCACGAGCTGAGCCACGTGGTCTACTACGAAAGCGGCGCGCCGTCGGCGCTGTCCGGCCTGGCCCCGCGCCTGATCGAAACCCCGGACGGCCTGTTCAGCGCTAAAGACATCCGCGAGACGATGGCGCCGGTCAACATCCACCACTCGCGCAACCGCCTCGTCGTGGTGGAAAACACGCACAACCGCGCCGGCGGCGTGGCCTGGCCCCTGGAGGAGTACCGCCGGGTCAGCGACTACGTGCATGAGCAGGGCATGGTGCTGCATATGGACGGCGCGCGGCTGTGGAACGCCTGCGTCGCGACCGGCACCGCGCCTAGCGACTGGACCAAGGCGTGCGATTCGCTCAGCGTGTGCTTTTCCAAGGGCCTGGGCGCCCCGGTGGGCTCCGCGCTGGCGGGCAGCCGCGCGCTGGTGGAGGAGGGCCGCTTCTTCCGCAAGATGTTCGGCGGCCAGATGCGCCAGGCCGGCATCATCGCGGCGGGAGCGCTCTACGCCCTGGAGCACAACCGCGCGCGCCTGTGCGAGGATCACGACAACGCCAAGCTGCTGGCCAAGCTGGCGGGCCGCGCGCCGGGGCTGTCCTGCCACGCGCCGCAAACCAATATCGTCATCATCGACGTCACCGCGCCGGGGCTGCTGGCGGAGCAGGTCTCAGCCGCCCTGGGCGAGGCCGGCGTGCTGCTGCACTCCATCGGCGCGCGGCGGCTGCGCGCGGTCACCCACCTCGACGTGAGCCGCGCGCAATGCAAACTGGCCGGTGAGACGACGCAGCAAGTGATGGCCGGCCTGGCCCAGGCGCACGCCTAGCACCGCCGGACCGTTGCCGCCGGATACTGTATACTAGAGTCATGGCTGAGACACGCTTTGCCGTGTTGGGCGGGGGGCTGGTGGGCGGCTTTATCGCGCGCCAACTGGCGGACCAGCCCCACTGCCACGTCACCCTGGCCGACATCAACGGCGAAGTGTTGTCGCGTTGCGCCCAGTGGTCCAAGGTGTTATGCCTGCAAACCGACCTGTCCTCCCCAACGGCGCTGGCCAGCGCGATCAGCACGGCGGACGTGGTGGTCGGCGCGGTGCCGGGCAACCTGGGCTACCGTATGCTGGAGCAGGTGCTCGACGCGGGCAAGCCGGTGGTGGACATCAGCTTCTTCCCGGAGGATCCGCGCACGCTCAACACCCTGGCCCAAGCGCGCGGCGTGCGCGCCGTGGTGGACTGCGGCGTGATGCCCGGCCTGGGCGGCATCATCGCGATGGACTTCGCGCTGCAGTTCGATGTGCCGCTGCGGCTGTCCATCATGGTCGGCGGGTTGCCCGTCGAACGCCGCTGGCCGCTGGAATACCGCGCGCCGTTCTCGCCGATCGACGTCATCGCGGAATACCTGCGCCCGGCGCGGCTGAAGATGGGCGGGCACGTTGTCGAACGCCCCGCGCTCAGCGATGTGGAACAGGCCGAGCTGCCGGGGGTGGACACGCTGGAGGCGTTCAACACCGACGGCCTGCGCACGCTGCTCGACACCCTGCCGTTCCCCGACATGACGGAAAAGACGCTGCGCTATCCCGGCACGGCGGAAAAGATGCGCATGCTGCGCGAGCTGGGCTTTTTCTCAAGCCAGCCGCTCCAGGTGGAAAGCCACAGCGTGCGCCCGCTGGACGTGACGGCCAAGCTGCTGTTCAAGGCCTGGGAGCTGCGCCCCGGCATGCAGGAGTACACGGTGATGCGCGTCACCGCCGAGGGCCTCCGGCGCGGGCGGCTGCAACGGCTGCAGTGCGACATGCTCGACCACACCGACCAGCGCGGCCAGTTCTCGATGTCGCGCACGACCGGGCTACCCGCGGTGCTGATCGCGCAGCAACTGGCCCAGGGGCGCTTGCCCGGCGAGCCGGGAATCGTTCTGCCCGAGTCGCTGGCGCGCGACGTGGCCTTCCGCAAGTACCTCTACGCCGGCCTGGCCCGGCACGGAGTGGACTTGAACTTCACCACCCACGACATCGGCAAGGCCTAGGGCGCGGCTGAACCGGCCGCCTCACTGCGGGAGGACCACGATGCCGGGAAAGCCCGCGTTATCCTGGCGCCCCCAGGTGTAGGTCATCCCGTTGCCGTCGCAATAGGTCGTCCGTTGGACCTTGTATTCGCTCATAATGAGCACGTCGGTGGTCGTGTGCAGTTCCAGCTCGAAGTTGCACAGCGCACCGGTGCCGGCGGTGGCGTTGTCCGGTCCCAGCGGCGTGAGATTGATATCGAGGGCGTCATAGCCCTCCAGCCCGCTGTCTTCCGTCTCCCACCAGTCGGATACCCAGACGCCTGCCGCGGAGGTCTGCACGGCCCACACGCCGTCCTGCTCTGCCTTCCCGCCGCCGGGCTCCCCGAGGTTAAGCGAATTGGCGACATATGTGTTGCCCGCCTTGACCAGCACGCGGATACTCTGCACAAACCACAGCTCATGCGCCGGCTGATAGGAAAAGACAGTGAACCGCACGATCTCGCCCGGCTCGACTACCGTTTTATCAGGCAAGAGGTACAGGGAATCCGCCGGCGGCGCGGGAGCGTCACCCGCCCGCCAATGCGCCAGCACGGCGCCGTCGTCCCCCGTCAGCACCAGCGCTACCACCATCCGCGGCGGATCGTCCGGCAGCAGGTAAGGCTGCCACTGCGCCACGCCCAAGTCGAGCGCGCTGGGATCGTCCAGCCGGTACCAATCCCACACCCCCCGCTCCTGGTGGCCCAGCCCGACCCAGCACTGCCCAGCCGCCGGCGGGGTTTGCCAGACGAAGCTAAGCTGGGGCGGCGCGCCGGCATAGGTCATATCCGCGTAATAGATGGCGTAGCTTAAACCGGCGAAGGATCCGCCCGGCAGCGGAAAATCCGGGGTAAACTCGGCCAGGGTGCCGCTCGCCGCGGCCAGATTGCAGCCGTAGC
>CAYXMN010000249.1:0-3435 GCA_964465955.1 uncultured Planctomycetales bacterium
TCCAGGTGAGTTGCACGCCGGTGGGTGGATCGCCGCCATCGCCATCGGGGTCAATAAGCTCAGCGCTGAGATCAAACACTGCGTTGTCCGCGCCGGTGGGCGCAGCTGCGGCAACCTTGTCCGGGTCGATGCCCAGTGAGGTGAAAGCCTTGCTTAGTTCATCCTGTAGGTCTGACAACGATGGCGCGGCCTGATCGATTTGTGTTGCAGGGATCGAACTCGCCGGTGATACGTCAGATGACGAGGAACAGGAAAAGTGGAAAAGCGCAACAAGACCAAGAAGTCCAACCGTCCCAAGATTCCTTATATAGCCTCGCAATATCCTGCCCTTCGCCGTTGGAGCACGGCTATATGGTTATAGCTTCACTAGTTATAAGAGTCAAGGGAATTCAGGATTGTTCAGGAGAACTCACACTACATACTTCACTGCCTCATTGGCGCTTGTAGCAACCGGAATCCCTGAGGGTTACAAGTCAGCTTCGCCATTCCAGTAAGGCCGCCGCGACTCGCTGAGACTGAGTCTCAGCGCAGCGCCAGTCCAGCGTGCACCAGCGCGAGGCAAAGAAGGTACGACACAGCTCCGGCGAGCGGTGGCGCGAGGCGGGTGAGCTGATCCACAGCGGGGCGGGGCGGGGTACAACATCGCGCAGGCACGTGTCGCTCTGGCAGGCGACGTGGACCACCCCCCACGACGGCGGGTGACGTGGTAGAGCCAGCGTTTGCCTGCCACACAGTGAGTTATACTCTGCCTATGCGGGGGCCTGCGGCTACATCTGTACGTACACCGGCGCGGCAGTGCGCCCTGTGCCCTGCGCCGGTCTCCCGCCCCCCAGTCCGCCTGGCCCCGGCGCGACACGGTGAGACTGTGTCTCAGCGCAACGCCAGGCAAAGCACCTTTCTCGTAGCGAGGCTGGTGAGCGCTCACGCGGGGCATGCAAGGGACAACACAGCTCGGGGGAGCGGTGGCGCGAGGCATGCCAGGGACGGCACAGCTCGGGGGAGCGGTGGCGCGAGGCGGGGGAGCTGTCACAACACACCGGTGCGCGTCGGACATCGTGACGCCGGAGGCCTTCACATGAGAATGGGACTCACACGCATACTACTGGATGGCCGATGGTGCGCATTGGCGGACTTAGGTTCGCGGGCGGGCGACGACAAGCTGCTGTATGGGCAGGGTCGTCCGATGGCCAAGGACGCGACGGGCGGCGGGTTGGACTTCGCGGAAGGCCTGACCAGCACGGAAGGCGCGGTGACGGTAGAATCGCGGCTATTCTTCGACGGCACGGTGGCCAGCTCCGGTTCAGTGAACGACCTCTCGCGCCTGACCGACGCGCGCGAGAAGGGCCGCATCGGCATCCTCGGCTCGGCGCTGTCCTACGCGGGCAGCTACGCCCGCGTCACGAGCGAGAGCATAGGACGCGATCTCAACCCGCTGGGCCGAGGGGATGGCAGTGCGTATGTCGCGGGCGGGCTGAACCTGGGACGCATCTCCCCAGCTTTGCCGTGGAACAACTCCCCCGGCGGCTGGGGGAACAGCGTGAATAATGGATGCGGGGACGGCAGCGGCAATGGCTTGGACGGGCCATCTGGGCTGGGTGGAGGCGGGAGCACAGTAAAAAGCGACCCAGCAGAATGTGAGGCAGCCGGTATTCCTTCGTGTTGCTGCTGTGAGTGGCCATGCCGGAATCCAGTTGAAACCGAGAATTTCGTTGGCCCGCTGCAGAGAAATTGCTCATGTCCAACCGAATGTAGCCGTAGTGGAGTCCATTGCACAGGAGAATTGGAACCAAACTGGACCAATCACTGCGAGGGCCAGTTGGGTACAGGAGGCGCAGGTGGCGGCACCGGCGGCGGTTGTCCAGGCTGCGGCGGATCAGGGCGGACTGGGACGGGGGGGCCGGGGGTCAACGGCGGTTGCGGTCTTGCTGAATCTCCACCAGGATATGTTCATATTGGAGAAATAGTCTTGGTTAGTATCATGCCCTTATGGGATGATATACCTGAAGATCCAGATGCTCCTATTAACATACATGGTTATCATAATTGGCTGCGATTGTGTCATATGGTGAAAAATAAGGCTTACAACTTAGCTCTCATGGCCGCAATTGGATGCTGTAATCTTAATCGCGAAGCAAAACAACAAGGGAGGGCTGGGATTAGAGGTTTCGATCCTTGTTGTGTGGATGGATTTTGGAATTGCATTCTTAATACTAAAGTCGGAATAGGTTGTGCTTCTAGATACTTTTTTGGATTAACAAGAGGTGACCTATATTTACCTTCCTTTCAAGAGAAATATGGTTTGTGTGCAATCAATATTTTAATTGAATCTGGCAGATCGCTTTATGATTATGCAAAAGCAATCCTACATGAGTTATCTCATTGTTGCGGTACAAATGATTTAGGAGGAGAGTCAGAGCAAGAAGGAAGTTCAAATGGATTTGGAGATTGGTTTGACATTGATGCTCACGATGTTGATGATTGTGTCGATCTTCTCAAGAGCCAATGGAGTGGGAAGCTATTGGATTTAATATTATGAACATATCATTTTTTATATATTCAATATGGACATGTACCTTTCTAGTAACAATCACTGGTTTGATTATAGCTAGACATATAGCTAACATGGATCTCTTTCATTATTTATCTATTTCTTCAGCTATTACTTCTTGTTTATTAATAATTTCGATAATGATAGAAAACGTAGAGTGGAGGTTAGCACTTTCGATCGCTATGCTGCTGATTGCGGTGTCTATATGGATAATGTTATCGTAGTAATATGTGGGATTCAATTAGAATGCTTAAGTCACTTCAAACGTTATATGTCGTACATCACTTACAACGCCATGAACGCGCTGACTGCTATCGCGGACGGCCTGGACCAGGACTACTCCTGCGCCGTGACGTGCGACTTGAACGGCAACATCACGCAGGTGTTGGAGTTGCAAGCCGGCACGCCCGCGGCGGGTTAACCCACTCCACTTCGCTCCAGCTCCAGGAACCGCAGGCCCGGCGCGTGCCAGAGCAGCCGCGCCTTGCCGGTGGGCCCGCCGCGGTTCGCCGCCAGCAGCGCCTCAACCTGGGGCAGCAGCCCGCAGGCCGCCCGCACCGTGACCGCGCCCTCATCCTCCGTCGCCGGATCTTCACCAGGCGAGTACCGCCTGCGCGGCGGATGCAACGGGGTTTCGCAGGGCTGGGCGCAGCTCAGGTGATGCAGGAACAGCACCGCGTTCGCCGCTTGCTCGATGGCCCCCGATTCGCGCAGGTCGCTCAGGCGCGGCGATTACCTGCCGAGTATATGGCTGTGCTAAGCGAGAGCGTGGAGGAAGATGCGGAGAGCCAACTCGCGCGAGCCCACGTCCTGAAAGGCTGCGTGGAGCGAGGCGATCTCAATGGGGCGCGGCGGATTCTAAACTGCCTCATCGATCGGGTCGATGT
>CAYXMN010000250.1:0-3408 GCA_964465955.1 uncultured Planctomycetales bacterium
CTGCTGAATGTCCTTGCCTTCAAGGCCCCATTCCACCTTGAACTGCTTGAGCAGCTCCTGGGCTTCAATTTTTTCGGCGCGCTTTTCCAGCTCGATCTCACGCATATCGACGCTCTCGACAGCCATCTGGAGCTTGCCCTCGGCCATCGCGGTCTTCTGGCGCAGCTTTTGCATCATCTCGTCGACGGTCTGGTCGACATCACCGACCTCGAAGGTTTCGAAGACCTCGGCCACTTCTGCTTTCCATTTGCTGGCCTCATGTTCGCGTATGGCAAGCATGGCCTCCTTGGTCTTCTTATCCATTTCGCGCATGTAGTCTTGCTTAAACTCAACCGCCTTGTCATAGGCTTCCTTGGCCCTGTTCATCTGCTCGAAGTTGCGCTCTTTACTGACCTGCACTTGCTTAAGGCGCACGGCATAGTCGCTGGCCAAGCTTTCATCCCCCGCTTCTAGCGCTGCTTTAACCCGCGCGATGAGCTTGCGCTCCTGATCGGCGTAGTCGTTATATTCCTGCTCCAGCAGGTTCAAACCACCACGCATCTTCGCCAGGTTCTGATTGATTTTGGGAACCTTGTCGCGCATATCGCGGATGGCCTGCTTGAGGATCAGTTCCGGGTTTTCCATCGCCTCGATCGCCCCACCGAAAATGCTCCGCAGGAATCGCACAAACCGTTGCCACATAACTATGCCTCCTCAATGCGCGCACGGACGGCAGCCGTCCAGCGACATGCATCAATTATACTTCACGTATTCACAGTCTTTCACAAATCACTGAAATCAAGGTTGTTTTTCTCATATATCGAAGTTAAAATCAATATTACTATGGACGTAATCCAAATAGTCTTAGTTATGTTAATGGCCATCTCACTTTCAGCGGTTGCTGGCCTCCGAGCGTTTATCCCGCCATTCGCCATCAGCTTGCTGGCCCAGGCTGGGTACATCACGCTCGCGCCGGGATTCGAGTGGATGGGCCGCTGGGAAGTTGCTACAGTGTTCGGCTTGGCTGCGGTGCTGGAAATCGTGGCTGACAAGTTCCCCGGGGTGGACAATTTCCTTGACGCGGCGGGGCTGGTTGTCAAACCGGCGGCGGGCGCCTTGCTTGCCAGCAGCATCATCACCGGCATGGATCCCATGGTCGCGATGATCCTCGGCATCATCATCGGTGGTGCAACCGCGGGCACGATCCACGTCGCCAAGGCTAAACTGCGCTTGCTGTCTACCGGCTTTACCGGCGGGCTGGGAAATTCGGTGCTGTCTTGGGTGGAGGATGTTACGGCCCTGGCCGGCACCGCCATGGGATACATGCTTGCTCCGCTGGCCGCGTTGTTGGTGCTCTTCCTGCTGTTCTGGCTCTGGCGCAGCATTCTGCATTTGAAGCGCCGGCGGCTTGAGGAACCCGCGCTTTAGCTATGCAGGGAGCACGGATCGGGGATAATAGGAGCGTGGCTGGCCACCTCCTCGATTTGCTTGAAGCCGCGCTGCCGGTATCCCTGCGCCATCTCAGCTACCGGATTCGTGACGCGGCCCAGGCGTTAGACTTGCGCGTAGCGCTCGTAGGCGGCGTACCGCGCGACTTGATGCGGATCGAGTTAGGCCAATTCTCCCGCGACCAGTTCGCGGACAGTGTGCGTGATTTCGACATCATCGTCGAAGGCCCGGCAGACAGCCGGGGCGGCCCAGGCATCCGCCTGGCTTATGAGCTGGTACGTCGCTTACCCGGCAAGCTCGTGATCAACGACGCGTTTCATACCGCCACGCTGGAGACCGCCGATCCGGTGCGCATTGATATCGCCAGCGCGCGTACCGAAAGCTATCCGATCCCCGGCCACCTGCCGGTGGTGGATACAACCCTGGTGAGCCTCGAAAGCGACTTATCCCGGCGTGATTTCTCGGTGAACGCACTAGCGATAGATCTTACTAACAATGCGCAACTGATCGATACTACCGGCGGAACGGGCGACCTGCGCGATAAAGTCATCCGCGTGTTGCACGGCAACAGCTTCCACGACGATCCGACGCGGTTGATGCGCGCCCTGCGATACTCGATGCGCCTGGGCTACGATCTGGAACCAACCACGCGCGTGCTATACCAGACCGCGGTTGATGACGGCGTGTTGGATCACCTGACCCCGGAACGCGTGCGCTACGAACTGGAGTGCATCACCGGCGAAGAGCACTGGCAGCAGCTCTGGGCGGTGATGGACTTGACCGGGCTGACCCGGGCGTTAAGCCCGGCGCTTCACGGAATCAGTGCCTTATGGGAGTTGGAGGACGGACCGGGGCTGGACATTTCGCTGCGCAACCAACCAGATTTACTCGCAGCGGAAGATTTGGCCCCGTGGTTCGTGCGGACTGCTTGGGTGCTGCAAAGCGTCCCGCCGGCGTACCTGTTCAACGCCGGCCAGCGCATTGGCCTGCACAAGCGCGACCTGCTGGCATGCCGCACAGCGGTTGAAGTGCTGCGCTCCAGCGCGGCAAACTTAAGCCTGGCCGCCAGCCCAAGCCAGGTGCTGCAGGAGTTGGACCATTACGCCCGGCGCGGCATCGCTTTGGCGCTGTTCATTTTCCAGCCGCGCACCGAAGCCGGCGTGATCGCACGCAAGCAGCTCAAGGCGTATCTTGAGGATTACAGCCGGTGCCACGGCTGCCTGACCGGACACGACTTAATAGAGTTGGGACTGCCGCCGGGCGCGGCGATCGGGCGAATTCAGGCTAAGCTGCGATATTTACGCGCCGATGGTGTTATCACAACTGAGCAGGCTGAACGAGACATGGCGCAGCAGTTGGTTGCGGAACTCAGCCAGTTCGATGAGGAAGAATAGCAGTTATGTTGGACTTACCTTACATCGCCGCGGCCTTGCCCTCGATCGTACTCGCGCTATCAATGCATGAGTTCGGCCATGCCGCGATGGCAACCAAGATGGGCGACCCCACCCCGCGGGCGCAAGGCAGGCTGACTATAAACCCGCTGGCGCACCTGGACCCCGTCGGCACCATTTTTATCGTCATGACGTTGTTCATGGGGTTCGGTTTCGGTTGGGGCAAGCCGGTCATCACCAACCCGATGTACTACCGCGACTATAAAATGGGGCGAATTCTTGTGGCGATTGCCGGCCCAGCGATGAACCTGTCGCTGATGATGCTTAGTATCGGCATCGCCTATCTGCTGTTCAAATCCGGCGCGGAAATACCCGTCTTCCCGCGCCTCCTGCTCAGCGTGTTCATCATGATTAACTTCGTGCTCATGGTGTTCAACCTGCTGCCGATCCCACCCCTGGACGGCGGGCACGTGCTTGAAATGGTGGTGCCCTGGCGCTTTCGCGACAAAGTGCGCATGTTTACCCAGTACGGCATGTTGGTATTACTAGGGCTGATGTTCTTTGGTGTGCTGGGGATGATTATCAGCTT
>CAYXMN010000251.1:0-3395 GCA_964465955.1 uncultured Planctomycetales bacterium
GTCGTCGGGACCAGCAATCAAGGCGAAGGCGAACATACCGGGGAAGAGCATTCCCGCCAGCAGCACCAGCCGGGCCAGCGCTCGGCTGTGTCCGAACCTGAAGCAAACATGGCGGCTAACGAGTTTAGCCGCGCGGTCCAGGCAGTTCCCGCCGCCAGTTAACGCAGCGTTGCGTGGCGGCGGGCTGCCCGCCGTAGGCCCCCGCAAGGGAGCAGATGTAATCCCGGAGGATATATGCTTTACGGGACGACGGATACGACCTCAATTTTTACCGGATCAGGTAATTCGCAAATCGTGAAGAATGTGGATCCTGAAAATCCGGTGGTCACGGATACGCAAGATCTCTCGAGCGGTGAGACGTTTATGCGCCTCATGCTGGAGCAGTTGAAGAACCAAGATCCGATGAACCCGGTGGATAGCCAGGGCTTCACCCAGCAGCTTGCGGCGCTCAACACCGTGGAGCAGCTCATGACGATGAACGCCACGATGAGTAATTTGCTCCAGCAAGGACAGCTGTCCGACGCGGCTTCATTGATCGGCACATACGTCGAAGGCATGGACGGCAATCAAACTGCAGTCACCGGCGTCGTCGATCACGTCGAACTGGTGGAGGGTGAACCGGTGTTGATCATCGGCGATCAACTGCTGCTGTTGGAACAACTGATCTCAGTGTCCGCGCCTGATGAGTCGACGGAGGAGGCAAGTTAGTGGTAGACCAGCTACTACCGGGCCAGCTGATTAGCAGCCAACCGGCGGCAGCCAAACTGCCGGGTGCGGCCACCAACGCGGTGCAGCACACGGAACAAGACGTGGCGTTCCGCCAATTACTGGATGAGCAACTGCGAACCTCCGGTGGCGTGAAGTTTTCCGCGCATGCGGTTAAGCGCCTGGAGAGCCGGGGCATCCACCTGTCGGAACCTGAAGTGGCCAAGGTGGAGGACGCGGTCAACCGCGCCTCAGCCAAGGGCAGCCGCGACAGCTTAGTGCTGGCCCAAGATTACGCGCTGGTGGTGAATGTCCCCAGCCGCACCGTGATCACCGCGTTTGACCAGCAACAGCTCAAAGAGAATGTGGTGACCAATATCGACAGCGCGGTGTTCGTGCCGTAGCTTCAATCGCCGGGGCCGCCGGCCCAGTACTTTGTCAACGTTGGGGAGAGAATGGAGCGGAGAGCTGGACCCTGCAGCCGGATCGGCGCAGGGGGGCTCAAGGACCCGCCAACCGACAGCGGCGGGCCGCTCCTCCATGCAACGTCACTGCCGCACAGATGCGGCAACTAGCAATTTCATGGAGGACTAAATGGCAGGAAGCGCCTTTTTTACCGCAGCCACTGGTCTACGCAACCACCAGTTGCGCATCGATAATATTGCAAATAATCTAGCGAATATTAATACCGCTGGTTATAAAGCCGCCAGCGTGATTTTCAGCGACGTGCTCAGCCAGACCATGCGCGGCGCCAGCGCGCCGACCGGCGAGCTGGGCGGTATCAACCCGCGCCAGATCGGCTTGGGCATGCAGGTGGCGGCAATCCACAACCTGATGCAGCAGAGCGCGCTGGAGAACACCGCGCGCTCAACGGACTTCGCGATCAACGGCGCGGGATTCTTCATGCTGGCCAACGGTGCCGAGACCATTTACACACGTGCCGGCGACTTCAATGTTGATAAGGCCGGGAACCTGATCAGCGGCGAAGGCTACAAGGTTCAAGGGTACAACCAACTGACGGCGGACGGCACAGCGATCGATACCGGGCGCGGCATCGGCAATATCATCATCGCGTACGGCAAGAAGCTCGAGGCCCAGGGCACAACATGGCTGGAGTTTAAATCCAACCTTGACGCTTCTAGTTATCGTTATGGCAGCGCCAACAATGACAACGCCAATGTGGGCACCACCGGGATCCTGACCTTTGCCGGTGCGGCTGAGCCTTGGACGGTCGTTGTCGGCTCAGCGATCAATGCAATTCCCACCGGGCCGGAAACACTGACGATCAACGGCAACTCGATTACTTACGATGCCAGCGGCGCGGCGGACTTTGAAGAGGTCGCGAACATCATCGCGGAAGCGATTAACCAAGACCCAATCATGGGCGTGCAGCTGCAAGCCACGGTGCGCGAGTCCGAGAACGAATTCCAGCTAGTGTTACAAGGCGTCAGCCCCGGCACTAGCCTGGATATTACGGCGGCCAGCCCATTCAGTGGCATAGCTACTGGCTTGTACGAAGCACCGGAAGAACCGGGCACCTTCCTCGTTGGCAACAACTCGATCACGGTCACCGATGCGCAAGCGGCAACCGGCACCACGACGATCCCGGTGGGAACCGGGGTGAACGCACCGCAAACTGGTGAGACTGTGGTGATCAACGGCGTTACCGTGACCTTAACCGATACGTATTTGGCCACCAACACCGCTGCTCAGAACGCGGTGATGCTGGCTCGTGAAATCAACGAAACAGCGGGAATCACCGTTGTGGCCACTGCCAATGCCAACGGGACCATCACTTTAACCCACGCCTATAGCGGCGAGCAGCGGCAGGCCGGCCCGTCCCAAGTTGATGGAGCGGCGATTACCGCGCTCACCGCCGGGCCGGAAACCATCGTGATCAACGGCACCACGATTACCTATGACACGAGTGCTTCCGGCACGCTGCAACAGGCGAGTATCGACATTGCAGCGGCGATCACCGCGGCACTCGGACCGGACGTGACGGCTGCCAGCTATAACCCCACCGTCGGTACCTGGGGCGTACAGATAACTGCTGCTGCACCTACGTCCACCACGGTGGATATCACGGCGGTGACGGATGCCACCACCACCGGTTTGACGGTCAACAGCGACCTATCCGATATCCGCGTGACTTGGTCGCAGGAAGCGCGCTACTCGGGCCTTCCGATTAGTGCGTTCACCGCCGCCGGTGACACAGTGGACATTAACGGCGTGACTGTCAACTATGACACCAGCCTGTCAGGCACCCTGCAGCAGGCCGCACTCGATATCGCTACCGCGATTAACGGCACGCCGGGTGTCGGCGTGACTGCGAGTGTGGGAACGGATGGCTCGTCATATTGGGTTGAGCTTACCAGTAACGCGGATATCCTGATTGACGCTACCGCCACGATTGATCCCAACGCGCTTGGTTTCACCTCAGCCACGTACGCGCTTGACAATGTTGGCGCTCACTGGGGCTTTAACTCGTTCGCGGATTTCACCGCGTTGGCCTTGGGCGGTACGGTCAGCATCGATAATGGCGAAAACGCCAGGGCGGAGCTGACTTTCATTCCGGATGACGGTTCTCCGGCTTTGGTCAGGTTCTATGAGAGCTGGGCCTATGACCGGAGCGCTCCGGCCTCGCCGGCTGGATTCATCTATAGCAACAGCACTTTGGCGAACGTCCA
>CAYXMN010000252.1:0-3363 GCA_964465955.1 uncultured Planctomycetales bacterium
AGCTTCATTTACAAGGACAACGCCTTTTTCAAATTCGGCGAGCACCTGTATCTGGGCATCTCCGTGGGCTATTACATCAACATCATGTACTGGAACGTGATTTATCCAGACGTGATCCGCGAATCTACCGTGAACAACCACCCGGTGGTGCTCATTCCGGCAATCCTCGGCATCCTCATCTTGTTGCGCTTGATTCCGAAAATCGCGTGGATGTCGCGCATCGCCTTCGCGTTTTATATTGGTGGTTTCGCCGGGCTGGCGATTCCCAACGTGGTGCACGGTGTGCTGCTGCCGCAGTTGTTTGAAACACTACGGCCGTTTAATGGGGCCAACATCGGCATCGTCCTGGTGACGATCGCCTTGATGCTGGGCTTTTTCGCCTTGCTGGGCTTCTCGGTTCACGCGGGCAACAAGCTGGCTGGTGCCGGTGCGATCCTGCTCGTGCTGATCACCGGTTTTCTGCTGTATTTCAAGATTTTGCCCAGCACCACCGCGGAACAGATGATCATCCTCGTCGGCGTGTTCACGGTGCTGATCTTCTTCTTCTTCAGCCTGGAACATAAAGGCGCCAATGGCGGAATTAGCCGCGTCGGGCTGTTCTTCATCATGGTCAGCTTCGGCGCCAGCTTCGGTTACACGGTGATGGCGCGTATCTCGCTGCTGATTGGCCGGTTCCAATTTCTGCTGGATGACTTCTTGAAAGGGGTCATCCTCAACAGGTTTTTCCACTAAACATCGTCGAGTCCTATTGAACATAGCGGCAGGCCCTGCGCCTGCCGCGTTTTTTTTTAAGCGGAAGTGCACTACTGCTGCGTGCAGGCCGTACTAAGGCGCGCGCCGGTCGACGCCGCCGGGCAGCCCGGCCAAGGTTTAAGCCGCGGTTGCCGGAGGCTGCAAACCCGCTTCGTCCAAGGCGCGCTCAATCCATTGCGCGATGCTCAGGTCGTAGCCGCAGCGGTACAGTTTGGTTACGCCGTCGATCACCAAGATGACCACGGGTTTGGGATCGTCAGCGGTGACTTTGAGCGTTTCGCGCGCGAACTCCCGCAAGTCGGGGCGGTCCGCGTCGAAGGCGGCAGCCTGGTATGCCACGCGCGGATCGTCCTGATAGCTCTTGAGCAGCTCCAGCGCGCGCACGCTTGGTTCGCTGTCATCGAAGATGACAAACAGCCAGGCGCGATGGCCAGGCTCCATCTCCGCCAGCGGCAGTTCGACCTGCCGGTCGGCCAGTGCGGTTACGGGCAGATCCTCCGGAGCATCCAGCGCTAAGCTGATATGCACAAGCCCGCCCGGCTCCGCTGTGAAATCACGCGTCAGCAAGTGCACGATCCCGCCGGGATAGCGCACGCCGGCCTGCAACTGATACGCGCCCGGCGCGCCGAGGTAATAAACAACAGCGCCGTCCGGCGTGGTGTCCAGGGGGTAGTCCATTTCACCCAAGGGATAGCCCAGGTCATCCAGCGCAACAATCTGCCCGTTGTGCATGGCGGTGACCGACCAGTGCTCATAGTCCGGCACCGTTGCGCCAGCCCGCGTGAACTCCACGGTCAGGCCGCAAACTTCTCCATAACGTGCTGTCACTTGCTCTTGGCCAAAGGCGTCGCCGGCGGTCGCCACCGCGAGCCTCCCGCCGCAGAGCTCGACGGCGTACGCCGGTTCGCCGTTATGCTCCGGCGCATCAGGGTAGAGCGGCGTCCAGGCCGCGGCGTCGTACACGCGCGGATCGCCGCTATACACCTCGACCCAGCTTTTACCGCTCAAGCCCTCGCGCACGAAACGCGTGCCGTACCCGCGGCTACGCACGGCGGCGGCGGTGAGCAGCGCCAACTCCTGACCCGTCCCGGCGCGCGCGCTATCCACGCTTAGGGGGTCAGCTTGCGGGCCGAAGTAGCCGCGTTCACGGACGGTGAATCCTTGCGCCACCGCCGCGGCGATGGAGCTGGGATCCGCTTGCTTAGCGTAGCGCGCCGCCAGTTCAGTGCGCCAGGCTGTCACCGGCTCGTCATCCAGACGGTAGTTGAGCACGTAACGCCTAAAAAGGTCGCTGTCGAGCTGGTAATCGAATTGGGCCCCCGCTTGCTGTGCCAGCCTCAGGTTTTCCAGCAGGATGACTTGGGTCAGTTCCAGCCGGTCGAGATGCGGCGCGCTGGTGATCAGCCACACCAGATTGTTGTACAAAATACGGTAATCACCCTCGGAGGCTTGCCCTTCTCTCTGCGCCAGCGAATCGAGCGCGAGCGCGAGTTCGGTCCAGTTAGCTCCGGCATCTTCCAGCGCGGCCTGCACGGCTTCGCGGTCGGCCCACTCCGGCACGGCGGATGCGACGAATTGCGCCGGCGTCTCGGGCAGCGGAGCTTCGTTCGCCCGCGCCAGACTCGGCGCTAGCAGGAACAGCAGGGACAGGGCGAGCGGCATCAGACTACGCATATCAACCTCCGGGCGGTACCGATATTAACACCCGGCGGGGCGTGACAGCCTGAGTTGCACAGTGTATTATGTCGCAATTGTATAGACCTGGAGGGGTTATGCGCCACCTTATCTTGACGGCTTTACTCGTAATCGCCATCACGGCGTTCGGGGCGACGGCGGCCAGCGCGGGATGCTGCGCGCCGAAGTGCAAGCAGCACACCTGCACCAAGCTGTGCGCGCCGAAATGCGAACCGTGCAAGGTCGATTGCTGCAAGCCTAAATGCGAGCCCTGCAAACCTAAATGCGAGCCCTGCAAACCGATGCCGAAGCTGAAGCTCGAACCGAAGGTGATGCCGTGCTTCTGCTGCCCGTTTGCGTATACGCTTAAGCCGTTTGGCTATGATGTACCCTGCGCCATGCCGCCGATGGATTTCCACGGCATGCCTCCGATGGGTCATCCTGAGCTGATGCCGATGGATCATCATAGAATGCCGCATCATGGCGTTCACGGCATGCCGCCGATGATGGACGAGCCGCAACAAACAGACGCTGAGTCTGAATAAGACGCAGCGGTAGTTTTATGGGTGCGTTCGCAGGCCAGGGCCGCCTGCGCCAGTGTATGTTGATAACTGGTTAACACTTGCTTGCTGAAAAGCAAACGGGGTATAATGGCCCTATCTGAAACCAAGTGTGAGGGAGAACTTCAATGCGGAAGTTGTTCTATGCCGCGCTAATGGTGCTGGCCCTCGGGGCATTCCTGGGCTCCACTGTTGCGTATGCCGGCGATTGTTGTGCGCCGAAGTGTAAGCAGAGCACCTGCACCAAGTCATGTGACACCGGTTGCAAGCAAGAATGCTGCAAGTCCAAGTGCAGTCCGTGCAAGAGCGAGTGCAAGCCGAAGTGCGAGCCGTGCAAACCCAAGTGCAGCCCGTGCAAGAGCGAGTGCAAGCCGAA
>CAYXMN010000253.1:0-3361 GCA_964465955.1 uncultured Planctomycetales bacterium
GATGGCGCGCTTGACCAACGGGTGCGCTAATCCTAGATAACCGTACTT
Source organism: uncultured Planctomycetales bacterium (assembly GCA_964465955.1). GTDB lineage: Bacteria > 4484-113 > 4484-113 > 4484-113 > JAFGCY01 > CAYXMN01. The sequence goes on from CAYXMN010000253.1 coordinate 49, forward strand.
GGAACTCGTCTCATCTGTATCACTGTGGTCGCTCTCCAACTTGATGATGAATGAGCGGTCGGCCGGATTGTACCCAGGCAGCCCGTCCAATCCCTGTGCCCAGCGCGGTGGCAAGGTAAACCGCAGCAATTCATCACTCAGCTGTGCAGTCTGGCCATGATCCAGGCTTACAGCGTCGCGGACAAACTGCACCAGGTCAACCGGAACAGCCTGCCTGCCCAAACGAGTAGCCTGGTCTGCCTCACGCAGATTCTGCTCACTGGCCGCGGCGCCAGCTTCGCCAAGCCAGCTATATGAAGTCAGGGTACTCGAAAATCCGGTTAGCGTACGATCCATTTCTTCGAGCAGCTCCCGCAGGGCAGCGCTGGAGCCAGCATTTTCGTCTTCCTGGGCAACATCGAAACTAGGCGCTTCGCGAGCGAATAATTTGCCTTCTTCCTCCACTAACGCACCTAGCAACCTGTCCTCCGGACTGGACCCACCATATGTGATGCCAAGCGTGGCCGGTACAAACTTCAGTCTGGCACGCTGACGCTCATGCTTCATCACTAAGCGCAGCAAGATGCGCTCTTCAAACGAGTCGGCAAGGTATAGGTAGCGGATGATGGGAGTGAACTTCTGCCCGTAACGGTCGATCCGCCCGTTACGCTGCTCCATCCGGTTCGGGTTATACGGGAGTTCAAGGTGGATCAGATGGTGGCAGCGCTGGTGCAGGTTGAGACCTTCTGCGGCTGCGTCAGTGCTGACGAGTATCACATTCCTCTCCACCTGGAACCTGGATGTGGTCAGCTCGCGCGCTTTACGATCATCATCACCGCGAATTGTCAGCACTTCACCCAAGCCGGCTTTCTCCAGCGCTTCCTGGGCGGCCAACATGCTGTCGGCGTATTCGGTGTAGACCAGCACATTGGCGTCGGGCTCGTGCGCACGAATCTCCTGGATTTCAGCCACCAGCTTCCGCAGCTTTGGATCATGATCTAGCAAACGTTCTGCTGAGGCGACTAACTGGTCGAGGACCGAGGTAACGTCCTTGCCGCGTTTGAGTTGATACTGCCCGCGCTGCACGTCGCGCTGAAGATCCAGTAGCTGGTCAGCGATATCTTCAACATGCAGACTCTCCAGCTCGAGTTCCTCAGCCTCACTGAGCACGCCATATCGAGATAGACGCCGGTGGATGTCGCGGATGGACCGCAGTCTCTGTTTCTTTGTGTTCAGCGCTTCCTGCTTGTCTTCGGCCTGCCCGTGCAACCGGTTGGCGATATTCTGCAGGGTCACATGGCAGGCCTTCACTGTTGAAACACTACGCTTGAGCAGGGCGATCAGCGAAAGCACCTCGGCGAAGTCTTTAGTGCGGAAAGCTTGACGCAGCCTGGGAGCAACTAGCCCCAGTAGATCCTGCTGCAGTTGGATGAACTCGGCGTCACTGGTTGGATCGCAAACAACCTTGACTGGTTTAGGATCCCGTTCCTTGAACAGCGGTTTGCCGGTGACAGGATCTTTGATATGGCATTTCAGCCGTCGGACGAGATGATCGCGATAGCGTTCGCCGCGCAGAGAACCGCGTTTATCCACCAGCGAGTTGTCAAGCAGCTCGCATAGCGAGGCCAGGGACCGGTCATATCCGTCGTGAGGAGTGGCCGTGAGCAACAACAGCGAATCGCACTGCCGGCTCAACACCTGCGCTAGCCGTCTGCGTTGCGATTCATCCTCGAGCAGACTGCCGCTGCTTTCAGAACAGTGATGTGCCTCATCAATGACCACCACATCGAAGGAGGCCCGCTCCAGCAACTCCAGCACGCGTTCCTGCTTCAGGAAATCCACGGACGCGATCCCGTGTGACACTAGGTTAAAGGGATTGGTGCCCAGCTCTGCCTGACGCCGGAGCTCCTCCAGCCTGGCCCAGTCGATTACATCGAGCCGAATTGAAAAGCGCTCCAGCATTTCGCGCTGCCACTGTGTCATGAGCGGACCGGCAGGTGAAACGATCAGAATGCGATGCGCCAGCCTGCGGGCAATCAGCTCGATGATCACCAGTCCGGCTTGAATGGTCTTACCCAGCCCGACATCATCAGCTAGAAGAAGTCGCGGACGTGAACTGGCAATCGCTCGCATCGCTGGTACTAACTGGTACGGTTCAAGCCTTAGGCAGCCTGGTTGCACTGCCTGGATCACCTGCGGACCTAGAGCCTGTTGCAGCAGGAAGGCCCGATGGTAGGCCAGCCACTCGGGGAGTTGCCCGGCCTGCTTGTATCTGAAGTTGTGCTGTACTGGCTGGATCTCCTCCAGCGAGCTGAGGACTACTAGCTCATCGCCTTCCGCAGCTTGCGAGATCCCCCTCAGTGTATAGACGACATCCTGGCCCACAGGCTGTGAGTTCATCACCAGCCAGCGCAACCCACGGGCAACTACTTCTGTCCCATCAACCAGCAATCCGCCTGCAACAGCGGTACCGTGAACCTGTGGATCATCAACCAAAACTATCCTCCGCTGCTCTAGTTTACTCGTAGCCCTAGCCTAAGCCAAGTGCTGCACTCCAGTCACGAGAGTAGGCTGCGGAGTCGCGAGCTGGTTGTACTAATCCGCTAATTGGATTCCCCGCACCAGCGACCAGAGAAGAGCGGCAAGCCGATAGCATTCAGGCTTTTCCATACTTCCGCTAACACGCGCCTAAGCTAGACAAAAGTCTATTAAGTACACCCGATGCCCGCTGGCGCAGGCTGCAGTTTATACGGCTGATGTCAACTGGAAGATCCCGATAGCCAAGATCAGAAGCAATGCAGAAGCTGTAATGCCCCAAGGCCAGAGCAGCAACAACTCGACGACTAATAGATGTCTCCAATGGAAAGATACGTGTACTCGAGCTCGCAGAATCCGATCCGAGCGTTCTGCAGCAGCTTCCTCTTCCTCGAGCTCCTCATCCTCGCAGGGATCAGGCTCGAGCTCGAGGATCTCAACCGGCCATGAAGTGACCAGCTTCAGCGGCGGTGGTGTTGTTGCCTGCCGCGGTTCGACGTGTGCAGCCGGCTGTGCAGCTGGCGCAGGTGGCGCAAGCTTAGGTGGCTTGTATCCGATCAGCACCAGGTCCTCCGGCGAGAGCTGGGCGAGCAGCTGCTGCTTCACTTCTGCGTTTATCGCCGGGTGCTTCAGCAGGTCGGCGACATCGCGCAGCCCGCGGGGTATCTCGCGCTTGCCCATCAGCTGGTCCTCCTCTGTTCAGCCGCCACCGATCCACCCCAGGGGTGGAAGCGGTCCAGGCCGCTGCTAAGCTCGCCCAGGGTGACGGCCAGGTAGCGCTGGGTGATCGCGATGCTGC
>CAYXMN010000254.1:0-3359 GCA_964465955.1 uncultured Planctomycetales bacterium
GGGCCGGACGGCAAGAAGCTGCTGCTCAGCCCCTATCGCGACCTGTCGTATGACGAGCAGCAGGCGCGCCTCGCTGCGGCGGGCGGCCAGCTCCCAGTGCGCTTCAAGTGCCCGCGCGGCGAGGAAGTGGCCTGGGACGACGCGATCCGCGGGAGGGTGAGCTTCAAGTCCGACGAAATCGGCGACTTCATTTTCGTGAAGAGCAACGGCAAGCCGCTGTATAACTTCGCGGTGGTCTGCGACGACGCCGACATGCGCATCAATCTCGTACTGCGCGGCGAGGACCACATCTCCAACACGCCCAAGCAGATCATGCTCTACCACGCCCTCGGCTTCCCCGAGCCGCGCTTCGGCCACGCGCCGCTGATCGTCGGCATGGACCGCGCGCGCTTGAGCAAGCGCCACGGCGCGACGCAGGTCGGCGCTTACCGCGAACTGGGCGTGCTGCCCGAGGCGCTCGTGAACTTCCTCGCTCTAATCGGCTGGGCGCCGAGCGGCAACAGCGCAGCGGCGAACCAGGAGGTATTCACACGCGAGGAGCTGATCCGATACTTCCACATTGAGGAAGTGGGCAAGAGCGCCGGCGCGTTCAACATCGAGAAGCTGACGAACATGAACGGCCTGCACCTGCGCGCGCTCAGTCCCGAGGCGTTCTTCGAGGCGTCGCGGCCATACCTGCCGGAGGAGTGGATCAGCGAGCGTGGCGCGGACTACGCCCGGCGCGTGCTGGCGCTGTACCAGGATAAGCTGACGCTCTTAAGCCAGGCGCGCGAGAATGTGTGGTACTTCTTCGAGCGCCCGCGCCTAGAGGAGCCCGCGCCTGACGCCGAGGGCAACGTGAGCTACGTGGGCTATTACAACCCCAAGGCCGTGGCGAAGTTCCTCACGGGCAACGCCGACGCGCCCGCCGTGCTAAAGCAGGTGTACGCCGCCATCGACGCCGTGCCCGCGGCAGACTGGGACGAGGCGCGCCTGCACCCGGCGGTGGACGCCGTGTGCGAGAGCTTAAGCCTGGGCAAGGGTAAGGTGATGCAGCCCTGGCGCGTGGCGCTCACCGGCGACACCGTCAGCCCCGGCTTCTTCGACCTGCTCAGCGTGCTGGGCAAGGACGAGACGCTGGCGCGCGTCAAGCCGTGGGTGGAGCAGCTGGGCGGGTGAGACATCTGTCGTAGGGGCCGGATTCATCCGGCCCGCAGCCGGCGGGCGGCATGAATGCCGCCCCTACAACCGTGCTGGAGCGCAGCCCGGTAATGCATGCTATCCTCTCCCCACAGCTTGAAGATGGGAGGAACAACATGCGCGTGATTGCTTTCGTCCTGATCGCCGCCGCCGTGCTGGCCTGCGGCTGCGTCTACACGATCCATCCGTTCATCACCGCTGACACCGCCGTGTTCGATCCGGCGCTGGTCGGCACATGGAGCATGCCGGGCAGCGCTGAAACCTGGGAGTTCGCCGCCGGCGAAGATGCGGCCTCCTATACGTTCACCTACACCGACCAGGAAGGCCGGCAAGGCATGTTCAAAGCGCTGTTGGCTGACATCGACGGTACGCGCTTCATCCAGTTCACGCCGGACATGGACCGCGCCGACGCCTGCGGTTTCGCCGGGATGAATGATTTTTACCGCATGCATTTCCCGCCGATGCACACCTTCGCTGTGGTGCGCGCCGTCGATCCCGCGCTGGTGCTGGCCTTCCCAGACTTCCAACGGCTGGAGGACTACCTGGATGCGCATCCTGACAGCGCGCCGTATGTGAAGGAAGACTTGCTTTACCTCACCGGCACGGCTGAGCAGGTGCAAGCTTTCCTCGGGACCATCGCCAAGGAGGACGGCGCCTTCAGCGACGGTGATCCGCTGTTCAAGGCCGGCGCGTCGCCTGAACCGGTAAGCGCACCGGCGCAGTCGCCCACGGGCTAGTACAATACTCGTATGGACGCCAGCATGCCGGAAGCTCCGGCTCCAGCGCCGCAGCTTCATACCTGGAACGTGCGTGCGGAAGGCCGCGTGCAAGGCGTGGGTTACCGCCGCCACGTCGAGCGCTGGGCGCGCGAACTGGGCGTGGCAGGCTGGGTGCGCAACGAGCACGACGGGACGGTCCGGGCGATCCTGCAACATCGCGATGCCGGAGTGCTCCTGGAGATCACACACCGGATGCGCACTGGCGTGTTTCATGCTTTCGTGACAAACCTGGAAATCATCCCAGTTGAGCCCGAACCGGCACAGGATTACGCAGGTTTTGAAATCAAGCGCTAGGCTCAGCGGCAGCCGGGCTTTCAGACCGGAACTTCCCGGCACCCGGCCAGGCGGCAGGCTGATCAAAGAGCCATGTGCCTGCCCCGCCGCGCGTGGAAAAGCCGGAGCCGCCTGAAAGCAGCTCCGGCTTCAATGTTTCAGTTTACTTAACTACAGCCTACACACTGCGGCGGCTCATGCCGTTGCGGCCCATCTCGCTATCGTCGTAGCGGCACGGATTGGGATACTCCCATTCCTTGCAGGGATCGCACTTGGGCTTGCAGCCGGTGTCGCACATTGGCTTGCAGGTCTCCACCTTGCAGCACTTCTTCTCGCACGGCATGCAAGTATCGCACTTGGGAGCGCACGGCTCAGCGCACTTCGGCTTGCAGGTGTCGCACTTGTCCTTCACGCAGTGCTTGCACACGTTCTTGTTCTTGAACATGTCGTTGTAGGTCTGGTTTGTGTCGTCCGCGAGGGCCGTGCCCACCAGGGCAAGAGCGAAGACAACCGCCAGGAATACTAATACTTTACGCATTCAACCCCTCCATCTCCGGGTTTGCCGGATGGACGCCCCGTGGGGCGGAAACTTTACTTACTCCGCAGCCTCTTCCGCCGGAGCTTCCTCGGCAGGCTCGTCGTCAATATAGATGTTGCCAGCGCCGGTCTCGTTGAACCACCAAGGGATCACACGCGGACGCTCGATCTCGTGGCAGACGGTCTCATAGACATACTTGACCTTGGTGCAACCGGTGCAGGGATCACAGGTCTCGACAGCCTTGCACACGGTCTCGCAAGTCACGCAGTTGGGGATATGGAAACCGCCGCCGCAGCAACCGTTGTCGCACACCATGCCGCCGTTCTCCCACATCGCCGCGTAGGGATGCTCGTAGCAGGAACCGCACTTGCTCTTGCACGGATTGCCGCAACCCTTGTCGCACTTGGGCTTGCAGGAATTGCACTTGGAGCAGGTGTTTTGCTCGCACTTGGGCTTGCAACTGCCGCACTTGGGCTTGCAAGGTTCGCACTTCGGCTTGCACTCGCTCTTGCACGGGCTGCACTTGGGCTTGCACGGTTCGCACTTCGGCTTGCACTCGCTCTTGCACGGGCTGCACTTGGGCTTGCACG
>CAYXMN010000255.1:0-3354 GCA_964465955.1 uncultured Planctomycetales bacterium
CGATGGCCCGCGACATGGCGAGGATCACTCCAGTAAGCATGCCCGGTAGCGCGGCGGGCAGGACATGGTGCCGGACAACTTGCCACTTGGTTGCACCAAGGGCGAATGCGCCTTGGCGCAGGGAATCCGGGACGGCTTTAATCGCCTCGCGCGCGGCGATGATAATCACAGGGAGGCTGAGCAGCGACATGGTCAGAGCGCCGGCCAACACCGAGCGCCCCAGCCCCCAGCCCTCGATGTTCAGGCCGCGTACGAATACCGCCAAGCCTAAGATGCCGTACACGATTGACGGCACGCCGGCGAGGTTGGAGATGTTGACTCCGATCAGCCGGTTGAGCCTGTTTTTCGAAGCGTACTCTTCCATATACATCGCGGCAGACACGCCAACCGGCACAGAGATCAGCGCCGTCAGCAGCAGCAGCCATAAACTGCCGACCAAGGCGGATTTATACCCAGCCTTGCTCGGGTGGCGCGAGGCAAAGGACCAGATGATGTCGCGGGTGATACCCCAGGCCACAGCGACTCGTTGGCTCAAGGTGAATTGCATATTGAACTTGTCGAAGTAGTGCGGATCGCCAGCATATGCGCCATGAATGATGTCCATGCGGATTTCAGCCTCATCCTGAGCTGTCAGAGATTCACTCTGGCGCTCCGCGCTTTTGGCCCGAGCTTTTGTCTTGTTGCCGATCTTGTTAAACAGCTCCGGATCAACCTCGCGGGCTCGCTCGGCAAATCCCGGTGTCTGATCCAACTGCAGCACAAACATTCGCGGGTCGCGCGGTGTACGTTCAAGCACCCAACCAAACGAATCGCCCGTCACATCAAGCAGTAAGACTGCGAGCATGACCACCCCGGCCCAGGTGGCCCCCCAGCACAGCCAGGAAAACGCGTGGGCTTTGCCATGGCGGCGCTTAAGCTGCGGATTAGCAGCCAAGGAGATAGGTATAGGCGCTGTTTGTTGTTCCATTATTCGTAGGCCTCCCGGAAGCGGCGCACGATCCGGTGCGCGATGACGTTTAAGATCAAGGTGATGCTGAACAGCACAGCACTTACCGCGAAGATGGTTTGGTACTCCACGCCGCCGTGCGGGGTGTCGCCCAAACTCACCTGAACGATATACGCCGTCATGGTTTGGATACCTTCAAACATGTTGAAGGTCAGCTTCGGCGAGCCGCCGGCGGCCAGGGTAACGGCCATCGTTTCACCAATCGCGCGGCTGATCGCCAGAATAAAGCTCGCCAGTACGCCGGACAGCGCTGCTGGCAGCAGGATCTGCACCGACACCTCGAACTTTGTTGCCCCCATCGCGTATCCGCCCTGGCGCAGCGTATCCGGCACCGCGGCAAAAGCATCATCACACAACGAGGTCACCAGCGGCAGGATCATCACGCCAACCACAATCGACGCACTGGCCGCGTTGAATACCTGAACGCCGGCGTTGGGGCCAAGCAGGAACTGCAACGCAGGATCTAAAGCACGCTGCATCAATGGCGTGATAAAGGTCAAAGCAAAATAGCCGTAGATGACGGTCGGCACGCCTGCCAGAATTTCCAGCACCGGCTTGATGACCGCGCGCAGTTTCTTTGAGGCGTACTCGTTTAAGTAGATCGCGCTGGTTAGACCAAGCGGAACGGCGATGATTGCCGCGCCGGCGGTCACGAGCATGGTCCCGCATATGAGCGGTAAGATACCGAAACTTTGCGGTTTCAGCAGTGGTGTCCAGCGCGTGCCACCGAGGAATTCCCAGACCGAGACGCGCGACGCGGCGCCGGCGGCATCTACATCCAGCGGGATGGTAAAGAACAGCGCCGTTTCCTTGATGAGAATGTAGACAATCGCGGCGGTAGTAATAATCGACAGCAAGGAGCAAGCAAACAGCCACCAACGGATGGCTTCCTCCCCCCAGCGCGGAGTGCGTTTCCTAAACGTTACAGCGGTTAAAGCTTGAACATCCACAGGCCGACCTCGCAAGAGACATACAAGGAAAGAGCCGTACTGGCGGTCCGCCGGCAGATGGCGAACCGCCTTCGCAGAGAATTGGCTTACTTAGACAAGCCGCTCATCAGGTCGTGCAGGTCCACGCCCACGGTCGCGCCAGCGCCATGGAACATCGAACCGGTCACGCCATCTTCATAGTGCTTCCGGCCTAATTCATACACGTTATCCGGCAGGCAGACATAACCTACTTCCGGGATGATCCAACTCGCATTGTCCAGGTAATAGTTGATATATGCGTCAACTTCCGCACGCCCGCGCGCTCTGGTGCTGACATAGATGAAGATGGGACGGGACAGCGGCTGATAGGAGCCGTTGTTGATGGTGGTCTCGCTCGGGGCGACGGCAGCGGCGTGGCCATGCTGGACCGGCACGAGTTTGAGCTTGTCTTGGTTATGCTCGTAGTAGGCAAAGCCGAAATAACCGAGCGCGCCTTTGTCGCCGGAGATGCCCTGAACCAGCACATTGTCGTCTTCGCTCATCGCGGCGCAGTCGGCGCGCTGGGCCTTGGCTTCACCCATGATGGCCTCGGTGAAATACTCAAAAGTACCGCTATCGGTTCCAGGGGTGTATAGCTTGAGGGGGACGTCGGGAAAGCCGTTGCGGACTTGCTTAGTTCCGCTACCGTCAGGTGGTCAACCCAGGTGTTGTTCTTGTTTACCAGCACGGCCAGGCCGTCAAACGCCACGGGCAACTCGATGACGTTGATGCCGGCAGCCTTGGCCTTGTCGAGTTCTTCCTGCTTCACAGGGCGGGAGGCGTCGCTGATATCGGTTTCGCCGGCCACGAACTTTTTAAATCCGCCACCCGTGCCGGAGATGCCGACCGTCACGCGGACATCAGGATACTCAGCCATGAACTCCTCGGCGACAGCCATGCTGATCGGGCCAACAGTGCTGGAACCGTCGATCTTGATGGAACCCTTCAGGTTTTGCGCGCCGGCAAGCCCAAAGGCGGCAACCACAGCAACCGCCGCTAACGTAATGAGTGCAAAAACATAACGCTTCATCACAAAACTCCTCTTTCGCATCGATGATTTGGTTGCGCACAAACCTTATCCGCGCTATGTAAAGAGGCAGTGAAGTGCGTGTGAAAAAGTCCGGAATACAAAGAGAGGAGCCTTAAACAGCTCTGCAGGAGGATTAGGCTGACAGGTTTACCGGCAGCGTGATGCTGAAAACGCTGCCTTGGCCCAAGGTGCTGACCAGGCTAACTGAACCGTCGTGCGCTAGAGCAATATGTTTAACGATGGATAGCCCGAGCCCGGTGCCGCCCAATTCACGCGAACGCGCTTTGTCGACGCGGTAGAAGCGTTCAAAGATCCGGCTGTGGTGTTCGCGGTCGATGCCGATGCCCGTG
>CAYXMN010000256.1:0-2109 GCA_964465955.1 uncultured Planctomycetales bacterium
CGCCGGAGCCTACTCCGCTTTTGGCCAGATTACGCAGATATGGAATGAATGCCAATGCGATGAGGATCAAGACTAGCGAAGCTATTTGTGAGTAGGTAAACAAACCAAACCCGGCTGTGGCAGGGTCCACAACCTTCCATAACGGTACATCCCGGAATGGATCCTCTATAACACTGCGTGCCAAGCTGTAACTAACAATCAGGGTGATCAGATTCATCCCGCTAGGCTGGCGCTTCGTAACGTAGATTTCCCGCCAGCTGATCGCGCAGGCTAACAACACGACAACCCCCACGACAAGACCGTATAACTCGGTGGGGTGCCTGGGGACAATCGCCTCGGGGTTCGAGTAGTGGTACATATCATGCGGGAAGTTCATTGCCCACGGCCCATCCCACTTGTAACCAAGGATGTCGCCGTTCATGAAGTTACCAATCCGAACCAAAATCACTCCCAAACCAACACCTGGCGCAAAGGCGTCAGCAACAGCAGTAAACGGAATATTGAAGCGCTTGAAGTAAAAATACACGGCCAGCCCGCCGCAAATAATCCCGCCGTGGAACGACAAGCCACCGTGCCACACGGCGAACACTTCCAAAGGATTCATACCGGTGCCGAAGAAATCGGGAATGTTGGTCAGCACGTAAGCTAGCCTCGCACCGAAAATCCCGGCGATGATAACCCAAAACAGACCGTCCCAAACCTTCTCGCCATCGTAACCAATACGCTGTAGCAGTTTGCTCGCCATCCAAGCTCCGAGCAGCATGGACAACGCCATCATGATGCCGTACCACCGGATTTCGAGTGGTCCGATTAAGAATGCTACAGGATCCATTTACTAACCTCTCAATCTACCGGCTAATCGCCGCGCCATATTATAGCTAATCGCTGTGAAAGGAAAAGTCTCAATAAATGACTTACATTCGTTTAGGACTGTGCTATACTGTGAAATGCCGATAGGTGGATGAAACCACCTATTGGCCCAAGTAGCAATTAACTTCCAGCATTTGGGAGAACTGGATGTCCAGCGCCCCGCAGAAGGAAAAGGAAAACGCACTTAAGGCTGCAACTGATCAGATTCAGAAGCAGTTTGGTAAAGGAGCGATAATGCGGCTCGGCGACCGTCCGACGCTTCTAGAAAGCGGCGTGGTCCCAACGGGCAGCATCGCGCTTGATATTGCGTTAGGCGTAGGTGGGATTCCGCGCGGGCGTATCATTGAGATTTACGGTCCAGAGGCTTCAGGCAAAACTACTTTAGCGCTGCATATCATGGCGGAAGCGCAGCAGCTCGACGGTCGCGTGGCGATCATTGACGCTGAGCACGCGCTCGATCCTGAGTATGCGGCAAAGCTGGGAATTAATACCCAGGAGTTGTTGGTGGCGCAGCCGGACACAGGCGAGCAGGCGTTAGATATCGCCGAAGTACTTGTGAGATCCGGGGCGCTTGACGTAATCGTCATCGACAGTGTGGCGGCGCTCGTGCCCAAGGCAGAAATTGAGGGCGAAATGGGCGACAACCATGTGGGTTTGCATGCGCGGCTGATGAGTAAGGCCCTGCGCAAGCTTACAGCAGTTACGGCACATGGCAACACCGCCTTGATTTTCATCAACCAGATTCGCGAAAAGATCGGCGTCATGTTCGGCAATCCGGAGACGACCACCGGCGGCCGGGCGCTGAAGTTTTTCGCAAGCATGCGGATCGAAGTGCGGCGTGTAGATAGCATCAAGTCTGGCACAGATCAGATCGGGAATCTGGTTGTAGCTAAAGTAGTGAAGAACAAGCTCGCGCCACCATTTAAAAAGGCGGAGTTTGATATCATCTTCGGCGAGGGCATTTCCAAAACAGGAAATCTGCTCGATTTAGCCGTTGAGGCAAAGATCGTAGGCAAGAGCGGCTCCTGGTACACGATGGGTGAAGAGAAACTGGGCCAGGGACGCGAGAACGCCAAAACATTTCTCAAAGACAATCCAGAACTCCTGCAGCAGCTGGAACACAAGATCCGCGAGTTGCACAACTTGAACCGGATGCCGGGCGGTGTCACGGAAAACGGCGAGGCAACTAGCGAGGTTGAAGTGGCCGATGAGTAACGGCCGCCATCTCTAAGCAGGAGC
>CAYXMN010000256.1:2119-2423 GCA_964465955.1 uncultured Planctomycetales bacterium
AATCGCCGTGGCAATCGGCGCGGCAATCGGCATTGTCCTTGCCATCGCGGGTTCGTTCATCGGTACGAACCTGATTTATAAACGTGAGCAGCGCCAGCGTGGGGAAGAGCTGGAACGCCATCAAGCCAAACTTGCGGAACTAACCCTCCAGACCGAAGAACAAGCCAAGCACATCGTGAAAGAGGCCAAGGAAGAGGCTAATGAACGCCGTCGCGAAGCTGATAAAGAGCTGCGCCGCCGCGAAAAGGAGCTGGAGCGTCGCGAACAAGGTTTTGAAAAGAATGAAGAACGGCTCGGCGAACGC
>CAYXMN010000256.1:2433-3340 GCA_964465955.1 uncultured Planctomycetales bacterium
AGCTTGGAACGCGGAGGTATCGTCGCTGGTATAGAACGCCTCGATCGCGTGGATAAACGCTTGACCGAATTAGACCGGCGTTCTTCCAACCTGGACAAACGTGAAAAGCACATTACTGAATTAGAGCAAGCCGCCGAGGCAGAGCTCGAAAAAGTGGCTCAGATGGACCAGGAGGCCGCGCGGACGCTAATCCTGGAACGTGTCGAAGAAACAGCGCGGTATGAAGCTGCACAACTGCGCAAGCAAATCGAGGATGAGGCGCGGGTTGAGGCACATGACGCAGCCCGCAAGATCATTGTCAAAGCGATTTTCCGCTGCGCGGTGGATCACTACTCCGACAGCTTGATTACTAGCGTGGAGCTGAAGAGCGACGATATGAAAGGCCGCATCATTGGCCGTGAAGGGCGCAACATCCGTGCCATTGAAGCCGCGACTGGCGTGGATGTAATCATTGATGACACGCCGAATGTGGTGATCCTCTCCAGCTTTGACGGCGTGCGCCGCGAGGTCGCCCGCCAGTCGCTCGAGCGATTGATCCAGGACGGACGGATTCACCCGGCCAAGATTGAGGAGATCGTCGAAACCTGCCGCGAATCGGTCAATGAGGAGATATGGCGCGCCGGCCAGGAAGCCACCTTCCGCACCGGCATCACCGGCTTGCACCCGGAGCTCATCAAACTGATGGGCAAGTTGAAATACCGTACCAGCTACGGCCAGAACGTCCTGGCGCACAGCATAGAAGTCGCCATCCTGTCAGGCATTATCGCGTCTGAGCTTGGGCTCAACCCGAAGATTGCCAAGCGCGGCGGCCTGCTGCATGACATCGGTAAGGCGGCAGACGCTGAAATGGAAGGTAGCCATCCTGAAGTCGGCGCGATGCTCGCTAAAAAGTACGGCGAACATCCAG
>CAYXMN010000257.1:0-3281 GCA_964465955.1 uncultured Planctomycetales bacterium
GCGGCGGCAGGGGCGGAGTCGGGTTCATTGTGAAAGTGAACGAAGTGGGATTAGCACAGGCTGGAAGCGGTGTTCCGCCAGTAGATACCCCTACATAGCGCTTTTAGGGGGTTATATAGGGGTGGTTCAAGTCCCATCACGTCCACGTGTTAGACTGAAAGAGAGCTAGATAGTCCTTCCATAAGGACAGGTAGTCCCCCCCAGCGTTACGCACAAGTCTCCAAGCAGCCTAAATATCCGTTATCTAAACGCGCGCCAGGCAATCCCGAATGCCTGTTCAGTGCGCAGTCGCCTTAGAGCGAGCGACAGGGTTAACCTGCCGCTTGGGTATCCGGCTAGTTAAGTACTGCTGCCGGCAGTCACCCCGCGAGCACTGTCTCTGCCTCTGCCGCGGCAACCATCGACATTCCCGCTACGGTTAAGGTTGCCGGTGCTGCCGCTTGCCCCCGCCGGTTTGATGCAGGTGTGTATCACGGATACACAGCCTAAGCGCCATTCCGGCGGGCAAGCCTCTGATGTAGTAATAGCCTGTCTCGTAGTCACATCCTGGGCTAGCCGCCATCGCTGCCGATAAACCTTGCTGCTTTGCACAGGTGCTTGTCGTAATGCCCATTCCTGATTCTTCCTGCAGCAACACCTTTAAGGCCAATACTCGCCATGATCCGCGACCAGCCTCACTCGCATCTAGGTGACAGCGATCGTGCCTGGCGCTTGCGTGATTTGGCCGATACCTGGCCCACGCGCGAGCTGGCGGATGCTTGGCAGCAGTGCGTTAAGCGGCAGATCGCCGCTGCGGATCCATGCAGGCAACTGCGCGATGTTTAACTGGTACAGCGGAATTACCCCGCCTCGATCCAGGCTGAGGTTCAACCTTGGCCTCCTGTCTACACACTCACAGGAGAGCCCAGCGATAAGCACTTAGAAGACACAAATGGTATCCCTCGGGATGATCACACTTTGGTGGTGCAATAGATTTTTGAGATTCTGTCGCAACCTATTGACAGTGCTTCTGTATTCATGTCATACTCACTGTCGTGAATGTCAGCGATAGTAAACGTGATTACTCCAGTCCATTGCGAGAGCGGTTGGCGCAGGAAACGCGTCAGCTCATTTTCGAAGGGGCGATTCGCTTAATGGAAAACGGCTCAGAGGAGGAGCTGACCATTGCAGCCGTGGCTAAGGTTGCAGGAGTCTCCGAGCGAACGGTGTACCGCCACTTCCCATCAAAAGAAGAGCTGCTGGAAGCTTCCTGGCGGTGGTCGCGTGAACGAATGGGTTTCGGCACGTTTCCGAAAAATCCGGACGAGCTGGTTGAAATGTTGCCGCGTGTCTACGACAGCTTCGCGAAACACGGCAAGCTCATGCACGGCTACCTGTACAGCCAAGCCGGAAGACGGATGCAGTGTGAGATGGAACCGCTCCGCCAGGCAGGGATTTCCGCCAGCCTCGCCGAGGTCACTGCAGGACTGAGCGCGGCTGACATACGCAACGCCGAGGCTGTGATTCAATTGCTTTACAGCGGGCGTGGCTGGAGTGGGATGTGTGAAAACTGGGGCCTGACCAGCGCGGAAGCCGCGCAAGCGGCAACTTGGGCGGTACAGGTATTAGTGCGTGAGCTGCGCGCGTTACAGCAAGCCGCAGCGGATGGCAGGGGTTAGTTTCCCGCATACTGAATATTACGAACCGGAGAACAGCATGGCAATCAATACTGCACCAGTGCGGACAACCGCCGCGCGCCTCACCCGAGCGCATGAGGGTGAGTTTTTTGAAACGACGGGCGACATTGTGCGCATCATCGTCAGCGGCAGCCAGACTGATGGGCAATTCGCGCTCGGCGAGCTGTCCGCGACTGCCGGCTATGGCCCTCCGCCGCATGTGCATCCATTTCACGAGTTCTTCTACGTCACAGAAGGCGAGATCGAATTTGGCATCGGTGACAATGGAGTATGGACCACTGCGGTGAAAGGCCCGGGCACACTGGTTTTCGTGCCCAGCATGGCGCCTCATTGCTTCCGCGGCGTCGCGCCGGAATCGCGTTTCTTCGGCATCGTGTGGGATGCAACGCTGGAAGGATTCTTCCGCGAGGCGGGAATCCCGCGCGCGGGCTGGCATGAACGCGGCGGATTTGATGAATCACGCATGCCGCTGGTTCTCGCCTCAATGAGGCGCAACCGGATGGAGTTGATCGATCCGGAGCACCCGCCCACGGGGGATCCGGTGGTGATATCCGCCGAGGCTGACCTTAAACCACAGCGGTTCCTGAACGAAGTCGTCCGCTTTGGCCTGCGCGGCAGCCAGGGTTTCGGCACCACCGCCGCGGTTGTGACCCAGCTCCCCGGCCCAAGCACCCCGCTCATCTCCTACGCGGCGGCAAAGACGCTCATCGTCATTGACGGCGAGTTTGAAATCACCTCGCGAGCTCAGGGCGTGAACCAAACTTGCCGGGCTACGGCCGGCGATGCGCTGTTCGCTCCTGCTAGAGCAGCGCATTGCTACCGCAACATACTGGACCAACCTGGCCGCCTGCTCAGCATCATCCATCCCGACGGGCCGGAAGGATTGGAAGGCTTCATCGACGCAGTCTCACATGTGCCGACTGATTCAACCAGTGAACTGGCCGTGAAGTCCGATTCAGAGTTGTTCGAGGAAAGCGCTGCCCTGCGTCCAGTCATGGAACATTTCGGCATGCAGGTGCAACTTTAGCCTCACGCGTCACTAAAATTACTCATCTAAGCAAGGCTACAATCACCGGCATCCGCTGCAATATGCGGCCGGGTGCCGGTGATTGGCGTGCCTGGTGGAAATGTTGAGGTGACGCAAGTGTGGTTGAGACCTTTATCGGCAGAGCAGCAGCAGCCCTAACGGTTAGAATGACACAACGCATGCTGATCCCGTGGGGTACGGATAAACCGTACCGGGTGATTCGGAGCTGCCAGGCTGATAACTCGTACAGTGAAAAGCATGGGCGGCGAGATGAGAATCGTGAGCCGGTTCTGGATCCATCCTAAAACAAACCGTACGCGTTCCTTTCTCAACATTGCCACTTGCACCTTGTCGCAGCCAGTGCTGGTCGCACTAAGAGATCCAAGCGCGGCTGATTGTCCTCAAGGTACAACTGTTTGATATACTCAGTTTGAAGCCTAGCTTAAAGGGCTGACCAGATATTCCACCTAAGGGGAGACTCCCATGCGGATATACGGTACATCTCTCGCATTCCTTGGCATTCTTCTCGCCTGGCTGTTCTACGGCTGCGGCGGGCGCGACCAGGGTTTGACAGCGGG
>CAYXMN010000258.1:0-3251 GCA_964465955.1 uncultured Planctomycetales bacterium
GGCGCGCACATCGCCACGCTCGCGAGGAAGCTCGCGAAGTAGAGTACTTATCGAATACCTTAAGACGATAGATGGAACAAGCGAAGTTATCTAGGTCACCTTTGGATCAAGAATGCATGGATTCGAACCACGATCGCTACCATCGTTGGTAACAATGAAGGTAAGTTTGAACACATCCTTTACGCTAACTTCGCGTAGTACAGGTGGATCCGTTGGCCGAATAGTAATGGGATCGGATAATAATACTCCATCTCCCAATACTTCAAGAACGGCAAACACATTTTCACCAGGACTTGTTGGATGTTCATCATCATATCCAAATCCATATGTCAATGTGGTTTTATCACCACCTATGTTAAACTCCATCGTTCTTTGACTGTACCCTGTATCAACAAGAAACGAGTAGCAGTATTTTGTTCCCCGACACGTAATATCGGAAGCATCATGGATGGAACCCGAACACTGGATTGGCTCAAGCTGCCTTAAGTACCCCGCCGGCACGCCTTCCTTTGTTGGTGGTATCGGAGGAGCAGTATAATCCATCCGTGGCGTTTCGTTGCTGTCGTTATCGGTTCTATCGGGTGGTTGATCACTAGGCGTTTTATTGTTTTCTGCTTGATCGATGTTACCAGCGCCAACCTTTTGAATAGCGTTTAGCGGCTTCCCAGGAAACTCTATCTTTCCAGCAAACAGGCAATAACCAAAGTAGATTGCTGTTACCGCCACCGCGATTGTCCCTACTAGAATTGATATCGTTTTAATCGTTTTCATTTGCCTACTCTCCCATAACCACAGACAACACCTATCTACAACATGCTAATTTGCGTGCTTTAGCATCTGGTATCCAGCAGCGGATCATATTCTAGCGCATCCCAGGCAACCAGTAAACACAAGCCGTTGACCTATACTGTTCCTCATGCAACGCTGCGCATGGGCTGAAGGCGACGCGCTCTACGAGAGCTATCACGACCACGAGTGGGGCGTGCCCGTCCACGACGACCGGCTGATGTTCGAGTTTCTCATTCTGGAGGGTTTCCAGGCGGGCTTAAGCTGGCTCACCATCCTGAAGAAGCGCGAGAACTTCCGTAAAGCGTTCGACAACTTCGACGTGGAGAAAGTCGCGCGCTACCGCCAGGCGAAGATCGACAAACTGCTCGCCGATCCCGGGATCATCCGCAACAAACTCAAGGTAGACGCCGCCGTCACGAATGCGCAGGCCGCGCTCGCCCTGCGCGGCTCCGGCCTGGGGCTCTGCGATTACTTCTGGAGCTTTGTGGACGGCAAGCCGGTGGTGAATAAGTGGAGGGAGCTTAGCGAGATTCCCGCCGTCACACCGCTGGCGGAACGCATCAGCAAAGATATGAAGCAGCGCGGGTTCAAGTTCATCGGACCGACGATCATCTACGCGCACCTGCAAGCCGCCGGCCTGGTCAACGACCACGTCGTGAGCTGCCCGCGCCATAAGCAGGTGCAGCAGCTGGCCAAGTAGCAAGTAGAGAAGCAGGCACTATAGGTCCGTAGGGGCGAAGCCATGCTTCGCCTTGCATAACGGGCTTGGGGAGCGGCGGACACTGTGCCGCCGCCAGAACTCATGATGGGCGAAGCATGGCTTCGCCCCTACGGTAACGCAGCAAAGTCTCTACCGGCGGCAGAGACGCCGCCGCTGCCCGATCATTCCTTCAGCTCCCAGCGCGGGCCTTGCGGCGTGTCCTCCACGGCGAGGCCCGCCGCGGCTAGCACATCGCGCAGCATGTCCGCTTTGGCGAAGTCCTTGTCCTTGCGCGCTTGCAGGCGCGCCGCGAGCAGCCGGTCGATGAACGCGCTGTACGGAGCGGTCTCGTCGGCGCCGGCCCCCGCCGGGAAGCACTCCGCCGTCAGTTGCGGATGCAAGCGCGCATGCGGGAACTCGATGCCCAGCACGTACAGATGCCGCGTCAGCGAGCGGTAGGCCGCCAGCACGCTTGCGTGATCAGCGTCGCCCTCAATGCCTGCCGCGTACAACTCACGCGCGTAGTCCTGCGTCGCCGCCACAGCCATCGGGCAGTTCAAGTCGTCGTCGAGCGCGGCGATGAAGCGCTCGATGTAACGCGACGTGATCTCGCCGTACTTGCCAAAGCTGTATTGATGCCGCATCCGCGGCACAGCGGTGTCGCCCTCACGCAGCGTGATGTACTGCCCGGCGGCGGGGATGGCCAGCTCTTCATCGCTTGCCTGGCCGAGCTGGCTCTCCAGTACCTTCACCAGCTTCGTGATCTTGCTATAGCCCTCCGCCGCGCTTGTGATTAGGTCGTCGCCCCAGCCCAGCTTGGTGCGGTAGTGCGTCATGGCGTAGAACCAGCGCACCTCGTCATAGCTATGCTGCTCCAGCAGCTGCGGCACGCCGATCACGTTGCCAAGGCTCTTGCTCATCTTCTCGCCGCGCAGGTCGAGGTGCTCAGGGTGCATCCAGTATTTCACCCAGGTCTTGCAGCCGCACAGCGGCACGCTCTGCGCGATCTCATTCTCGTGGTGCGGGAACATGTTGTCCACCGCGCCGCCATGCACGTCGAAGGTCGCTCCCAGCGTGGCGGAACTCATCGTCGAGCATTCGATATGCCAGCCGGGGCGGCCGCTGGGCCATTCAGCCTGCCCGGTCTGCCAGGCGGGGTAGTGCTGCTGCTCCGGGCTGTTAGGCTTCCACAATGTGAAGTCCGCCGGATGGCGCTTGCGTTCGATGTCTTCGCCGACGCGCCCGCTGGCTCCCACCTGCTGCTCGTCCACGTTGCGCCCGGAGAGCTGGCCGTAGCCGGGGAAGCTGCCCACGTCGTAAAACACCTCGCCATTGACGACATAGGCGTGGCCCAGTTCGAGCAGTTTAGCCACCTGTTCGATTTGCCCCTGCGTGAAGTCCGTCGCGCGCGTGTAGACTGCGTAGTCCTTGATGCGCAGCAGGCGGCAGTCGCGGCGAAACGTGGCGATCACATCCTCGGCAATATCCATCGCCCCGCGCTGTGGCGTCGCTGCATTAAGGTTGCGGTCGTCGATGTCGGTGTAGTTGATCACGCTCATGACGTAATAGTTGCGATACTCCAGGTAGCGCCGGAACATATCCCAGAAGCAGTACGTGCGCGCGTGGCCGATGTGCATCGGGCTGTAGACGGTTAGCCCGCAGGTGTAAAGGCGCACGACCGGCGGCTGGGCCGGGGTGAACAGGTCCTTCTTGCGCGTCAGCGTGTTGAATACATGCAGTGCCATGGTGTGTGTCCTCTTTA
>CAYXMN010000259.1:0-3238 GCA_964465955.1 uncultured Planctomycetales bacterium
GGCTTCGTCAGCCGTAGCGCGGACGGCGACTTACATAATGCCGCAGCAGTGATCGAGGGCGGCGCCATCAAGCAAGTTGTGGAAAAAACGTTGCTGCCCACCTATGACGTGTTCGATGAATGGCGTTATTTCAGGCCGGGCCGGGTTAACACGCCGGTGGAGATTGCTGGGCGCTGGCTGGGCGTCACGATCTGTGAGGATATTTGGGACGCCAATTACGACCGTAAAATCGTGGTTGAATTGGCGGGGCAGGGTGCGCAAGCGATTATCAACCTGTCCAGCTCACCGTTCCATACTGGCAAGCGCCGCGAGCGCATCGAAATCTGCCGGAACCACGCGCTAGCCTCAGGACTGCCTGTGCTCTACTGTAACCTTGTCGGCGCCCAAGATGAACTCGTGTTCGACGGCGAATCGTTGGTAATCGATGCGCACGGCAGGCTCATCGCATTGGGGCCGCAGTTCCGCGAAGAGCTGCTGGTGGTGGATTGCTGCATGCCTGGCGAGGATACCGGACTTGCTCCAGTGGTGCATGAACCTGCTTGCAACGAGGCGTGCGAGGTGTTCGGCGCACTGTGCCTCGGCACGCGCGACTATTTTCGTAAATGCGGTTTCAACAAGGCCGTGCTTGGACTTTCCGGCGGCGTGGACAGTGCGCTGGTGGCGTGCATTGCCGCGGAAGCACTGGGGCCAGAGAACGTATTGTGCGTGGCGATGCCCTCGCGCTTCACGGCGGAGATAAGCAATATCGATGCTGAGCTGCTGGCGCACAACCTTGGCGTGGAGTATAAGTCGCTCGCGATTGAAGACAGTGTGCAGCTGGCGATGCAGCAGTTCCGCGGCGCGTTCGGCAAGTATCAGCACAATCTCACGGTGGAGAACCTCCAGGCGCGCGAGCGCGGCAAGATTTTGATGGAGATCAGCAACGACCAAAACGCGCTTGTCTTGGCGACGGGGAATAAAACGGAATACGCCTTGGGCTATAGCACGCTGTACGGCGATATGTGCGGCGGGCTGGCAATCATCGGCGATGTGAGCAAGCCTGAGGTGTACGCGTTGTGCCGCTATTACAATCAAGCGCGCGGCTGCGAGGTTATTCCGCAGCGCATCCTCACGCGTATTCCATCGGCGGAACTGCGCGAAGGCCAAGTGGACCCGTTTGATTACGACCGCATCAGCCCGCTGACGGATGCCGTGGTTGAAGAACACTGCGCGCCGGAGGAACTAGTCGCCCGCGGTTACACTGAAGAGGAAATTAAACTGGTCCTGCGGCTGGTGCGGCTAAATGAGTATAAGCGCAAGCAGGCGGCTCCGATTTTACGTGTGACGGAAAAGGCGTTTGGCGTTGGACGGCGCATGCCAATCGTGAACGGGTTTAAATACTAGACTACTCGCCAGCAACCTCACGTATTTAACCACAGTAGCCCCGGTTATAATTGCCGCTGCACTCCTGGAGGGCTCAGCATGCGTAAGTTTGCCGGTACTTTTCTGACAGGCCTGCTGGCGATCACGCCGTTTGCCGTGACAATAGGCTTGATCGCCTTTGTCGCAGATGCATTGTACGGTTTCATCGGCCCGGCCAGCACATTCGGGCAGTGGCTGCTGGCCGCAGAGGAAGCGCTACGTATCCCCCGCTATGTTTCATATCCATCCAGCATTGCGTTGCTCGTTCTACTCATCTGGGGGATCGGCAATACGGCCCGGCTGTACATCGGACGGAGGTTCCGCGAGTGGGCCGAAGCCATGATCAGCAAGATCCCGCTAATCAATAAAATCTACAGCAGCGTCGATCAGGTGCTTGAACTGGTCACCAAACGGGATTCCGCCGCCGGGCCCGCACTGACGAACGTGGTGGTAGCGCGCATCGCCAATACGCAAATCCTCGGATTACTGGCCGGCACTGATCCGATCAATATCGAAGGCGTGCCGCATTTCCTGATCTACATGCCGAACCTGCCTGTGCCGACTACCGGCAACGCCTATCTCGTGCCATGCTGCGATGTGCTTGATATCGACCTCAGCGCGGAAGAATTAACGCGGATCATGGTTTCCCTCGGCAGCCTCGGTCCAGGGATCATGAACAATAAACAGCCGCTTGTGGTGCACGGCCGCCTGAATAAAACACCCAATTTGGATGAAGCAGCCACGCAGGCTCTCACGGACTAAAACAGTAGTTGGCCTCGCAATAGGTAGCCGTTAGCCGAACAAGTCCGCCATCTTGATGAATGCATCAGGGCAGAGGCGCGTTGAGTGCAGGGCTTCGTGGAATGGCACCGCACGAATTTCGCTCGCCTGCCAAACAACCATGATGCCGGTCGCGCCTTGCTCCAGCAGTTCGACCGCCCGCACGCCGAACATGGTCGCCAGTACACGGTCGAACGCGGAGGGCACGCCGCCGCGCTGCAAGTGCCCGAGCACTGTGGTGCGGACTTCAAAGCCCATGCGCGACTCGATTTCCTTCGCGAGGAACTGGCCGATCCCACCAAGTTTGACGTGCCCGAAAGCGTCGATCGTTCCATCCTGTACGATTTGCTGAGTCAGGCTCTCATGCTTTGCGCCTTCCGCGATCGCGATAATGCTGACGCTTTTGCCGCTGTCGCGGCGCTCCTGCAGCTTGCGGCAAACTTCATCAACTGTGAACGTGCGTTCGGGAATAAGAATTTGATCCGCGCCGCCGGCCAAGCCGCCAAGCAACGCCAGCCAGCCTGCATCACGGCCCATAATCTCGCAGATCAACACGCGGTGGTGGCTGGTCGCCGTCGTGTGCAAGCGGTCCAACGCCTCGGTGACGATGTTGAGCGCGGAGTCGAAGCCGATGGAGAATTCCGTGCCCGGGATGTCATTGTCGATAGTCTGCGGAATGCCGACGCAACGCACGATCGCCTTCTCGCAGAGCGTGCGCGCCACACCGTTGGTGTCGTCCCCGCCGATGGTTATCATGCCTTCGATGCCAAGATCTTGCACGGTCGCTCGCACGCGGTCCAAGCCGCCGTCGAGCTTCACAGGATTTGTACGGCTCGTGCCCAGGATGGTTCCCCCGCGTGGGAGAATGCCCGAGACTTCCTTTGGGTCGATCACATGGCCGTGGTTCTCAATGACACCGCGCCAGCCTTCCTCGAACCCAAACACTTGGTGTCCGCCCGCATGGGCGCGGCGCACAATGGCGCGAATCGCACCATTAATCGCCGGGCTATCGCCGCCACCTGTCAACATCCCGATCAGCATCCTTGGCTCTCCTTGT
>CAYXMN010000260.1:0-3182 GCA_964465955.1 uncultured Planctomycetales bacterium
CGGCAGTTCCACCGCGTTCTCACCCAGCGTAAGCAGTCCCTTCGCTTCGAGGACGACTAGCGCGCGGCCCAGCTTACCCCCCGGCCTGGCTGGCGCGGTCTGGAGGATCAGCGGGTTGTGCCCGGCCTGGATTGCCTCGCTGACCATCGAGAAGCTGTCGCCGGTGATGAACATGCGCTGGCACAGCTCGTAGAACGCGGGCAGCGGGTTGAGCGGATCCGCGGCGGCATCCAGGAAATACGGCACGAACGGTGTGTGCAGATAGTGCTGCTTGATCCAGCCGGTGATGTATTCCGGCGTACGGCGGCTTGTCGTCACCAGCAGCCGTGCGTTCTCGCCGCGCGCCAAGCCATGGAGCAGCGCCAGCTCGTCGAGGATGCGATCACCCTGCCACGGGCAGGCCTGGCTTGGCCCGCCGATCGCCACGCCCCAATAGGTTGCCGCAGCATCCAGGCCGCTCTCCGCTTTAAGCCGCCCGGCCAGGAACTGTGCCTGCGTTGTATCGTGATAACCCAGGGCCAGCGGCGCGACGATTACATTAGCCGGCAGGCCGGCGTCCGCGGGTAGGTCGTGCGCGGGGACGATGTTCAGCGCGAACAAGCTGCGCGGCAACAGCGAAGGCGTCATATTCACCAAGGCGCGCGCACCAAGCAGCCGCGCCAGCACTAGGTTGAAGGTCGCCGGCGGCGTGCCGGTGGAGACAGTGAAGAGGCGTCCCGCGCGGCTCAACTCCGCCGCTTCTGCCGCGAAGGCGCGAAACATCGCAGGATCTTCCGGCTGGAGCTTGCGCTGTACTAAGCTTGCGCAAACCTGCTGCGACAACGCTCCCGGCCCCGCTAGTCGCAACCTCAGGCGCAGCAGCCCCTCACCTACTCCACCCTCGCGTACCGCCGGGCGCAGCAACAGCAACAGCGGCTCGGCGTCCGTGAGCATCCGCGCGACTACCCGGCTCTGGTTTTCATGGCCGCGCTTGCCGTCGCTGACAATCACCACGCGGCTGCCAGGGCTCTCCGCCATGGTTAGCTGTACCTTTCCAGCGCGCGACGCAACAGCGTTTCGGCGCGCGTCAAGTTGTGATGGTCGATGAACAGCGTGATGTCCGTCAGCCCAGTGATCAGCTCGATAATGTTGATGCGCATATTCGCCAGCAGGCTGCAGATTTCCGCTAGCACGCCGGGCTGTTCGATGAATTTCGCGCTGCGCAGGCGTACCTCGCCGATACCACCGCGCTGGCTCAGGCTGGTCAACTCGATGTTGGAGCGGACCATGCGCTGGTGCAGCCCGGCGTATGCCGCATCCGCGATGGAAGACGCAACGTAGAAACAGATGAAGCGCTCGCTGCGGCTGTAACCCACGGGAGCGGCCGGCAGATCCTCCTGCCACTCAAACAGCACCTTATTGAGCCCCGGCAGGTTGTCCAGGTCGCCCACCAAGGACAGCATTACCAGCTCCTGCGGGTTGCAGTTCAAACTGGTGCCGCTGCTACCGAATACGCTGGTGCCGGTTTCCTCCAACTGCTCCAGTTCTCGATAGTCCAGCAACCGCACGCGCAGGTGTTCATTCATGAACTCCAGCGCACGCGGGTGCAACACCCGCGCGCCGGCGCCGGAAATCATCTCCAGATCTGCAAGCGACAGCTCCTGCAGCAGGCGGGGCTGCTGCGCCAGGCGCGGATCGGCGCTGAGCACGCCTTTAACGTCCGTCACAATCACCACTTCATCCGCGTTGATTTGCGTCGCCACAATGAACGCAGTGATATCGCTGCCGCCGCGGCCCATCGCCACAACATGATCCGAGCTGTCCACGGCGAAAAAACCGCTGATGACCGGCACGGTGCCGACGCGCAGCACCGGCAGGATGAAGCGGCGGAACCGGCTCGCGGTAGGTTGGGTGCGCAGCCGGAACGGACGCTCTTCGTTCACTTTCGCTTGCGCCAGCGGCGATTTATCCTCAAGGTCGGCAATGATTGGCCAAGTCTCCGCGTTGCGCGGTAAAAACGCCTGGGCCGTCGCTCCAAAACTTTTCAGCGCGGCGGTCATCAGATGGACGCTTTGCTCCTCGCCGAGTGCGGCGAATAAGCAGCTCCCGCTGAAGTCGACATTGGCATCGCTGGCGCGGGCGATGGCGGAGAGCAGCTCCGAGGTAGCGTTGCCCGGCGCGCTGACAACGACCGCGATTTGCTCGCCATACTCCACCAGCCGCGTCACATGCCGCGCCCCTTCGCGGACCAGCTCGGGAGTGGCGATTGATGTTCCACCAAACTTGATAACCCGTCGCACCTGACTATTGTAGCGTCACACACCCGTCGACTGGGTTAGAATTACCGCGATGCATACATGGCGCACCACTTGGGGAGTTTTACTGGTCCTCGGGCTTTCAATCTGCGTGACCGCTGCAGCCACGGACTTGGAACAGCTCTGGCGCGGAGGCGATTTCGCCACGGCCCGGGAAATAATCACCGCGCAGCTTCGCGCGGGTGATCGCGATCTTGGGTTTTTACGGACGGCTGGCGATGCGGCATCCGCCCTGCACGACTATGCCCTAGCCGCCGAGGTCTACCGCACACTCGCGCAGGTGAGCGGACCGGGCACCGTGGCATACCGGGAAGCGAAGCAGCAGGAATGGTCAGCGCTCTGGCAATCTGGCGGAACAAATCCCGAGGCGGCGTGGATCGGCGAGGCCCGCACCGAGGTGAATGAAATGCTCGCCGCGAGCGCTCTTGACGGCGGGGCCAAACGCATGGTTGCCCTTGAACTGGAGTTTACGTTGGCGCGCCTGACTCAAGACGCGCAGCAACCCGGCGAGGAACTGCGCACACGCTTCCCGCAAAGCGAACTGGTGCTGGAGGCGGCCAAGGCTAAAGTGGATGAATTAGGCTTAGAACTAGATGATGCCCAACGACTGGAACTCATCGCTGCGTTCCTGAAAAACTATCCAGGCGTGTACTGGCGGCATGTCGCCTACCGCTATTGGATCTACACCTGCTGGCATACCGGCGCGCTCCCGGCGATGAAGGCCGCCGCGGAGGCCTATTTAAAGGAGTTCCCCAACCACCCCGAAAGCCATGGCACAGTTAGCCGCTATTTCTACGAGGCGGATATCGAGCCCGAGGCCGGCCTGGCCTCGGCACAGCAATGCGTGGAGCTCTACCAGCGCGAACTCGGCATCTCCGGCGCGCTCGA
>CAYXMN010000261.1:0-2899 GCA_964465955.1 uncultured Planctomycetales bacterium
TTCACGATATGCTACTTGCGGCTTACCGATCTTGGCGGCTACTTTATACTCACGCAGCAGTCGGTCAACAATGATTTCAAGATGCAACTCGCCCATGCCGGAAATAATGACTTGGCCAGTTTCCTCATTGTAGGAATAACTGAAGGTCGGATCCTCTTCAGCAAGTTTATTAAGTGCATCCGACATTTTATCGCTGTCACCCTTGGTCTTGGGTTCAATCGCGACGTCCAGTACTGTCTCGGGTATATGAATCGACTCCAGCAGAATCGGGTGCTGTTTATCCGTTAGCGAATCGCCGGTAGTGGTGTTCTTCACCCCAACGAGCGCGACGATATCGCCGGCTTGGCATTGATCGAGGTCTTCGCGCTGGTTCGCGTGCATACGCAGAATGCGCTGGACGCGCTCAGTATTGCCAGTGCGAACGTTGAGCACCTGGTCACCCTTCTTCAGCGTCCCGGAATAGATGCGCGTGAAGGCAATGCGGCCCACATGCTGATCGCCAGCGATCTTGAAGGCCAAGCCGGCCAACGGCTTGGCTGGATCACTTGGCCGCTCTTCGTCCTTTTCCGACTTCGGATTAACACCTTTGATCGGCGGTACATCCATCGGGCTGGGCAGGTACTTGTTAACCGCGTTGAGCAGGTTTTGCACCCCTTTGTTCTTGAATGCGCTGCCGCAAAACACCGGCACCAGGCCGCCGGATATCACTGCCCGGCGCAGTGCCGCGGTGAGCATCTCCGCGGTTATCGCGTCCTCGTCCTCCAGGTATTGCTCCATCAGCTCGTCGTCAGTCTCAGCAATCGCCTCGATTAGCTCATGGCGGTACTGGGTGTACTGTTTGCGCATATCCTCGGGAATTTCTTCCTCGCGCACGGTGCTGCCCAAATCATCCGCATCAAAGTAATACGCCTTACCTTCCATCAGGTTGACGACGCCCCGTAAGTCAGCTTCGCAGCCGATCGGCAACTGGGCGGCTACGGCACGCGCCATCAAGCGCTCACGCATCTTCAGGATCACATTGAAGTAGTCCGCCCCGGTGCGGTCCATTTTATTGACGAACGCGATGCGCGGCACCCGGTAGCGGTTGGCTTGGCGCCAAACCGTCTCGCTTTGCGGCTGCACCGCGCCGACTGCGCAGAGGACGAACACCAGGCCGTCGAGCACCCGCAGGCTGCGCTCAACTTCAATCGTGAAGTCGACGTGGCCGGGGGTATCGATGATATTAATGACGTGGTCATCCCACTGGCAGAAAGTCGCCGCGGAAGTGATCGTGATGCCGCGTTCCTTCTCCTGCTCCATCCAGTCCATCGTCGCCGCGCCTTCATGGACTTCGCCCAACTTATGCTGGCGGCCGGTGTAGAACAGGATGCGCTCGGTCAGGGTCGTTTTACCAGCGTCAATGTGCGCCGCGATGCCAATGTTACGGGTTTTGGTCAAATCAGGCATCGCTAGCTCCTCAAACTTGGGTGTGTAAGTTAGCTTGACTTACCAACGGAAGGTGGCGAATGCTTTATTCGCTTCCGCCATCTTGTGGGTATCGTCACGCTTCTTCACGCTGGTGCCTGCGTTGTTCGCCGCGTCGATGAGTTCTGCTGCGAGCTTGGTGGAAAAATCCTTTCCACCGCGGTCCTTGGTCGCGTTGATAATCCAGCGCATCGCCAGCGCATAGCGCTCTTCCGGGCGCACTTCCACCGGCACCTGGTAGGTTGCACCACCGACGCGGCGGCTCTTGACCTTCAAGGACGGCAGCACATTTTGGATCGCCTTCTCGAAGACCTTGATCGGCTCCTGTTTCGTGCGCTGCTCGATGATGGCCAAGCTGCGATAGAACAGGTGCTGGGCCAGGCTCTTCTTGCCGCGGCGCATGATGTTATTGATGAATTTGCTGACCAGCGTCGAGTTATACACTGGGTCAGGCTTGGGGGTGCGGCGTTCAACTTTACGGGGATCGCGTGGCATAGCTTATCTATTCTCCTTCCTACTTCGGCCGTTTGGTGCCATACTTCGACCGGCCGCGCTTACGGTCGGTGGTGCCGGCGCTATCAAGGGTGCCGCGGACGATGTGGTAGCGCACGCCCGGCAGGTCCTTCACGCGGCCACCGCGGATCAACACTACGCTGTGCTCGCTTAGGTTGTGCCCGATGCCGGGGATGTAAGCCGTCACTTCAAAACCGCTGGACAGCTTGACGCGCGCCACCTTGCGCAGCGCGGAGTTCGGCTTCTTCGGCGTGACAGTCCACACGCGGGTGCAGACACCGCGCCGCTGTGGGCAGCTCTTCAGCGCTGGGCTCTTGCTCTTGCTTTTAATCTCTTGGCGGCCCTTACGCACTAATTGGTTGATCGTCGGCATAGGAAAATCTCCGCGAAAATTGCCCCGCTTCTCCGGTAGCCCGGTGAAGTGGAACGAAGACAATACCATATCCTGCGGCCGGCGGCAATACCATTGGCTTGATCATGGGAAATCCCGCTGTCGTTTATCACCGGTTGCCAGCCGCCGGATTAGAACTCCTGCAGCTTGACGCGGTCATCACTCGTCAGCCAGATACCCTCGCCTTCCAGCAGTTCTTCCGTACCCGGAATCAACACCGTGATGTAGTACGACGCATAGTGGGTGTCTTCCACCGCAGGGACGGTGAACATGACCACTTTGTCGCCGAACTCGTCAAACTCGACAGTCATTGATTCTTCAGGATTCTCACTATCAGGCTCGATATAGTCGGCCTTGACCGGACGGTTTTCGTGGTTGGGATCATCTTCAGCCCAGATATAGCGCTGGTGGTAATAGTCCAAGTCAACCTTTAACGGTAGATGCGCCGGGCTGCTCAGCTCCACTGTAACAATCACGCTGCCATCATCCTGCAACTCACCGCTGGTCCGCAAGCCCACCGGGGGGTAAGAG
>CAYXMN010000261.1:2909-3163 GCA_964465955.1 uncultured Planctomycetales bacterium
CAGGAAGAAATCGAGGCCGGGGCGTAAAGACTCGCCACGCAATCCCTTGGCGACGATAACACCCTGGGGATTAATCAGGAATGTTGCCGGGATCGAATTGACTCCCCACTCGTCCGCCATGACCGTCTTCCAACCGTTGCCGTCGAACACTACCGGGTAGTCAATTCCGTGCTCGCGCAGCGCTTCATGAAAGCGGTCCACAGTCTCCCATGCATCCAGGCTGACCGAGAAAAGGGCAAAATCACCACCCTGGC
>CAYXMN010000262.1:0-3154 GCA_964465955.1 uncultured Planctomycetales bacterium
ACAGCTTCTTTCCTCGGATTGCGGTTACAGTAGACATGATCTCCACCGGAACCGACGTGAAGCCCATCGAGTGTGTATTCTTCCTGCGAAACGTGAAATCGGCCGGCTTTTTCGAGCAGATGAAAGGCCGTGGCGTGCGTGTGATCTCACCCGACAAACTGCGCTCAGTCACCCCGAGCGCCAAGGTCAAGGACCGCTTCATCATCGAGGACTGCCCGCACCGGCTGATCGAGGGCGCGATGATCGCCTGCAAGGCCTTCGGCGCGCACCACGCCTACTGCTACATCCGCGGCGAGTTCTACGACGCGATCCGCGTGTTGGACGAAGCGGCGCAGGAAGCCTATGCTGCGGGAATCCTCGGCGACAAGCCCTTCGGCACGGCCTACCCGCTGCACTTCTCCGTCCACACCGGCGCGGGGGCTTATATCTGCGGCGAGGAAACGTCGATGCTGTCCAGCATCATGGGCGAACGGGGCCATCCGCGGATGAAGCCGCCGTTCCCCGCCGTGGAAGGGCTGTGGCGCAAGCCGACGGTGATCAACAACATCGAGACGATTGCGACTGTCCCGGCGATCTTCGACGCGGGCGCGGAGTGGTTTACCAGCCGCGGCACGGAGAAGAGCCCGGGGATCAAGGTGGTGGCGGTCAGCGGCTGCGTGCGCAACCCCGGCTGGTGGGAAATCGAGTACGGCACTCCGATGAGCGTGATCATCAACGAGCTGGCGGGCGGGTTGAAACCGGGGCGCAAACTTAAGGCGATCATCCCCGGCGGGTCGAGCTGCCCGCTGCTCAAACCCGACACGATCGACGCGCCGTTCAGTTATGAGGGCGTGCAGGAAGCGGGGAGCATGCTGGGTTCCGCGGCGATGATCGTGCTGGACGACAGCGTGGACATCGTGGAAGTGATGCGCAACTTCAGCCACTTCTACGCGCATGAGAGCTGCGGCAAGTGTACGCCATGCCGCGAGGGTACGCGTTGGATGCTGCAGATTCACGAGCGCTTCCTTGAAGCCGGCGGGCGCGAGGAGGACATCGCGCTGCTGCACGATATCACCCTGGGTATGGAGGCCAAGTGCTTCTGCCCGCTCGGCGACGCGGCGGCCTGGCCGGTTAAGAGCGCCGTCGAGCGCTTCCCCGAGGATTACCGCATGCACCTGGCGACGCAGCCCGCGTCCCAGGACGACACTGTCAAGGCTGAGGCCGGATAGCAGCATGGCCAAGAAACCGATTGAGCTAGTGAACATCGAGATTGACGGCACGCCGTACCAGGTGCCCAAGAACCAGTATGTGCTATGGACCGCGCGCGACCTTGGCATTGATGTGCCGCATTTTTGCGCGCATCCCTGGCTGGAACCGTTTGGCGGCTGCCGGCTGTGCCTGGCTAAGGTGGAATTGGGCGGGCGGATGATGCCGAAGCTGCAGATCACTTGCGCGCTGTTGCCGGCTGAAGGGATGAAGGTCATCTATAACGACCCGGAGGTGCTCCAGGTGCGGCGCGAGCAGTTGGAGTTCCACCTGCTCAACCATCCGCTGGAGTGCCCGGTCTGCGACAAGGGCGGCGAGTGCATGCTGCAGGATCAAACCCGCGACCATGGTAATTTCGCGGGCCGGTTCATCGAGCAGAAGCGCATCCGGCCCGACGAAGTGATGAACGACTTCATTCGCTTGAACCACAAACGCTGCATCCACTGCAAGCGCTGCATCCACTTCGCGCAGGACGTCGATGGCAGCCACTTCCTGAAGTTCATCGAGCGCGGCGCCGAAACCTTCATTGAAAGCTTCGCCGATCCGGAAACCGCCCCGCGTTTCACCGGCAATGTCATCGATATGTGCCCGGTAGGCGCGTTGACGGCGCGCAACTACCGCTTCGTGATGGGCCGACCCTGGGAACAGGAGCTCTGGCCCAGCGTGGGCAGTCTTGACGGCTGTGGCGCAAACATCTGGGTCAAGACGCGTCTGGGCAGCATCGCGCGCATCGAACCGCGGCAAAACCCGGACGTGCGCCACGGCATGTTGGACGATGTCACGCGTTTCAGCTATGAGTGTGTGGAAGATTCACGGCGGATCACGAAAGCCATCGTGCGCGAGGGCTTGATCGAGACTGAGATGTACCGCCACCAGGCCGAGCGCCAGGTGGCGCAGCTGTTGAAAGACATCATCGGCGAGCATGGACCCGACAGCATCGGCGTTATCGCCGGCGCGAAACTTAATAACGAGGAGTATGTCGCATTGCGCCGGTTCAGCGCGCAGGTGCTGGAGTCCAACTATTTCCACTTCGGCGATGACCTGCTGGGCGGCAAGAGCATTACAGCCGCGCAGTTGGCCAGCCTGACTGGCGGAGCGGAATTCCCAACGATCATTAATGCGAGCACGGCGCTCAGCATCGGCTGTGACCTGTTTGAGGAAGCGCCGCTGCTGGGCCTGCGCCTGGATGTGGCGGCGCGGCGCGGCAAGCTCAAGCTCCTCAGCTTGCGCAGCCATCGCAGCGACGCTGATCGCTTCGCGAAAGTCTTCGCGGATTATGGTTACGGCAACCTGCAGCGCATGGTGCGTGCGCTGGTCAACGGCATTACCGGCGCAGGCGAAGCACCGGGTGAGCTGGCAGCGCTTGTTACCGAGTTGAAGGACATCCAGGAAGACTGCGCCATCCTGTATGGCAGCGAGGTGTGGCGCAACGAGCAGCCCGGCGAAATACTGGCGGCGCTCACCGAACTTCGCGAGGCGATCGCAGCGGCGAATCCGCAGGCGCAAGGCGTACACTTAAACCCGGTATTCCCGGCAGTCAACTCCGCAGGAGCGCTGCTGATCAGTAATCTGGAGAGCTTCACCTCCGGCGACACCCCGACATGCAAATCCGCGGCTGGTTCGCAGGCTGCCATATTTAATGCGGCGATTGAGGGCAAGCTCAAAGCGTTGATCGTGGTGGATTGCGATCCGTTGACTGTTTACCCCGACTACGACTTGGCGCGCCGAGCGCTGGAAACGGTGCCGGCTATTTATGCCGGGCCGTTTACCAACCCGACAGCCGAACTGGCGCGCTACCACGTGCCGCTCGGGACGTGGGCGCACCGCGAAGGCACCGTGCTCAACATGGAGTGGCGCTTGCAAAAGCGCGTCATGCCGCAGCTCACGGACATCGCGCCATCCGTGCTGG
>CAYXMN010000263.1:0-3143 GCA_964465955.1 uncultured Planctomycetales bacterium
AATACCGCTTTGAGGGCATCCCCAGCATTATGCGCTCGGTGGCGCACCATATGGCGCGGCTGATCCCTGAAGGCACCGATCGCCTGGCCGGCATCGAACTCGGTGGCATCCCAATGTGCACCGCACTCTCGCTGGAAACTGACATCCCCAGCATGTTTATTCGCAAGAAAGCAAAGGAATACGGCACTACGGCCCAAATCGAAGGCGTGCATTTACCCGAAGACCGGATCCTCATTATTGAGGACGTGGTTACCACCGGCGGCCAGGCCATCGAGATGATTCGCCAATTGCGCGAACGAAATCTCAACATTATCGGTGTCATCGCGGTACTCAACCGGAATGAAGGGGCCGCGGAAGCGTTTTCCGCGGAAAACATCCCCTTCTGGTGGCTATTCAGCCGCGAGGACTTCGGTTTTTGATCAAATCAGCACAGCCAACAGCAGCAAGCGAAACAGATGGCGCCCTTAACAGCCGTATTTGGCTGACATTCGCGGTTATCGCCATTGGGAGTTTCCTTGGTCCGTTCTCAGGCAGCATCGTGGTCGTCGCCTTGCCATCGATTACGCCCGCCTACGGCATCGATCTGCAAAGCGTGAAGTGGATCATCATCGTTTATCTAGTGGTGATGAATGCGTTACTGCCCATCACCGGCAAGCTAGGCCAGCGCTTCGGCGCGACTTTTGTATATCTCGCCGGATTTTTCGTATTCGGGTTCGGCAGCATAGCCTGCGCCTTAGTGCCGGCCACGAACATTTTATGGCTGGTCGGAGCCCGCGTGCTCCAAGCAACCGGCGCGGCGATGATATTCGGAATCAGCCCAGCGTTAATCATCCAGGTGGTACCGGCGCACCGCCGCAGCCTGGCCTTCGGCATCCTGGGCAGCATTGTGGCCCTAGGACTCATCACCGCGCAACCGCTGGGCGTGGTGCTCTGCGACCAACTGAGCTGGCATTGGGTGTTTTTGATTCAAGCACCGGTTGCTTTCGCCGGAGCAGTACTCGGCTGGTGGTTGCTGCCGAAGGATGCGCCGCGCGGCTATGAACGCATCCCCTGGGCCAATATGTTCGCCTGGGGCGTGATCATCGCCGGGCTGGCCCTCGCCGGCGAAGCGCTTTCCAAAGGCCTTTGGATCAACTACCTCTGGCTGACCGTCTCGGTGACGATCGCTGCCGTCCTGGCCTTCATCTTCGCGGAACTGAAGCTGGGACAGCTGTTTGACTATGCTCTGTTTCGCTACGCCGCGTTCAGTCAAGGCGCATTCGCCGTGCTGGTGTCGTTTTCGATCATGTACATCATGGTATTGCTGATGCCGTTCTACTTCATCGATTATCTTAAACTGAGCACCATGGCAAAAGCAGTACTGTTCTGCATCAGCCCGTTGACCACCGCGATTGCCGGTCCGGCCTCTGGGCACTTGGCGGATCGCATCGGCTTATGGAGTCCAGGTCCACCTGCTGTGGCTCATCGGACTGAGCCTGGGGGTGCTCGGCCTAGGCAGCGGTTTATTCTCTGGACCCAACTACTCCGCAATGATGGGCTGTGTCGCGGTTGCGCAACGTAATATCGCGTCCAGCCAGGTTAGCCTGTTGCGTAATATCAGCTTCCTGCTAGGCACCAGCTTAAGCGCGATCCTGTTCAATTTGCTGTTATGGCGCTACGGCGGCTATGACATGATGCTCGCGGCGCGCACTGATGAACTCGTCAACGTCGTACCACCCAACGTGTTCTACACAGTCTTCGCCACAGCGCTATTCATCAGCGCCGGAATAGCCGCGATCGGCATGTTCGCCAGCTTGCGCTATCCCAACCGCGTTGAAAGCCACGGCGAGTGATGCAGGCTACCAATCCGGTGTGTAACTAACGCTATTCCGCAGGACCGCCACCGGCATTCCAGATAGAGATGACTAGCTCTGGAGCCGACGGACTCCAGCTGCGCACTGCCGGGCGGTGTGCGTAAATCTGACCCAACCCAAGAAAAGTAAAACCGCGGCTTGCGCCGCGGCTGCTGCCTGTTAAGCTCTAAGTTATACCTGAGATTTAGAAGTATTCCCAGGTGCGCTCGAATGACGCATTCCCCCAGTTGCCAAAATCAAACTCGCCTGGATGCTGCCCCACTTCCACTTCAACATCAAAGAGGTTGGGCAAGCGCAGCACTTGGAAGACGAAGATATCACCCTTTTTCGCCATCGTGACCGTGATTTCCAGGTCTTCCAGGCTCTTGATCAGCTGGTAATCGTATTTCTTGGATTCGTCGGCATTCAACACGGTCACACCCATGAGCCAGTCCTTGGCTAACAGGCCGAACTCACGCGACGGTGAGCCTTGCCAGACGTTATCGAGCAGGACGCCTACATCCCAATACTGATCGGGCATGTCCATGTACATCTTGAGGTCGTCGCCTACTTCGCGGTATTGCGGCTGGATCGCACTGATACTGCCGGCAAACGGTTTGATGCCGAGCCACGGCCTCCAGATTTCCTGGTCCTTGGGTTCAATGCCTTCTTCGTATTGGCGGATGATTTCATCAGCAACACGCGTGATCAGATAGGTTGGCGTGAAGAAGGTCGTGTTCTGCATTCCCTCCCCGGAACTATCGTGCATACCGATAACCTGGCCCTTCTCATTAAACAGCGGGCAGCCCTCGTTACCGGCGTTAATCGCCACATCAGACTGGATCACATGCGGGAGTAAAATCCGGTTGCGGTTGCGGAAGTTACGCACGCCCGAAATGATGCCGAACGTCACCGTGCCGCTTAAGCCGCCGGAGTAGCCGATAGCCACGACGGGATCGCCGTTGTAATACGGAATCATTTCCCGTTCTTCGTCATACGGATCGGCATATCGATCTTCCGGATTGATCAGCAGGTCCACCGGCTTGAATTTATCATCGGAAGTGATCTTAATCACACCGATGCCGTAGTCCGTGCTATACCCGGCAACCTCCGCTTCGAAATCCGTGCCGTCTTCCAGCTTGATTTCTAGCAGTGTCGCTCCTTCTAGCTGATCACTATCCGTGATAATGTAGCCGTTCTCGGTGTACACAAACCCCGTGAACCGATCGGTGAGCAGGCGCTGAGTCCGGCTCAACTCAATACCACCCGCCTCAATCACCGAGCCATAGGTCAAGACGTTGGCATCGATCG
>CAYXMN010000264.1:0-3129 GCA_964465955.1 uncultured Planctomycetales bacterium
GGCATGGAAGAGCTGTCCGATGACGACAAGGTCATCGTCGGCCGCGCCCGCCGCATCCAGCGCTTCCTATCCCAGCCGTTCTTCGTGGCCGAGGCGTTCACCAACCAGCCCGGCAAGTACGTGCCGCTGGCAGACACGGTGCGCAGTTTCGGCGAGGTGCTGGACGGCAAGCACGACGACTTGCCCGAGCAGGCGTTCTACATGGTCGGCGGCATCGACGAGGCCGTGGAGAAGGGCGCGCGGCTCAAGCAGGAAGCGGGAGCGTAAGCGATGGCGCAAACCGAGTTCACCCTGCGTGTGGTCACGCCGGACGGCGAGGTCTGGAGCGGCGCGGCCACCAGCGTGGTCGTGCCGGGGCTGGACGGCTACTTCGGCGTCTGGGCGCACCACGCGGCGATGATCAGCGGCCTCGACGTGGGGGCGGTGCTGATCAAAACCCCCGAGGAGCACGTGGTCAAGTTCATCGCGATCAGCGGCGGGTTCGTGGAAATCCACGGCGGGCTGGTGACGGTGCTGGCCGAGAGCGCGGAGCGGGGCGAGGACATCGACGTGATCCGCGCGGACAAGGCGCTGGAGCGCGCGCGCGAACGCTTGAGCCACCACTTCGCGGACATCGACGTGAACCGCGCGCAGGTGGCGCTGAACAAGGCGCTTAACCGCAAGCGCGTCGCCGACCGCGCGAAGGCCAAGCCGACGAGCATGGTGTAGGGGCCGGATTTATCCGGCCCGTTTCGGGCGGCATGAATGCCGGCAAGGGTAGGGGCCGGATTTATTAGACCCGTTTCGGGCGGCATGAATGCCGCCCCTACAAGGATCGCATTACATTTATCCCATCACATTTCTGCAGCCGCACTCCTGTTATACTAGCGGTACAAGATTGTTCATGGGGAGCAGGGTCAGATGAGGAAGCTGTTATCCACGCTTTCGCTATTGCTGGCATGCGCGCTGCTGGGCGGCTGCGCGGGCGCTGAGACGCTGACTGCGCCAGCGCGGTTCGCCGGGTTTCCCGCCGTGGCCGGGCTGCCGCGCGACACGGCCGCGATTGGCGGGTATGCGCTGCTGGGCCGGGAAAATTCCGCCGCGATTCCCGTGAGCCACTTTGCCGCGCTGGGCGACCAGGGCGAGTTCACGCCGGGCGGCACGCTGCTGCCGGACTGCGCCTACGCCGGCTATTGCTTCAACCTGCTTGGCGCGGCGGAGACGCTGGAGCTGCAGCTCGAGTGGGCGGCGGCGCCCGCGATCGACCCGGACAGCCCGCTGTTGTGGATCGGCCTGGCCAACTGGGACACGGGCCGCTGGCAGTGGTTCGCCCCGGCGAGCGCCACCGCGCTGGCGCTCAGCGACACCGCCCCGTACATCCACCCCAGCTCCCACAACCTGTACGCGATCGTGCTGGTGGCCGGCACGGCCCAAGCCGTGCTCAACGAGCTGGGCTTCCCCGCCGCGGCGCCGCCCGACACCGGCCCGCGCGTGGAGTTGGTCGCGCCGCTGGGAGGCGCGCCTGGGGCGCAAATCACGATGCAACCCAAGTTTTTCAGCCTGCAGCCGTTCGACATCGCTTGGGACTTCGGCGGCGGGGCGGAGCCGAACACCTCGACCGAGGCATATCCCAAGATTACCCTCGGCGTGGCGGGCCAGTATAACTGCAACATCAGCGTGTCGAACTCCGACGGAACGGACAGCTTCGATTTCAAAATGTATGTTGACGATGAATTGTATTTCGCCTGCGGGCGGCTCGGGACGAACAACTGGCCGTTGGAAAACGTGACAGTCCAGATCAGCGGAACGGTGGAGACCACGGTGCTGTCGGATCACAACGGCTTTTATGCGTTCACCGACCTGCCCAACGGCGATTGCACGGTCACCCCGCTGAACCGCGACTGCGTGCCGGGCCAAATTGATTTCACGATCGACGGCAACTTCCGCACTGACCTCGACTTCCACGCTTGGGACGGCCAGCCGGGGCATAGCATCGTTGGGCCGGTGGTCTATCCGATGGGTGGGGAAATGATGACCTGCGATGTCCAGCTCACCGGGCCGGTCGAGCGGTTCTCCACGGTCGGCGTGACATTCGCCGACCTGCCGGACGGCGACTACCGCGTCACGCCGTGCGAGGCCGGACTAAGCTTCTGGCCGCCCTACCGCGACATCACGCTGAGCGGCTACGATATCCACGGCGTGACGTTCATGGCTTACCTCGACCCGATCACCACCTTTGATATCAGCGGCACGGTGACGCTGGCGGGCAGCGGCCTGCCCGCCGCCGGCGTCCGGTTCTTAATCGACGGTATGGGCCAGGAGTTCGCCGTCACGGACGCCGCCGGGTATTACGAGGCCAAGGGGCTCAACAACATGCCGTGGGGCGGGCAATGGGCGGTAAAGATTTTCGTGCCGGAAATCGCGGCCACCTTCACGCCGAAGTACGGCTACTTAATCCAGGACGAAACTCAGACCACCGGCAAGGACTTTGTGATGACGGTGGTGCAATAGCCGCGGGGGCTACCGCCGTCCGCAACAGCGCCGGGAGGCTGCAGTTCATGCCGCCTGGGCTGGCTGATGGCCGTAGGTTTACCTACTTCGCCGGGTAGCCGCGCACCAGCAGGTCGTCATAGCGCACCTTCACGCCGGGGCCGGCCAGCAGCGCGTAGCCGCCGCCAGCAAGGTCGGTGTCTTGCACGCTGGCCACCGCCGTGCCGTTGACGTAGGCGGTCAGCCGCTTGCCCACCACCTCCAGCGTGATTTTGTTGGCCAGGCTCGGGTTGATCAGCGTGCTGGCCGTCCAGTCCTTGAGCACCGTCTCCGCGCCGTCCACCACCTTCAGCAGCAGGAACTCGCCGGAGCGGCTGATGAACAGGCCGTAATAGGACACGCCGGCCTCCTCCGCGCTGGCTTTCAGGGCCACTCCGACCGTGACAGGCTCTCGCGTCTTGCTGCCCTCGAAGACGAGAGAAATGTAGCTGATCGACGAGTCGCGTTTACGATCGGTCGGTCCGTTGCCGCCGGTGTCGTCGACGAAGCGGGAGTTTGGACAGGCTCAGTCTGAGTCGCCGTCGAAGAAGTCGCTGCCGGTTGCGGAAAAGAACACGCTCCAAGCAGCAAACAGACAAATAAAATCCCTGTTGTCCTGTT
>CAYXMN010000265.1:0-2765 GCA_964465955.1 uncultured Planctomycetales bacterium
GATCTATTTCGCGGGCGAGAGCATTCCTTACGTCTCCGAAGTCTCGCGCGACTCCACCGGCTCGGTCACCTTCAGCCTGGATTACGTGAAGCTGGGCGTGACGCTGAACTTCAAGCCGCGCATCGACGCCGACGGCAAGATCACCATCGACGTTAACCCGGAAGTGTCGAGCCTGCTCGAATTCATCGAGTTCCAGAGCGGCCTGCAGGCCCCGCGCAGCCAGTCGCGCCAACTCGCAACGACGGTGCGCGTCCAAGACTGTGAACCGTTCGTGATGGCCGGGTTGATCAACGAAACGGAGCGCGAAACTATGCGCGGCATCCCGTTCCTCAAGGACCTGCCGCTCGTGGGCAAGCTGTTCCGCAACAAGAACACGGAGGGTGAACGGACGGAGATCATCATTACGGTGGTTCCGCACGTCGTAAACAACTAGCCAACCACAAGCACCAATTCTCACACCGCCGGCAGGGGGCCGCCGCCCTTCTGCCGGCGCGTTTGCGCGTCTGGGGTGGTTAGCGCGTGGATTCGCGAGTAGGCAAGCGGTACAATTACTATAATGGTTTGTATAGGGAGGTAGTGAATGCGTAAGCAACATGCCAGTAGTTGGCTGATTGTCTGCTTAAGCCTGGGCGTAATGCTGCCGGGCCTGGTTGGATGCGGCGGCGGGGACGGCCGCGTGGCGACGCCGGAGGCGTGGGTCGCGGGGGATGGCCTGCCTGCCCTGGCGGACCTGCCTGCGCCGCCGCGCTCAGCGTCGGGCTCGTACCACCTCAGCGGCAACGATGCGCTGATGTTCACCTCTGGCGAAGTGCCCACGGACCCGTTTGTGATGACCGCGCCGGCAGGCGACTACCGCTTCGCGATCTACGGCTTTTATCCCGCCAACAGCGATAGTTTCCCGCGCACGCTCGTGTTGAACCTGGATGGCTCGGCGGGCACAGTCTGGCTGGGCCTGGGCAACTACGCCACCGGCGTCTGGGACTGGCAGCCGATCGAGGCGCCGTTTAGCACGTGGATGGAGATCAGCGTGCCGTTCAGCGGCGACCAGTATCGTTACTACAGCGCCGGCGAGGTCTGCTATTTCGCGCTGGTGGTGCATGACAGCGCTAAGCTGAGCTTTGCCGGCGCCATCCTCGAAACCCAGAACCACTGGATCATCAGTCCGGGCAGCTGGGAAGGCAACTTGATCGCCGCGGGCGTGGGAGTGGGCAAGCACCACGCCGCCTGCCTGCTAGCGGACGGCACGCCCGCCGTGGTTTACACCGATGATAATCTGCAGCGCATCCGCTTCGCCACGACGGATTCGCTGCAGCCTTACGGGGACTGGGACGTCTGGACGACCCACGTCGTGGACAGCGGCGAGAACCGCGGCGGTAAGCTGGACCTCTGCCTGAGCAGCGGCGTGCCGGCCGTCGTCTATGAGGACACCAACCTCCAAGACGTGTATTACGCGGCCAGCACTGCGGCCAAACCCGCGCAGCAGTCGGATTGGGCGAGCCATCAACCTTACGCTAATGCGCAGGCCCAGCCGCGACTGGCAAATCTCAACGGGCGCGACTACGTGCTGTTCCGCAGTTTGGGCGGTCAACTGGATCTCGCGCAAGCGCAGGTTGAGCATCCGGCTGGCGGGATCGACTGGGGCATCATGACGGTGGATAGCGGCGCGAGCAGCTATGATTACCTGCAGTTGGCCATGGATACCGCGGGCCCGGTGCTAGCTTATAAGCGCCTGGAAGGCGGCCCGGCGTACCTTTATTACGCCTGGTCGGATGCGCTCGACGGCGGCGACTTGTTGACGTTCAACAAGGTGCTCGTGGACGAGACCAACACCAACAACGGCAACAACATCCAGCTGGTGCTGGGCGAGGACCGCCGCGCCTGGATCGCGTACACTAACGTGGATATCGTCCACTACATGCGTTTCGCCAGCGCGAACACCATTACCCCGGCCGGCGCGGGGCAGTTCACCAGGTGCGACGTGTTCCGCCAGGAGCAGACGCACACCGGGCAGTACATGGGCCTGGGCCGGTTCGAAAACCGCCCGCTGTTCAGCTTCATCGAGACGGGCAGCGGCGCGGTGGAGGGCATTCACGCGCTCTATCCCAACCGCGACTTAACCTATAACACCACGGAAGCCTTCGACCATGCGCTGTTGTATGAACCTGCCGCCAGCGAGATGGTCAACGAGGAGACCGAAGTGCTCACCCTGTCGAACGGCCGGCCCGCGATCATCTTCCGCACGAACGAGGGCCTGCATTTCTATTGCGCCCCGATAATCCCCGTGCCGTAAGCGGTCGGGGCAGGGGTATAATTTGGCGGTATGGCGGAATCCACGATACGTGTCAATGTTGAGGTGCTGGCGGAAGGCGGATTCCTGGCGACCAGTCCTGATGTGCCTGGGCTCGTTGCGGAAGGCCGCAGCGTGAGCGAGGCGGTGGAAATCGCCCAGGGCTTGGTGCGCGAGATCATCGAGTCCTGCCTGGCGCATGGAGATCCGTTGCCACACGCCCTTGATTGTGCAAACCCCAGTCCGGTGGTTGAGCTTCGCATCCCGGTTGGGATGCCCTAATGGGACGCTTGGCAGGATTTGCTTACCGAGAGGTGGCTAGGCGTTTGCGAATATTCGGTTATCGGTTCGACCGGCAAGGACCTGGCAGCCATGAGGTATGGCGGCATGCGGCAACCGGCCGCAAGGTGACGCTGCCTCGACACGCCAATGACATGGCTGAGGGAACGCTTCGCGCGATCTTACGTGAAGCAGAGAT
>CAYXMN010000265.1:2808-3037 GCA_964465955.1 uncultured Planctomycetales bacterium
GTTGAAGAATTTCTGAATGCCTAAGCCAGCCCGGAAGTACGATATTATCTCACCCTGCTAGTATTAATCTCCATGGCCGCCATCAATCCGCTTGACGTATTCAACGTCCACGAGCTGTTCTCCGACGAGGAGCGCTTGATCCACGCCTCCGTGCTGGACTGGGTCAAGGAGCGCTTCCTGCCGCTGATCGAGGCGCACTACGAGGCGGGCACCTTCCCGCTGGAACTCG
>CAYXMN010000266.1:0-3017 GCA_964465955.1 uncultured Planctomycetales bacterium
TAAAGCGGTACGCGAGCTGGGTTCAGAACGTCGTGAGACAGTTCGGTCTCTATCCACTGTGGTCGTAGGAGAACTGAAGGGAGATGCCCCTAGTACGAGAGGACCGGGGTGTACTAGCCTATGGTGTACCAGCTGTTCTGCCAGGAGCATTGCTGGGTAGCTACGCTAGGCCGGGATAAGCGCTGAAAGCATCTAAGCACGAAGCCCTCCTTAAGATGAGTTCTCCCACTGGGTTAACCAGGTAAGGCCCCCGGAAGATAACCGGGTGATAGGCTGGAGGTGTAGAGGCAGTAATGTCACAGCTGACCAGTACTAATCGGCCGAGGTCTTGGCCATTTCACCTCTTCTGCAAATTTCCTGCAAGGGAACTACCGCGGAAGAGGTAGCGAGTTAATTGAAGAGAGATACTTCAAGGGCCCTGCCCTATTCGCGTTGTTCCACCGAACACAGTTTTCCTGTTTCGAATTAAAAAAAGCGCCCGCAAGGCGCTTTTTTGTTTTCTGGGGACTAACAGGTATATTTATCTGGTGCTTTCAATTACAAAGAGTGAGGATCGGTGTTGAACAAGCCAATCCGTAATGCTGAAGAACGATTGGCTTTGCTTGGTCCTATATACCTGATGAGTTGATGTCCAAATCGCAACGCGCACGGTATATGGAGATTGGCAAAGCTGAATTCCCCTTAGACTCAGCATGGCAGTACTCTGATGCAGTCAACATAATCAGCTTACTAGAAGATACACCCGTATTGATCCTAAAAATCAGACCTTACTTTATAAAGGGGAAGATTTATAGTGCAAGAATGTCTAGCTGGGGATTCTTCGACAACGCAAACGAGTCGCCCGAAGAAGAACATCTTCGCAACTTCCAAGAATCGCGTCGGTTCCTAGATTTCTGGAGTAAAGGGCCGCAGAAATATTTCTGGTATTACTTCTCACTCATAGTTGGTCCGACAAGGGATGTAATAATTTAACTGATCTGTAGTTTCATAATAACTACCCCACCCGCTTCATCATCCGCCGTTCCAGCGTGGTGTAGCCTAGCTCCTCGTACAGCCGGGCCGCGACGGGATTACACTCCCACACCAGCAAGTCGATAAACTCCAGGCCCCGCTCCTTGGCCGCCTGCTCCGCCGCTTGCAGCAGCGCCGTGGCCACGCCTTGCCCGCGCGCGCTGGGCACCGTTTCCACAAACTCGATGGTGAGGAACGGCGCGCCAATTAAGTCATCGCTGAATTCCTCTACCGCTGCAGTTAAAAATCCTGCCAGGTCGCGGTTCACGCTCGCACCATCGTTCTCCGCTATATAAACCAGGCACGACTCGTCTTCCAGGCGTTCCTCGAACTCCGCCAGCAACTCGTCTGCGTCCTGCTCTTCACAGATCGTACCTGTGCAGTTTTCGTGCACTAGTTTAGCTAATTCACGGTTGATCGCCGCATGCAGCTTGGCGATCCCGGGCAGATCGGCGGATTCAGCGGAGCGAATAGTAATGGCCATGGCAACTCCCCTTATATAACTCGATGTTTTATTGTAGCCGATGGCCGCGCAAGCTGTGCTGATCGGCACGCAGGATATATACTGCCTGCCGATTGAAACTTGAGAGGTTCCCATGTCTGTTCCCTTACTAGACTTGAAAGCTCAGTGGGCCCAGGTCGGCGACGAAATCCGCGCCGCGATTGAAAAGGTCTACGATAGCCAGTTCTATATCAACGGCCCGGAAGTGAAGCAGTTTGAGCAAGAGGCCGCCGCCTACTGCGGAGCGGCGCGCGCCGTCGGCTGCGCCAGCGGTTCGGACGCGCTTGTCCTGGCGCTTTTAGCGCTCGGCGTCGGCCCCGGCGACGAAGTGATCCTGCCCACCTTCACGTTCTTCGCCACGGCGGGGGCGGTTAGCCGCGTCGGCGCTAAGCCCGTGTT
Source organism: uncultured Planctomycetales bacterium (assembly GCA_964465955.1). Lineage (GTDB taxonomy): Bacteria > 4484-113 > 4484-113 > 4484-113 > JAFGCY01 > CAYXMN01. The sequence goes on from CAYXMN010000266.1 coordinate 1,913, forward strand.
CTGCGATGTCGACCAAGTGACTTTCAACATGCTCCCCAGCGAGATTGAGCGCCTTGCCTCCCCGCGCACGAAGGCTGCCATCCCGGTACACCTATTCGGCCAAGCCGTGCCAATGGACCCGTTGCTTAAAGCGTGCCAGGCGCGCGGCATCAAGGTGATCGAGGACGCGGCGCAGAGCATCGGTGCGAAGTATAAAGGCAAGCGCATCGGCCAGACCGGTGGCGACATCGTCACCTTCAGCTTCTTTCCCAGCAAGAACCTGGGCTGCCTCGGCGACGGCGGACTGTGCACCACGAACGACAAAGCGCTCGCCGACCAGCTGCTGATCCTGCGCAACCACGGCGCGCAGCCGAAGTACTATCACAAGTTCATCGGCATGAACAGCCGCCTCGACAGCGTGCAGGCCGCTGCGCTCAGCGTCAAGCTTAAGTACTTGGAAGGCTGGCATGCGGGCCGCCGGAGCAACGCCGCGGACTATGACGCCAAGCTGGCGGGTATCCCTGGCTTAACTACCCCGCGCATCGACCCGGACTGTTGGAGCATCTACAACCAGTACACCCTGCGCGTGGGCGGCGGCAAGCGCGACCATGTGCTGGCGTTGCTGAAGGAACGCGGCATCGGCGCCGAGGTGTACTACCCGGTGGCGCTGCACCTGCAGGAATGCTATGCCTTCCTGGGCGGTAAGCGCGGCGACCTGCCCGTGAGCGAGCAGGCGTGCGACGAGGTGCTCAGCATCCCGATCTATCCCGAGCTGACGGAAGCGCAGCGCGCTGAAGTTGTCTCTGCGATCAAGGCCGCGCTCGCAACGAAAAACGCTGGCGCCTAAACCGCAGCACCCAGCCGATTCGAATAGCGCCATAGAGGTCACATCGCAAGCTGTAGGTTCGGTTTCGCCCGGCTTACAGCTTGCGGACTTTCCCCTGGGTATTAGGCAGCTTGCCTGTGACGTTCTTCGCGTCGTAGATCTGCTTCGCGTGCTTCACAAGCCAAGCATAGTCGATCCCGCTGTGACCGGTGGCGACCAGCACGAGGTCCGCGCTCTCCACCAGCGCCTGCGTCAACGGCTGGCTCTCCAGCACCTTGCCGTACACCCTGCAACGCTGCA
>CAYXMN010000267.1:0-2997 GCA_964465955.1 uncultured Planctomycetales bacterium
GCAGTTGCAGCGGCTCGCGGAACTGATGGCGGATGTTGCCATCGTCGAGCAGATGAGCGACCAGATGGTCGGCAACCGGATGTATGTGATCCTGTCGCCGGTCATCAAGAAGCCGGCGCAAGCCGGTTCGGTTGTGGCCACGCCCCCGCCAACGAGCTAGCCTTGAGGAAGGCTTGAGGAACGACATGCCGAAGATGAAGACGCATAAAGCGACGGCGAAGCGCCTAAAAGTGACTGGCGGGGGCAAGATCATGCGCCGCCGCGCTGGTGCAGCGCACCTGCTGTCTAAGAAGAGCAGTAAGCGCAAGCGCCTGCAGCAGATTATGAAAGTGGTGGCCAGCGTGGACCGTTCGCGCTATGCCAAGTTGATTGGCCCCGGAGGTGAGCTATGACCCGCGTTCGTGAGGCGGTAGCCCGCCACCGCAAGCATCGCCGCATCCTCAAATTGGCTCAGGGTTACCGCGGCACGCGCCGCCGCTTATGGCGCGCCGCCAAGGATGCCGTCGCCCATGCCCGCCAGTATGCCTATATGCACCGCCGCACCCGCAAACGCGAATTCCGCGCATTGTGGATTGCCCGCATCAATGCTGCGAGCCGCAGCAACGGTATGCGCTATAGCGCGCTGATGTCCGGATTGCGCAAGGCCGCTGTGGAAATCAACCGCAAGATGCTGGCTGAAATGGCCGTCCGCGACCCGCAAGCATTTAGTGCGCTGGTTGCCATCTGCAAATAACCTGCTGCTCACTACGGCATCTCGGGCTAGCCATTTAGTGCGAGAGCCTGGTAATCACGCAGAACAGGTTTATACTATGCCTAGGCGCTGAGGTAGTGGGGCAGGTCCCACACGCTGTTTAACACTTCCGCGAGAGTGCGGCGCGTGACGATGTTGCGGACCGACCCTGAATTTCCCTGCGGCCACGCAGATCTATCCTTCCTTATTACCCAACTGGCGCAGGCAGGGCTAGCGATGCACCTGCGGCTTGGCGGCAGTTTTGCGCCGGATTAACCACGGCTGTTGCGGGAACGCAGGAAGCCAGGATCGTCCTCGGTGCTTCCGGCAGTGGCGTCTGCGCCGCTTGCGGATTCCGAACTTTGCTGTGCCGCATCAAGTTCGCTCACAACTATCTGCTGGTTCAACCGGTCGAGCCCAAATTGCGCCACGGCGCCGCTGGAGAAGCGCACCGCCACCTGCACTGCGCCGGAATAGCTGCCGAGGCCGAAATGCGCGACCAATTCATCGCCGGATCCCACGCCGCGTCCGCTATAAATCTCGCGAAGATATGTCTGCTCTACCGTAGTGACTGTCACGCGGGCACCGATGCCGCAGCGGTTCGCTTGCACCTGGTTTCCCCGTTGCGAGGCGTCCGCTTTAGCGCCGGTGCAGCTGATCCGCAGCCAGTTGTTCGAAATTGGGGTTTCGTTTCGCAGCAGCGCCACGCCACCGCTTCCGCCGCAGGCTAAATCGAGGTCGCCGTCCCCATCAAAGTCGGCGCAGGCAACGCTCCAAGCATCCAGGATGCCGGCGTCTGCCAGGAATGTTACGTCTTGAAAGCCGCCCTGGCCGTCGTTCAAGTAAAGGTAACTGCGGCAGTTGTCATAGATACAGGTGATGTACAGATCCAGCCAGCCGTCGTTGTTGCAATCCAAGAACAACGGATCGCAATGCGACTCAGCATATTTGATGCCCCATTGGGCTCGCTGGTCTGTAAAGTGCGGGCCGTCTGGGCCTGGTTCGTTGATGAGCAGCTGCGACTTGTCGGAGAAAAACTCATAACGCGGGTGGGCTAGGTTAGCAGTAAAGAGGTCAACATCCCCGTCGTTATCCACATCGCCCCAAGCGCTGCCTAGGGTGTTGCCGAACAAGCCTTCGACCTCCCAGCCGGCTAGACCCGCCGCGCGTGCGCTGCCCGCGAACGCCCCGGAACCCAGGTTGCGCCACAGCAGGTTTTCTTGCAGCAGGTAATTGCCGACGAAAATATCAGGCAGGCCATCGCTGTCGTAGTCCGCTACGGAAACCCCACGTGCGGCGCAACTGCCGCCGAAAATCGGCAGCAACCCGGCCGCGGAGTTATCCACCAGCGCGAACCGGCCGTATCCTTCACCATGGTAGAGCCGATCGGGGCTGCCGCCGCCTGAAGCGCTGGCTTCATAATTCGCGACGTACAGATCCAGCAGGCCATCGGCGTCGTAATCGAGCCAGGCCGCAGCTTCACTGGGCCAATCATCCGTCGGATCTCCGGCGACCGGCGTAACATTTACAAAGCTTGCGCCGTCATTGCGCCAGAGCCGGTCGCCGCGCGCGCCGGCGCCCGTGGCGTAGAAATCAAGGTCGCCGTCGTTGTCATAGTCCGCGAAAACGCTGCCAGTCGCGCCGCGTAATCCGGAGCCCAGCCCCCACAGCGCAGTTGCATCGGTGAAACCATCGCGTCCGTCGTTGCGCAGCAGCGTCTTGCCGTCGGCGAGCAGGTCAGGATCGCCGTCACTGTCGATATCGCCCCATGCCAGCCGCCGGGCGGTTACACCGCTGAGGCCGGCCGCCATCGTCACGTCGGTGAACTGAGGCAGCGTAACGCCGGCCAGCGTTGCGGGGACGAAGGATGCGCGCAGGCTCAGAATGTCTTCTGCAGTGAGCTTTTCCGCCAGTTCGGGCAGGTGTTGCTTAGCCTGCAGCGCATACCTGTTGCGGCTGTCGCCGACTACCAAGGCGCCGAGGTAATAGCGATAGGCTGCTTTAGCATTGCCCTTTTCGCGCAGCGCGTCACCTGCGACAAGGTAAAACGGCGCCAAGGTTTGCTCTTCCTCCGTTGTCAGCGGGTTGAGCGCAATCACCGGCTCGACCTGTTCCAGGGCCGCGTCATGTTTACCAGCGGCGACAAGATAGCGTCCCAGGTTGAACCGGCTGCCGAGGTAGTCGCGGAACATCCCCCGATGGCTGGGTGGCAAGTAGTCGCGTTGTGAAGTTTCATTAGCGGTTTGAGCATGTAAGCGCTGCAAGCT
>CAYXMN010000268.1:0-2986 GCA_964465955.1 uncultured Planctomycetales bacterium
GACCTTCCAACTCGGCTTTGCGGTGTGGTCTGCGGCGGGGTTGCAGGAGCGACCCCTTCCTAGCACGCGCGCAATCACGCTGTGGTCCTTGCTGCCTTCCTACCTGCTCGTCCAGTTCATTCTGATCGCGCTCGTCATCCAGCCCCAGCCATGGTGGGAGCCGCGCGTTGTCCTGCCACTCGGCGGCATGCTGCTCGGCAACACACTGACCGCGACGGCGCTGGCGCTTAACCGCTACCGGGGCGAAGTGCGCAACAACCGCGAGCTGATCATGGTGCGTTTGGCCTTGGCTGCCAAATGGCCGCAAGCTGTGTCGGACGAGGTGCGGGCGGCGGCTTACGCGGCGATGCTGCCGTCGATCAGCGCGATGATGACCGTGGGCCTTGTCGCACTGCCGGGGATGATGACCGGGCAGATCCTCGCCGGCGCCGATCCGCTGGTTGCCGTGCGCTATCAGATTGTAGTAATGTTCATGATCGCCGCTGTGGTGGCGTTTTCCGTGATGATCGCGCTTAGGCTGATCACAAGACGGCACAAGTTTGAGGCTGATCTGACCGACGAACCGCCGCAACGTATCAAGCTGAACTAATGCTTTTTAGCCCGCGACCTCAACCACGCCTGCAGGATTTGCCAGTACATTTTGACGCGCCAGGTAAATCCGCGCCTTAGCCCCCACTTCTCCTCCTTCATCACTTGCCCGGCGCCGCGCCATTCGACGATGCGCTGCCTCACTCCTTGTTCCCGCAGATGAGCGTTAATGGCCGTCTCAATGCCGTAACCGCTGCCCCAGTCTTCAAACCCGGCGAGCAAGTCCCGGCGTAGGCAGCGCTGGCCGCTAATCATCGGTGAGATGCGCTGGGCGAGTGTCGTTGCCAACCGTCCGCCGCGAAACACTCCGAGCGTGGCCGGAAGCTCGCCGCGCACTACCGGTTGCACCAGCTCAGCCAGATGCTCCGCCGTAATGCCGACCAAATCTGCATCCAGGAAGCAAATGCACGGCTCGTCAGTTGCGGTGATCCCTGTCCGCATCGCGGCGGGTTTGCCCCGGTTCGCTTCATGGCGGAGCGTCTCTGCTCCCGCGGCGCGGGCTTCCTGAGCGGTGCCGTCGGTGCTACCGTCATCCACTACTAACACCTTGGCGAACAAGCCCGAGGCAACGGCGATCCCAACTACACTGCCGATCCGGCCCGCTTCGCAATACGCGGGGATGATCGCGCAGCAGGTTGCTGGAACGCATGGAGGCGCCTCACCTGCCGGTTGTCCGCCTGCTGCCATGCTATCCGGCCAATGCCCGTTTGACCCAGGCCGGCGGTTCATAGCGCCAGTTGGTGAGCTGCTCAAACTGGTACGCGATGCGCAGCAGCAGGCTGTCGCGGAATGGAGCGCAGACAAACTGGATCCCCGTCGGCAAGCTGTCGCCCGCGGCGCTCGTACCAAAGCCGTTGGGAATGTTGATCCCCGCTGTGCCCGCCAGGTTGACGAACGCCGTGCAGATGTCAGACATGTACATCTGCACCGGATCAGCCAAGCGCTCGCCGAATTTGAACGGAAGCGTCGGCGAAGTCGGCGTGACAATTACATCGACCTGCTTGAACAGCTCATCCAGTTGGTTGCGGATATCGCTGCGCAGCTGCCGCGCGCGGTTATAGTAAGCATCGGAATAACCTGCGCTCAGCACATATGTACCAAGTAAAATGCGGCGCTTAACCTCCGCGCCAAACCCTGCACTGCGCACCTGGACGTAGCGCTCGCGCAGCCCGCCTTCCTCGGCGGACATGCCGAAGCGGACGCCGTCGTAGCGCGCCAGGTTGCTCGAACATTCTGCAGCCGTGATGATGTAATACGCCGGCAGGCAATAATCCGCCAGCGGGAAACTTAAATCGGCAAGCTGCGCCCCGGCATTCGTTAATGCTTCAAGGCTAGTTCTAAAGTTTGAGAGCACGGAATCCTCAATAGCGCTCTGTGCCGTGAATTCCTTGAGCACGCCGACGCGCAGTCCCTTCCAGTTCACCTCGCGCAGGGCTTCAGTATAGAAGTCTTGATCACCGTGCGCTTGGCAGGTGCTATCCAGCGGATCAGGTTTAGACATCGTATTCATCGCCAGCGCGGCATCCAGCGCGGTGCGCGTGAACACGCCGGCTTGATCGCAGGAACTTGAGTATGCGATGAGCCCGCTACGGCTGATCAGGCCGTAGGTGGGGCGGTAGCCCACGACGCCGCAGAAGCTCGCGGGCTGGCGCACGCTGCCGCCGGTATCGGTGCCGAGCGCCATCACGGCCTGGCATGCCGCCACTGCGGTTGCACTGCCGCTGCTGCTGCCGCCGGGGACATAGTCCGTGTGCCACGGATTCTTTGTTTGGCGATAGGCGCAGGTTTCGCCGGAGCTACCCATCGCGAACTCATCCATCGCGGTTTTACCAAGCAGATGGTTCTTCTGCTGGCGCAGGAAGCGTACGCAGGTCGCGTCGTAGTCCGGTTCGTAGCCGGCAAGAATCCGGCTACCGGCCGTGGTCGCCAAGCCGCGGGTTGTGAAAATGTCCTTGGCCGCGTAAGGCAAGCGGTTGAACAAGCGCGGCCCATGGCCAGGAATCGCCAGCTCCCAATCCTGCGCCTCAACTTCCTCATCCCAGCAAATAAATGAGTTAACCTCGCTGTCCACTTGCTGAGCGAAACGGAATTGCGCCTCTTGCAACTCGCTGTGATCGATCTCGCCGCTTTCTATCAGATCCAGCAATTCATGCCCTGGTTTGGTGAGTAGCTCACGCATTAGCCGTCCCCCTCAAAATCAATCACCGTTGGCACGCGGTATTCGTGCTGGCGGCCGGCGGGCCATGGGAAGTCGCGCGGGGCATCCTTGCGCGGTTCCAGCCGTTCAGCCAGGGTCAGCGGCGGGCCTGAGCTAACCGGTGTGTAGTTTTGCACTTGTTCCACGAAACCTATTAAGCGCTTGAACTTCCGTTCAAACTCCACCAGCTCATCGGGTTGA
>CAYXMN010000269.1:0-2960 GCA_964465955.1 uncultured Planctomycetales bacterium
AGCGCCGTCAGGGCGGCGCGTTGCACGAACACCGGTGCGCAGGAGGTATTGAACTCGATCAGCTTGCCGATCTGGGGCGTCATCGCAGCCGGCATCACCAGCCAGCCCAGCCGCCAGCCGGTCATCAGGAAGCTCTTGGAGAAGCTGTGGAATTCGATCACGCAGTCCATCGCGCCATCCATTTCCAGCAGGCTGGGCGGCCGGTTCTTTTCGCCGTAATATACTTCCGCGTACGCCATGTCGCTGATAAGGATCATGTTGTGATCCCTGGCGAAAGTTACCATCTCCTGCAGGTACTCGCGTGATGCGATCTGGCCGGTTGGATTGTGCGGGTAATTCACGTACATGATGCGTGAGTTGTTGATTTGGTGCTCGTTTAAGTGGTCCTGCACGCGCGGCATGAATTGTGTTGTGGGATGCACGGGCAGTGCGTAGGTCTCCGCGCCGGTCAGGCGCGCCATCGTGCCGAAGACCGGGTAGGTCGGGTCGGGCATGATGATGTGCTCGTTGGGATCGACGATAGCCGTCACGAGGTTAGCTAAACCTTCCTTGCTGCCAATCGTTGTGCAAATGTGCTTGCGCTCAAGACCTTTAACTTTAAACCGGCGTTCCATGTAACGAATCAATGCGTCGTGCAACACCGGATGGCCTTTATAACTGGGGTAGCGGTGGTTGCCGCTTTTCATGACCTCGTTGGCGAGATGTTCGCGAATCCATTGCGGCGGATCAATATCGGGATCGCCAATGCCCATCGAGACAGTATCTAATCCTTTAGCCTGCGCTTGCGCGCGCGCGGCGTCGATACGGGCGAACAAGTACGGCGGCAGATTTTGCAGGCGCTTGGCCAAACGCAACATGTTGCACTCCTAACCCTAGCAGGGTCCACTCAAAAGTATATCACATAAATCCGTTAATGCGGATATATGGATACATTCTCGCGAAACTCTGCCAGGGCTTGCCGGTGAATCGGCTGACAGCAGATCTGGATTGGCGTTAGCTACATCAAATCGCCGTAAAGCTCTGTGAGAAGTATTGCAACGGTGACATTTAGCAGGTACGCTATGTATGGTATTGGTACGCCAATACTATTGAGCCTGGGTAGGATTCAAGGCAGATCTTCCCATCCCAGCACCGCGAGGGCAGGCTGGCTCCGGCCAGTCTGCCCGATTCTATCAGTGCAAGGTTGTTTGTTTACTCCGTGCTTGAATCCACATCTGCGGAGGAGGGCTCGTCTGCTTTAAACTCCAGCGCCAGCGAGTTGATGCAATAGCGCTGGCCAGTGGGTGGCGGGCCGTCGTCAAACACGTGGCCCAGGTGTGCGCCGCAATGTGCACATTCCACCTCGGTACGCAGCATCCCCATGCTACGGTCTTCCAGCAGCGTCACCGCGCTAGGGTCGGCGGTTTCCCAGAACGCGGGCCACCCGCTACCGCTGTCATACTTTGCGCCGCTTTTAAACAGCAAATGCCCGCAAGCCACGCAATGGTACTCGCCAGCTTCGTGGAATTGGTAGTACTTGCCACTACCCGGCGGCTCAGTGCCCTTGAGGAAGCAGATGTTGTACTGCTCCTGAGTCAGCTTCGCGGCGTAATCCTCCGACATTGGCTCCTCCTTGGGCTCTGCTTGCCCGGCTTGGATGGCGTGGCTGGCGGTCGATCCCTTGAGGTCGTGGTCTGCAGCCTGAGTGTGGGGCAAAAAAGCAGCGATGCCTAAGCCCGCACAGAGAAAGACCGTAACTACGATTACAGACATGCTGACCCACCGATGGTTGTTCATAAAATAACTACCCAGCGATGCTAATTAAAGGTCTAGTAGCATAAGGTTCAGGCCAAGTACCTCAGTATTGGTGTCCTCCGCGGTACCGTGATTAACCGCCTGTTAGCAGCAAGGCCGGTGACTCCAGGTTACAGTTTCACCATTAGCATTCGTATGGGGGCTGTCATGGAGTACCACGAGTTAACCACTGCCGCGGGACGGATTCGCGTGCCGGTGCTGACAGATGAATCTGCGGGGCGGCTGTGCATCACGTGGCACTGGGCCGCCTCCAGCTACACCGTCGCCGAGGGGCTGCTGAGCCATTACCACTTCGTGCTCGACAAGGACGGCCAGGTGCACGCTGGGGTGCCTATTGCGCGCAACCTGCGCAAGCCTGACAGTGCCATGCCCAGCGGTTACGCCGCGCACGTGAAGTCGGCCAATAGCAATAATATCGGCATCTGCGCGGCTGCGATGGCTGGAGCGCGGGAGTCGGAAGCGCGCCAGGGGCGCTATGGTTCGTACCCGATTACTAAGGAGCAGGCTGCCGGGATGGTGGAAGTCGCTGCGCAGCTTTGCGCGTACTACTCCATTCCGGTGCTGCCATCGCGTGTGCTGGGGCACGAGGAGTGGGACAGCGTGTTGGGGCGGCCGCAAGATCGCTGGGACGTGAACTGTGTGCCGCACCTCGACATTCGCCCGCGGCTCAATCCCGACGGCACCTACGCCAGCACCAACCTGCTGCGCCAACTGACTGCGGACCGCGTCGCGGAGTTGCAGGCTGAGGCTGAACCCGCCGTCCAGCCGGATCAACTCGCCGCGTTCCGTAAGTTTATCGAGTTCTATGACCTAGCTCTAGCGGCACGCTTTCCGGCACTAACGCTTAAGCTGATTAAGCAGCTCAGGAACGAACCACCCCTGGCGGGCTTTTCCAGGGAAGACCTGTAAACCGGTGGGTGGCGGCATTCATTGTTCTGTGCGAGGAATCCCCTGACACCATTGCGGGTCATAATGCCTATGGTGTTTTCTGTAGTTCTCTCCTCCTTGCGCTTCGGTTCAACATGGATTCGCAGGCCGTCGGCGAACACCCAATAGTAGCGACAAGAATTCCCGCAATTTCGCGGGGGCGGCGGGCAACGCGGCCGGATTGGCCGAGCTGCCCAGCCCCGCCGCGCCCCCTTCCTTAGCCCCTTCCAACGCGCCGA
>CAYXMN010000270.1:0-396 GCA_964465955.1 uncultured Planctomycetales bacterium
CATCCGAATAAGGTGAATGAGTTGTTCGACGTCGGCGGAGTGGCAAAGGTCTTGCGGCAGCAAGCGGCGCTGGGCCAGCCCGAGCTGCTCGCAGAGCTGCTGAAATCCGCCCGCGACTTTGGCACAGTGCCTGTATTCGCTGATGATGTGACGATCTGCGTGCTGGACTTTCTCGCCGACGGGGATGGCAAAGAGAAGCAGGAGATTGTTGCCGCTAAGGAGGAGGAAATCCTCATCGAGGATCTTTAGCCGGCGGGAACCGCGACAGCGCCGGTGGGCGCGCCAAAGCCGAACAGCGCTAAATACCAGTTGATCAGGTCATAGCCATAGAACATACAGATGTAGGCGGCTAGGGCGAGGAAGGGGCCGAAATAAATCTCCGTCCCCCATTTATAT
>CAYXMN010000270.1:406-2935 GCA_964465955.1 uncultured Planctomycetales bacterium
GTTTGATTACCAATGAGGCGATTACGAACGCGCCAATCACACCGCCCACAAACACCGCAATGAGACACATTGCCACAGTGACCTTCCAGCCCAGCAGCGTGCCCAGGCCCAAGGCCAGAAACACATCGCCCAGTCCCATCGCGCCAAAACGCCATAACACCAGGAAAAACAGCGCGAGCCCCAACATGCCAATGATGCTGGAGATCCAACCTGATGAAATCATTGGAGTGTGGGTGGCCATGCTGTAAATCACGAACACCCATGCCAGGATGAAATGGGAGACAGTGATTTCAAAGGGAATCAAGCGAGTTTCGTAGTCAATGATGAACGTAAGCAGGTATAAGCTGGCGAAGGCGATAGCAAAGGCGATGTGCAGGTAGTTCGCCGGGGCAGGTTCGGCCAGTGCCAATCCATGGTTGGCGACCAGCCAGGTTGTGCCAACCCACAGCAGGGCGGTGCCCAGCTCGATCAACGGATAACGTGCTGAAATAGAGGTTTTGCAATCGCGGCACTTGCCGCGCAACAGGATGAAATAAGAGAAGAGCGGGATGTTGTCGAACCAACGGATGCGCTTGCCGCACTTCGGGCAGTGGCTCGGGGTGGCGACCCACTCGTGTTCTTTCGGATCCTCCTGCGGCCAGCGGTAGATGGCCACATTGAAGAAGCTGCCAAACACCAGCCCCAGCAGGAAGATCGCCGTATAGATCGCGGGGTGAATCTCCACGCGGCGATTATACCCGGCGCTCCGCCTGGACGCGCGGCTCGCGGCTACTCCGCCGTAGCAGGATAAATCCGGCCAAACTCAGGCTCATGGCGCCAGAAATGGTTCACGGGATTGATGCCTTGCCCGAAACGCTGGCCGTGTCGCAGCGCACCAGTGATGTAGCGCTTGGCCAGTTGAGCTGCTTCCAGCATGCTGAAGCCGCGCAGCAGGTAGGCTGCCAGTGCGGCGCTAAAGGTGCAGCCCGTGCCATGGGTATGCTCTGTCTCCACGCGTTCGCCTTCGATCCAAACCGGCGCATCATCGTGCCACAACAAGTCCGCCGGTGTGCCTGCGCTATGGCCGCCCTTGATAATCACCGTTTGCACCCCGGTTTCAGCGAGTCGCTGTGCGGCGATCACCATCGCTTCGCGCGAGGTGATCGGCGCGCAGCCAGTCAACGCCGCGGCTTCGTGCAGGTTGGGTGTGACGATAGTGGCCAATGGGAGTAGGGCGGATTTGAGCGCTGAGACGGATTCCGCGGCAAGCAGCGGGCTTCCGTGTTTGCTAATCATGACCGGATCCACGACGAGCGGTGCTGTGTTGCGAGCCAGTTTGCGCGCGACGGTTTCAATGATGGCTGCGGTGCCGAGTGCGCCAGTCTTGATTGCCCCAACAGAGAAATCGGCGAACACGGCATCCAGTTGTAACTCGATGAGTGCTGGCGACAGCGCTTCCACGGCGCTGACAGCTTGCGTGTTTTGGGCGGTCACCAGAGTGATGACGCTCGCGCCATACACGCCCAAGGCGGCGAATGACTTCAGATCAGCTTGGATGCCTGCACCGGCTCCGCTGTCGCTGCCGGCAATCGTCAGCGCGATCGGGTAATGAGCTTGCATGGCAAGATTTTAACCAGTGCCAGGAAATTAGCCTATTTAGAGTAATGTCCTTTATGAGAGGGTATATCATTTAGGTAAATGCTCCCTGGAGCGGTATATGAAATATACAAAGAAGGCAATCGCCACTCGTAAGCGCATACTTGATTGCGCCGCGGAGATCATGTTTGCCAAAGGGGCTAACCGTTCACGCCTAGACGACGTGTTGACCGCCGCCAGTGTCCAAAAGGGGAACTTCTACTACTATTTCAAGAGCAAGGATGATCTGGCGTTGACGGTGTTGCGCGAGCGCGCCAAGCCGTTGATCGTGGAGTGGATGGCTTCGCTCATTCAACCAAGCGCTGATCCGGAGGAGAATTTGAAGCTGCTTGGCCAGCGGCTGGCTCAATCAGCCGCAATCCGGCAACCCGACGGCCATCCCGCGCTGAAGCTCCTGTTAGAGTTGTGCGACGTGGACGACGAGTTCCGCGCTGAGGCTCGGGTGATCTTCAGTGAACTGGCGGAAGTGTTGGCCGCTGAAATGCGCAAGTTGCGGGCGCAAGGGCGACTAGCGGGCCAACTCGATCCGCAGCATATTGCATCCTACCTGCTGAGCGTGATTATCGGTGCGATCATTCAGCATCAAACGCGGCTGCAAATTGAGGACGTCATCCGCATCGTGGATCTAGGTGCGAGCGCGGTTGAATTGCTGCAAAAAGCCGCCTGAATGCCATAGGCGGCTAGCCTACGGCGTGGGTAGGCTTACGGTGTGGAAACGTATCCGTGAGATGCCAGTCAGCGGCTAGGCGAGCTCGTCGCGCGCGTGCTCCGCTTTAAACCCTGCCTGGACCAATGCGTGCAGGTGAAGCATCCCGACAGGCTGATGCTCATGGTTTACCACCGGTAACAGAAAAATCGGACGGGGGTGGTGGTTTTCCATCAGCTTTAACGCTT
>CAYXMN010000271.1:0-2901 GCA_964465955.1 uncultured Planctomycetales bacterium
CCGCGCCCGGAAGATCGGATTCGTGTTCCAGAACTTCAACCTGCTGCCGCGCACCTCGGCTGTCGAAAACGTCGAGCTGCCGATGGTTTACTCCGGCTTCGTGCCGCGCCGCCGCCAGCGCGCCATCGAGGCGCTGGAGAAGGTGGGCCTGGGCGAGCGCATCCTGCACAAGCCCAACGAGCTGTCCGGCGGCCAGCAGCAGCGCGTGGCCCTGGCGCGCGCGCTGGTCAACGACCCGCAAATCATCCTCGCCGACGAACCGACGGGCAACCTCGATTCGCGCTCCGGCGAGGAAGTGATGAAGCTGTTCCAGGGTCTCAACCGCGAAGGCATCACGCTGGTGATCGTCACCCACGAGGAAGACATCGCCGCCTGCTGCAAGCGCATCCTGCGCTTCCGCGACGGCAAGCTCACCTCTGATGATATTGTGGCGAGCCCGCGCCAGGCCGAACCGAAAGCGGCCGACGCCGAGCCGGTCAGCGCTTAAGCCGGTTCGCTCAGCTCCCGCGCACGCGTTTACCAGTCCGCCTACGCCTGCGCCTGCTGTTCGCGCGGCGTGGCGCATCCGCCCCCCGGCTTAGGCGCGAAAAAAAACCCGCGCCGGACTCGGCGCGGGTTGTCGGTTCATTGTCGGTGAGTAAGACTACTCGCCACCTTCACCGGGGGCCGGGGCAGGATCGCCACCCTCGCCGCCGGGGGCCGGAGCGGGCTCGCCGCCTTCGCCACCCTCGCCAGGAGCAGGCTCAGCGCCTTCGCCACCCTCGCCGGGGGCCGGAGCGGGCTCGGTGCCTTCGCCGCCTTCCGCGCCGCCTTCAGCGCCGGGCTCCATGCCTTCTTCGCCGGGGGCCGGGGCGCCCGGATCGGTCAGGCCGGCATCGTTGGTGGCCGGCGGTTCGGTCACAGGCTCATTGGCCTGGCCGGACGTGTTATCAATCGTGCCCATCGGGGTATTCTCGTCCGCAATTGGAGTGTCCTTCGGGCAGCTCGTGACCGCCAACGCCAACACCGCCATCAACATTACAATCCACAAATAACGCATACAGATTCCTCCTCGCCAATGCTTCGTAAACGGAGATAACGGGAGATTATAGCACAGGTTAATCGAATTGTAACCTCGCCGGCTCCCGCACTCCATGCAGCTGTCTGCTGTGACTTATTGCTGCCAGCACTTGATAAACGCCGGATTAAAAGGAAAACCCCCAGCTTGAAGCCGGGGGTGTTGATTTCTGCGTTTGTCCCGGACCGGGACTTAGGTTTAGCCTCAGCCGCTGCTGCCGCACGCCGCGGCGCCGCCGCTGCCCATATAGGCGGACTGCTCGGAAGCCACCTGATCCTTCAGGGCCGCCGCCAGCTGGGCGTTGTAGATCTTTAGCGTCGCGTTCGGGAAGCGGTAGGCGTAGTGGTTGCCCGCCTTATCGCTGATGTCCTGCTTGCCGAAGTCGGCGCCGGTGTACTCCACGGCCAGCAGCGGCTCGCGCTTGGCGCCTTCGCCCTTGGGATAGACGGTGTAGCGCCACTTGCTCTCCTTGGGCACCGCCAGCGACTGATAGGGGTAATACTTGCTGCTGCAATCCGTGCCGAGCAGGCTGAGCTTGCCGGTCTTGTCCACTTCCATGCAGCACATCGACTCGCCGGCGTTGTTGCGCACCGAGATGCGGTAGCCGCCGTACGCGCCGTAGCTGCCCTGGTCCAGGTTGACAAGGTCGTCGATCAGCGGACGCACCTCAACCTTGTACTGCTCCAGGTCGAGCCGCGACATCTCCTGCGGGTTGGCCGCGCTCACCGTGAACGACTCGCTCTTGAGCGGCTTGTCTTCGCAGGCGGCGGAGACGGTGAACTCGAGGTCGGACAGCTTGCCCGGCGCGCCGGGATGGCTGGCGCTGGCGAACTCCAGCTTGACGTCCACCGGTTTATCCGGAGGCAAGGTGAACACCGTGTCGGCGGCAGCATCCTGCGCCGTGGCCGGCGGCACGCCAGCGACCGCGGCGTTGCTGGCCGCCGGCGCGCTGTCGTTGCAACTGGGAAGACATAAGCCGGCGACTAGGAGCAGTGCCAGCAGAAGATAAAGCGCCTTCATACGTTACCTCCGAAAGACCAAATAATATTCTCCATACCGGCTGGGGTATTGTCAAGGAGATTCCGATTAATATATAGATATAGACCAGGTAAATCCGATGCATTTCATTGGTGACAACGACCCGACGGCAAACGCTGTGAAAGGTGGCATCCGCGGACAACTTGCAGGTGAAGAAAGAGGATCGCGCGATTACAGGCGCGCGCCAGCGCTCGCCGGGACCGCCGGCTAGGATGGTTTGGGGGTGGGGTGGCCAGGCCGCGCGGCGCGCGGCGCTTCCGGCCCGGCTAGCTCTGCGGCATGAATCTGTTGTGGTCGGGCAAGCTGTCGATGCCGGTGGCCGGGGCTTCGGCCAAGCGCTGCTCCACATCCTGCAGATACGCCATTGCGGGCTCGCACGCGCGGCATTCGGTCAGCAGCGACACGGCGCGGCGCAGCAACTCAAGGCGCATTTCATCCGTCAATTCCAATGCGGACAGCCCAACTCGATCCATCAACTACCTCGCACCGCCGGGAGCAGGCGGTATTAATCTGCTTGCCTGTCAAAATATAACAGCTTGCCGCGGATTCGTCACTAGGTTCACGGAAGTTTTTCACAATCCAAATCCGGTCTCCCATCGGATCAGACCGCATCCACATTGAACGCGTGGTTTCAGCGCAATCCCTACGAAATCAAGCTTTCGCTTCCGCCCCGGCCCGGCTGGCGCGCTCAAAGCGGCGGACCCGCAGCCAGGCCAGCGCCAAAACGCCCAAGGTGGCGAGCAGGGCCACCGCGCGCAACACCCACGACAGCGCGTCGCCTTGGCCGTGCAGCATGCCTCCCGCCA
>CAYXMN010000272.1:0-2854 GCA_964465955.1 uncultured Planctomycetales bacterium
TTCAGCAGCCGTTCGCCCATGCGATACAGCTTGCTGCCGAGGAAATCAATATCGCTGCGCGGTTCGACGAGGCAAGTCCAGATTCCAAGCCGGTTAGGCATGATAATGTCGGTGAAAATGCTGTCGCCGATGATCGCGACCTGCTGCGGGGGCAAGTTCAGCTCCCGCAAACCGCGCTTGAACGTGAAGGGCAGGGGTTTTAGCGGTCGACCGCTCACATGCCGGATGCCGGTCTGCGCGACGACGCTGGCCACCTTGCGCGGCAAGCCGTTGCTGAGCAGGCGGACGCTGAGCCCGGCGGCGTGCAGCGAGGCTAGCCATTCCAGGTCCGCGGGCGGGACGTACAGCAGTTCCCAGCGTGTGATCGTGTTGTCGATGTCAATCAGCAGCCCGCGAATTCCCAGCTCAGCCAGCCAAGCAGGGGTAATCTGCTCGGGTTGGTTGAAGCAGAAATCAGGTTTGAACCATCGCGACTTGCGACGCTGTATCATTAATCTCGCCGGATATGGAATCCTCGGTGCGGTTTAGACTCTGAGGCTCCGCTGTCTGTATCTCCACGTAGACCCTTGCGGCGCAATTCTTGTTCACGTTCCAGCCGCTTACGTTGCATGTATTCACGGACCTCAGGATCATCAAATCTTGCGGTATCGATCTCGCCTTCAGAAATGAATTTCCACACAACATCTTCATCGATCCCTGTTGATTCTACCAATTGCGGGATTGTGATTAATTCTCCTCGGGCTTGGACGTCGCGTATGGTGTTTTTCAGTAATCTGAGCTGTGATATCTTGTCATCCACAACCTCCTGCCCTGTATCGCTGCATCTCGGACAGATATCAGGCCCCGCGTCTTCCTTGGCGAAGATCTTGTTGCACTTCTCACATTTAGCGAATGTGGGTGACATTTGCCTTAGCCTTCCCGTAGATTCCTTCCTCAACTTCATTGTAACCCATCGCCCCGGTTTCGCACGGCGGCAAACCATATAATCAAACAATGTTTAACCAGCCGCCCCTGCCGGCAGACGACGCACGCTGGATGCGCGCCGCGCTGGCACAGGCCGAACTAGCCGCGGCGGAAGGCGAAGTCCCGGTTGGGGCGGTCGTGGTGGTCAACGGGGAACTCGTTGGCGTGGGCGCGAACCGCACGCGCCGTGACTGCATCATCCATGCGCATGCTGAATTGGTGGCGCTGGCCGACGCCGAACGCCGTCTAGGTGACTACCGTCTCGATGATGCGCAGGTGTATGTGACGGTTGAGCCGTGTCTGATGTGTCTTGGCGCGATCCACCAGGCGCGCGCGGCGCGGGTAGTGTATGGCGCGCCGGAGCTGAAATTCGGCGCTTGCTCGCGCTTCGGGCTGGCTAGCCATCCAGCCCTGCGCAGGCTTACAATATGCGGAGGCGTGTTGGCGGAGGAGGCCGCGGGGCTGCTGAGCAGATTCTTCGCTGGACTGCGCACAGGCAAAGGAAATGAGCAAGACTAGACTTACGGTAGCCCTGGTGCTCGCCTGGTTATGGGCGCTGCCTTGGACGGCGCACGCGGGCGTTTTGCCGCACCCCGCCTTGGTCTGGGAGGAGTTCCCGGCGCGCGAATGGTCGTTGGATATCCTGGACCCCGCCACCGTCTATCCGGATTGGCAGCCTGCTTCCTGTAAGTTCGAATCGTATTACGAGGCGGAGCGTTCATTGGGAACCGGCTATGGCCTGGCCACCTGCCAGGTCTTTGACCCGCTGTTAATCGCCGCCGTTTACTACAGCCCTGACGGACAAGTGTATCTGACCCAGCCGCCGTTACCGTTGGCTGCCGGCCAACGCATCACCTTGACCTGGCAGCTGCCGGCGCAAGATGAAGGGGTTTCGCGTTTGATGCTGCTTTCGACCGGGCTGCTCCAGGCCGATTGGGAAGCGATGCTTGTCAGCCCCACCAAGCAGGACGCGCAGTGGCCCGGCCTGGTGGCTGAGCAGTGGCTCGGACGCCGGCGGAAGCAGCTTCCCCAACTCCCGTGGGTCCAAGCTTCACGTGCTCTCAGCCAACCGCCAGCCGGATTTGAGAACCAGAATTGGCCCGATTACCGCGCCTGGCTGCAGACGGATTTGGCACTGGCGACCAAAGACTGCTGGGTGGAAACTGATGCATTCCCTGTTTACAGCATCGACGAGTTCGGCTCCTCCGGGCGCTGGGCGCTGGATTGGAGCAGTGAGTTCACCCTGTATTGCCGGGTCGATTACGACAGCATCTATCACGCCGCGCTAATACTCACGGGCAAACCTAAAGCCGATTTCATCGGTGCAAGCCAGCCTGAACTCGAACTGGAGGTTAACGGCTGGTCGTTGAGCAACCTGGCCGAAGCTGCGACAGTGAATGGCATGCAACAATACGTGGCTGAAGTGGGTCAGTATTTGCAGCAAGGCGAGAACCAGCTGGCCGTCCGCCTTGACGCGGTCAGCGGCGGTATACTCCACTTGGAAAGCATAGAACTCTGGGTGCGCTGATGGCGCTGGCCCCGGTAGGATTGAGAGGTCGAGCATGCTGAAGCGGGTGTTATTCTTCGCAAGTATCGCCGGTGCGGTGTTGATCGCCGGTAGCAGCTTCGCGGCTGAAAGCAAGCTGTTGCTGGATGCACCCCTGGTGCAGGTGCTCAACCAAGACGGCATGGATTCCTGCGCCTTTACCGCGAGCGGCTATGACAGCCTCTCGGTCGACGGCCCAACTGCGCGGCTGATCCTGCAAGCTCCGGTGGAGGAAGCCGGCAGCCGCCGGGTGTCCGGCGGCGGAGTGAAACGGATTTCCTGGGAACCGGCGGAAGACGGGCGCGCGGTGGTTGAGCTTGAATTCAAGTCAGCTCCCGAGTATTA
>CAYXMN010000273.1:0-2851 GCA_964465955.1 uncultured Planctomycetales bacterium
CCGTTGACGCTCTTTGACTGCAGCCCGATTACCGACGGGGCAGCGGCGGTAATCCTCTGTCCGCTTGAGATGGCGCGCAAATTCAGCAAACACCCGGTGGTGAAAGTGGCGGGCATCGGCGCGGCAACAGACTCCATCGCGTTACACGACCGCAAGGACTTCTGCGAGTTCAAGAGCACGGTCGTCGCCGCTAACCAGGCCTACACAATGGCGCAGACCAAGCCCGCGGAGATCGACTTCGCAGAGGTGCATGACTGTTTCACGATTGCCGAGTTGTGCGTGATCGAGGCGTTGGGTTTCTTCGCGCGCGGCACGGCGGGCAAAGCGACGGAAGCAGGCAAGACCGCTCTCACCGGTGAGAAGCCGATCAACACCAGCGGCGGCCTCAAGAGCAAGGGCCATCCCGTGGGTGCGACTGGCATCGGCCAAATACATGAGTTGGTCACCCAGCTGCGCGGCGCTGCGGGCAAACGGCAATCAAAAAACGCCAAGCGCGGCCTGGCGCAAAACATGGGCGGCAGCGGCGGCAGCTCCGTCGTTTCGATTCTGGAGGTGCAGTAATGGCGTTCGTCCCAAGCTACCATCGCGAAACTCCCCAGCGATACCGTTATGAAGGTAACAAGTGCATTCACAAGGGCAAACAGCGCATCTTCTTCCCGCCGCGGCGCACCTGTGATCCTTGGGCCAACTGCCAGATGGAACCTTGCACCATCGAGACCACAGGCAAGGTGCTGACTTACACCGTGATCCATGTCGGGCCGTCAGAGTTCTCGGATGAAACGCCCTACATCCTGGCAATATGCCAGATGAAGGACGGTGCGCGGCTGACAACCCAGCTGGTGGACTGCCCGGTCGCCAAGGTAAAAATCGGCCTGCGCATCCGGCTGGAGTTCCGCCGGATCCAAGCTGACGGCGACGCCGGCATCCTGATGTATGGTTACAAAGCCGTCCCAGCATAACGGACGAGAGGCGGCCACGTTGTTATTTCGCATACCTGTCGCTCTCGTCCGGGGGTGGCAATGGCGTGCGAGTTTGGTAATTAGGAAGTTTAAGCCTAGGTAAAAGCGGATTTAGCTAGTAAAATCTATCATGTCTTCCGGAATTTCCGGTAGGCTGCTCACCATCCATCCTGCAAACCAGGGTCGCAAAGGACCCGACGATGGGTAGGTTCTGCGTTGGGAGGTTGCTCGATGCCTTGGCGTTTTGCACAGATTGCGGACGTACATTTGAATGCCCGTCTGCCAGGGGTTAACTATCAGCTGGCCCGGTCGATCCGCCGCACCATCCACGACGTGTTCACCGAGTGCCTGCGGCTGGCGAGTGAAGCGGGTTGCCGGGTGGTGTTGATTCCTGGCGACTTGTACGAACTGAAAGCAGACGGCGCTAAAGAAGCCCTGCAGTTTTTCTATGATGAGGCCGCCAAGTATCCCCAAATGACCTTCCTCGTCGCACCAGGCAATGAAGACGCCTATAACGATACTTGCCCGTACGCTTACTTGACAGCTCCGGAGAACGTCTACGTCTTCACCGAACCCGGCTGGCAAGCCATCCAGGTTGAAGATGTGATGGTGACTGGCCGGGCGTATCTCGTCGGCGGAGGCACGCCACCGATGGATTGGGCGAGCCTGCCGTCTGCTGCCGCGAGCGAGTATTCCATTTTGATGATCCATGGCAAGCTTGCCGGAGTAGACTTGGAATACATGCAATCATACGAGGGGACGCTGGTTGATCCCGATAAGCTTCTGCGCACCGGCTACTCCTTCACCGCCTTAGGACACCTGCACACTTCAGCCGAGCTTCAAAATGGCCGTGGCGGCGTAGCTGCCGCATACAGCGGACCACCGCAGCGGGTGGACTGGGAAGGGCGCAGCCCAGGCGGTTTCCTGATCGGTGAGTTCTCACCCACCGGCGTAACCTTGAACTACACCCAGACCGCCAAGCTATTTTGGGAACAACGTCTTATCAATCTCCCGCCGCTGTACACCGCTGAATACGACACGCGGTTGCATAAAGCCCTCGGCGAGATCAACGCGGAGCTCAGCACTTCCTTGCTATACCGCCCCGTGGTTCGCGGTCCATTGCCACGCAAGCGCGAACCCGAACTGAAGCAGCGTTTGAGCAAAGCCCATGACGACGTGTTCTTTTTTGACGAGCCGGATCTGAGCGGTATCTTGTTTACCGATGAACCCGAACCGGCGGAGCTGCCCAAGGAATCGTTGCTAGCGCAATTCCTGCAGCGCTGCGCCGCTGAAGAGGCGCAGGGCAACGGCGATCCGGAAACCTACGCACTGGTACGGCGTTTCGGCTGGCAGCTATTACTGGGCCAGAGCTTGCCCGCGGAGATCATGGAATGAAGATAAATGAGATAGTGACGACGAATTTCGGGAATGTCCATATCAGCAGCCCAATCAAGTTCGATGAAGGATTGAATGTTTGGGTGGCTCTGAATCAAGCTGGAAAATCAACCCTGTTGACATTCCTGGAATGGATGCTCTACGGCCCAAGCTCGAAACGGGGCGTGAAAGCCCCAGAGGTCGTCCAACGCTGGACGCCCTGGCAAGGCGCGGTGCCCGGCGGCACGATTATCATTGCCCCCGAGCTTAAAACCTGGCCGAAACAAGTTCGTGTCAGAGCCGACTTCTCCAAATACGAAATTCATGTTGAGGATGCCGCGACCGGCCGGAATCTCACCGAGCATGTTACGGTGGATAAAAGCGGCGAGTGGAATCTAGGGCAATTACTGCTGAACCTTAGCCGCGAGTCCTTTCGCTATTCACTTGCCGTGCTCCAAGATAACCTGCTCGATCCATTACGCCAAGGCAATCTGCGCCAGATTCTGACATCGGACATG
>CAYXMN010000274.1:0-2849 GCA_964465955.1 uncultured Planctomycetales bacterium
CTTGGTGATGTCGCTGAATTCGATTAACGCTGCCATACTTCCTCTAGTTTACCTTGCGCCTTACAGCAGCCCGGCCATCAGCAACAGCTCGCGGTAGGACTGCTGGTAAGCCACGCGCGCATTGAGCAGCGCCAGTTCGGCGGACAGCACGTCCTCTTGCGCCTCCACCACATCCAGCATCGTGTCCAGGCCGACGTTCTGGCGCGCCTCGGTGATGTCGTAGGTCTCGCGCACCACCTTCAGACTGCTCTCGGCCAGGCCAATCTGCTGGTACTTAGTGGTGAGGTCGCGCTCCAACTCGCGCAGGCCGGCCTTGAGTTGCAGCTCGGCGTCCTGGATCGACAGCTCGGTGCTGGCCAGGTCCAGCTCGGTCTGCGCCAAATCAGCCTTCTGGCTGCGCTCGCCCGGCGTGCCCTGCCAGTTCAAGGTAACGCCCATCGTCTCATTTTCGTACCCGCTGATGGCGCGTCCGAGGTTGTTGTCGGAGCCGCTGCGGGAATAGGACAGCCCCAGCCCCACGTCGGGCTTGAGCTGGTTGAGCTGCTGCTCACGGGTCAGCTTCAAGTTGATCAACTGCGTGTTGAGGCTCTTGAGCGTGTAGCTGTTCGTCTCCACCAGCGACCAGAGGTCCGCGGGCACGTTGCTGTCGAGCGTGATCAGCGCGCCGTCCGCGTCCACGGTGAGCTGGTACTCCTGGGGCAGGCCGACCAGCGTGCTCAGCGAATCCAGCAGCGACGCATAATTCTGGCGCGCGTTAAGCAGCTCGGTGCGCTGGCTGAGCACGCTGTGCTCCGCCTGGTTGACCTCGGCCTGGATCGCCAAGCCGACCTTATACCGTTCGACCGCGCGTTCAAGCTGCTTGAGGCTGCGCTCCAGGCTGGCCTCGCGCACGGCGATGGCCTCGCGCGCCGCGACGGCGAG
The DNA here is from genome assembly GCA_964465955.1 of uncultured Planctomycetales bacterium. Lineage (GTDB taxonomy): Bacteria > 4484-113 > 4484-113 > 4484-113 > JAFGCY01 > CAYXMN01. Next base: position 922 of record CAYXMN010000274.1, read on the forward strand.
AAAGTAGGCGTCGAGCACGTTTTTCTTCAGACTGCGCACGTCGTCATCAAGCTTGTCGTAGGCCAGCGCCAAGTTGTTATTCGCGGTATAGCGCGGGATGAGGTTGACGAACTTCCCGGCGCCGCGGCCCAGCGGGCGCAAGTAATTGATGCCAAAGCTGGAGCCGTAGTTCTCCTCCCCCGCGTCCACCAGGCCGGGGTAGGTTGAGTCGGCATGGCTTAGGTCGTAACTGAAGTTGAAACTGTCGCCGTACGGGCGGCGCACCGCCGCGCCGGCTGCCGCGCTGAGCGAAGTCGAGCTGCCCGCCGCGCTGGACGAGCTGCTCGCCCCGTAGTTGCGCAGCGTGTAACTCACGCTGCCGGACAGCGTCGGGTCGTAAGCGTAGTAGGTCTGGCTGACGGAATAGTGGCTCTTGCTAATGCTGAGGTTCTGGCGCTGGAGGCCGAAGTTATTTTCAGCGGCCAGATTAAGCAGTTCTTCCAACGTGATGGGGACGGCGCCGGCATCGCTGAACGGCTCCGGGCGCAGGTGGTAGACCGGGTGTTCGCCGGTGGCGGGATCAAGCGCGCCGCCGCCGGTTTCCGCCGCCAATGCCTCCTGCGCCAGTGCGCCGGCGGATTGCTCCGCGCCGGGCAATGCCACCTCAATGGCCTCGCCGGCGTCCTCCGCCGCCCCCGCCGGGGCCGCGCCCAGCAAAGCGAGCGTCAGCAGCGCGCTAAGCGCCAGTCTGCGTACCGGTGTTGAGCCTCGCACCCTGTGCCTTCCTCCTTCCTTCCTCTTAAAGATGCCCAGGTTCCGGGTTTTGTTTCGCCGGTAGCGCCAGCCGCCTCCGGTTACTCAGGCATCTGGAAATTCGGCTTTGATGGATCAATGGCTTGGATATCTGATACCAGTTCTTCCGTCCACGGTTTCACGCCTTGGTATGTAATCAACGCTTGGATGCCGCCGTTGACGATCGCCAGCACCACAAGCACGCCGATAATGCCGCCGACGGTGAGCTGTCCGCCCTGGGCCAGGGCGATGAACCAGAGAATAACGCCATACAGCGAAAGCACCAGGCCCACGGACAGCCAAATCATGTTAATCCCGCTGGTGTCGCCCATCGAACCTTGGGTCAGGTCGGCAAACGACTTGAAGCTGCTGATCACCGCCACCAGATAGGCCGCCTGCCCGATTGCCAGGAAGAAATACGGGTAGGCGAACGCGCCTAGCAAGGTGCTGAGTGTCGTTTGCCCGCCGAACATCTTCGCGCCCAGGAATGACAGGAAGCCGATCAGGAACCAGTTGAGCACCAGCAGCACCGGGAACAGCGGCAGGTTGCTGATAAAGTAGTTGGCGAAGGTGGCGTCCAGCTTGTTCGTTCCCCAAGTCGCGGCGACATCCTTATAGGTTGAGGACGCGCCGCCTTCGGCGACGACATTGGCGTAAGTCGAGGAGTACACATGGAACCCCTGCACCATCTCGCCTTGCGCATTCACCAGAATGAACGTGCCGATGAGCCCGCCCAGCACCACAATCACCAGCGAGAAAAAGATGTTGTCGTTCTGGCCGTGATAGCCCAGGCTGGCGGTGGGGGCGGTGATCACTTCGAACATGTTGCGCCAGAACTTGAGCCCGAGTGCAACGAGCACCAGCAGCGTCACCACACCGAGGATGATGAACAAGGTTTTGTCTTCGATCTGTCCTGCTTGCAGCAGGGCCAGGGCAACTGTCATGATGCAACCCCTAACCGCGTGTCAGATGAAAGGAAATTATAGCTTAATCTGTACCGACTCGTAAGCATCCACGCGCTTGACTCCGGCGTAATTAATCACCATCGTTCCGGCGGCGTAATCATGCGGGCCGCGGAAGCCTGGGAAAAACCAGCCGATGATCACCGCCGGCGCCCCCAGACAGACCATGAAGACCAGGGTGCGCAGCGCGACGGC
>CAYXMN010000275.1:0-2815 GCA_964465955.1 uncultured Planctomycetales bacterium
CAAGCCGGTAGACTTACCGACTTTTTCGCGCTTTTCAAGGTACTTGCGAATACGTTTCATTTCGTCTCCCTTGAAGAAGCAGATTAATGCTTCGTGGCGACCTTCTTATGGTCGGCCTTCATTTTGTCAAATTCAACCTTAGTACACACGACAAATTCTGCATCGCGGTCTTGCGGATGACCTTCGACGATGTAGCCCATGCTGCGGGCAGTTCCGGCGATGATCTGCGCGCCGGCCTCAACATTGTTGGTGTTGAGGTCTTTGAGCTTTTTCTGTGCGATCTCACGGCATTGATCCCAAGTGACCTTGGCCACCTTAATCTTCTGCGGGATGCTGCTGCCTTGCTCCATGCCGGCGGCCTTCATCAACAGCACCGCGGCGGGTGGGCTTTTGACGACAAACTCGAAGGTGCGATCTTCAAAGATCGTGATCACCGTCGGCAGAATCTCGCCTGGCATTTCCTGGGTGCGGGCATTGAACTCCCGGCAGAAATCCATAATTGCTACGCCATGCTGGCCCAGGGCCGGACCCAGCGGAGGCGAAGGCTTGGCGGCGGCGCCGGTCACCTGTACCTTAACAACTGCTTTTACTGGTTTCGCCATCTGACATACCCCATCGCAGCGGACGCGTACGGCCCGCGCTATTACAGGACTTGCTCGCTTGAAGAATCCGGCTCGAATGGTTCGACCTGTTCAAAGTCAAGCTCAACTTGCGTGTCACGCCCGAAAACAGAGACCATGATCTTCACCTTGCGCCGGTCGGCCTCGATTTCACGAACCTTGCCGATTGCTTCAGTGAAAGGTCCGCTGATGACCTTAACGGTGTCGCCAACGGAGTAGGCGGTTTCGATCTCCGGTTCTTCCTGATCCATGCGTGAGAAGATCGAGTTGATTTCTTCTTCCGTGAGGGGTTGCGGTGCGTCTTGGCTGCCAATGAAACCAATCACGCCTTGCACTTGGCGCAACGAGTGCCGGTTTTCGTTTGTGAGGTTCATATTCACAAGCACATAACCGGGGTACATCTTCTTTTGCACCGTGCGCTTCTTGCCTTTAAAGCTTTCCAGCTTAGTCTCATACGGCACCATGATTTCAGCTACTTCGTCCCCCAGCTTACCGAGCGACTTCAAGTAGCGCAGCGTCTGTGCCACCTTTTCTTCATAGCCACTCATAGCGTGGAGTACGTACCACCTCATGTCCGCAAATCCTTGTAAATAAATAAACCTGCTCAGCGCAGGTTTAATTTGTCGGAATTAAATACCTGTTCATCACGAATGAAACAAGTACGTCGTAGAGTGAAATGACCACCATTAGCAGGATCGTGAATAGAAATACCACGATCGTGGACTGGGTCAGCTCTTTCCGCGTCGGGAAGCTCAGCTTCATCCATTCATACTTCAATGAAATGAAGTAATCCTTCACGCGGTCCAGGAAAGACTTGCTGTCTTCACCAGACTTGGTTTTCGGCTTTTGTTGTGTTGTTGGCTGCTGCTTAGTCATTTCAATTGCCTTGCTTATGGCTCACTGGCAGGCCCAGAGGGATTCGAACCCCCATTCCTGGTTTTGGAGACCAGTGTTCTGCCATTGAACTATGGGCCTAGAACCAATCGCGAACGCGCTTACTTGATTTCCTTGAAAATTGCGTGACGCTTGAGCAGTTTGCAGTATTTCCGGATTTCGAGCTTCTGCGGAGTGTTGATGCGGTTACGCGTCGTGTAATAGCGCGAGCGCCGCCCGTCTACGCTTTCAGTGCATTCCAGAATTACCTTGATCCGCTTGTCGCCCTTCTTCTTTGCCATACCAGGCCACCTTTGCTTAACATGCTCTTCATCAACTAAGACAAAAGGGCAGGGCGCGGTTTAACGCCTCGCCCCGCCTAGGTCTTCTGTCACTACTTGATGATCTTGGTCACGGCGCCGGAGCCGACGGTGCGGCCACCCTCACGGATGGCGAAACGAAGACCCTCGTCCATGGCGATGGGAGTGATGAGCTTGGCTTGGACCGACGTTTGGTCGCCAGGCATGACCATCTCCACGCCCTCGGGCAGGGTGACATCGCCGGTCACGTCGGTTGTCCGCATGTAGAATTGCGGACGGTAGCCCTTGAAGAACGGCTTGTGGCGGCCGCCTTCCTCGCGCTTCAGTACATACACACGGGCAGTGAACTCGGTGTGCGGCTGAATGCTGTTAGGCTTGCAGATAACCTGGCCGCGCTCAATGCCGGTGCGTTCAACACCACGGAGCAACAGGCCAACGTTATCACCCGCCATACCTTCGTCGAGCAGCTTTTTGAACATTTCGACGCCGGTGACGACTGTCTTGCGGCGCTCCGGGCGAATGCCGACGATTTCGACTTCTTCGCCGACCTTAACCTTGCCGCGTTCGATACGGCCGGTCGCCACGGTGCCGCGGCCGGTGATGGTGAAGACGTCTTCAACCGGCATCAGGAACGGCTTGTCAACGTCGCGCTCGGGTTGCGGGATAAAATCATCGAGCGCTTTCATGAGCTCATGGATGCACTTGCATTCTTCGCTGTTAGCGTCGCCGGACTCCAGCGCCTTCAATGCGGAGCCGCGGATGATCGGCGTCTTATCGCCTGGGAAGTCGTTTTTGCTTAAAACCTCCCGGATTTCCTCTTCGACGATTTCAATAAGCTCTTCGTCGTCGACTAAGTCAACCTTGTTGAGGAACACCAGCACGTAAGGCACGCCGACCTGGCGGGCCAGCAGCACGTGCTCGCGGGTTTGGGGCATCACGCCGTCGGAGGCGGCGACCACGAGGATCGCGCCGTCCATCTGCGCCGCGCCGGTGATCATGTTC
>CAYXMN010000276.1:0-2787 GCA_964465955.1 uncultured Planctomycetales bacterium
ATCCGGCGTCCGATGCACCCGGCGCCAATGATGCCGAGTTTCATGGGCAGGGAGGTTTGCATGCGCGAGTTATAGCACCTGCCGCCGCAGCGTGCCTCTGCCTCGAACAGCCCGGAGGGCCGGCGCTCTTACCACATTGTTTGTTCTGACGGCGGTTCGCCATCACTGGCGTCCCCGCCTTCCTCGGGCGTGACAACCAGTTCGACATCCCGCGTATAGACAAAGACCATCTTGACCGGCATTTCCTGTAACGTCGGATCATCCTTGGCGGCTTCTGCCAATGCTTTTTCGATGAACTTGCCGAAGATCGGCATCTGCGACATGTCGAAAACCACGGCCTTGCCATACGCACGGATCATGTCGCCGTTGTAGCCAACCCTGGGCATTTGGCTCAAATCCATCACCAGCACGCCCCCTTCCAAGTAATACGATGTGGTGTTCTGCGTGCCGTACTGGCCCATGTTGAAGTTGGCGTTACCGGACACATCGCCGGACACAATGCCTTCCACACCAACCCATTGGTCGGCATACAGCTCCGGGTTCTGCGCCAACACCCGGGCGTCGACAATCGTGGCTTCGGCGCGGATTTGCTGCGGATCGGTATTGTTCACATCCGTCGCGGCAGCCTCAAATGCGGCTCCCCACTCCGCGAAGTTCTTCGACATCATAATAAAGCCGATGCCGCCGATGATGACCAGGATCAGCAGGCAGCCGCAGGTGATCCCGCAGCACATCAACCAGTTAAAGCCCTTCTTCGGTTTGGCCGGCGGAGGCGGCGGGGCTTCGTAATAATTACCTGGCTGCTGCAAGCCGGGCTGGCCCGGCGGCGTTTGGTAGCTTGGGCCGGGCTGCTGGTATGGCTGGGCCTGCGGCGGCTGGTACGGCTGGCTGGCCGGCGGAGCCTCGGGCTGCGGACCGGGGTCGCTATTCGGGTACTGATCCATGCTGCACCTCTTCGGCGGGACTACTTAATGGATAAGTATAATGGCCAATCGCCCGCCTGGCAAAACCAGGGACGATTGGCCATCATGTATTCCGTTGGCTAACACCATAAGGTGTATAGGCTATTGGCCGCCACCTTCAGGCGCGGCGGGCGGTTCCTCCACCGGCGGGGCTTCACCACCCTCCGCGGGCGGGGCGGTTTCCTCGCCGCCCTCCGGCGCAGCTTCCTCGCCGCCTTCAGCCGGAGCGCCTTCAGCACCCTCGGCGGGCGCGCCCTCCATGCCTTCGCCTTCCACCGGCGCGCCTTCCGTATCCGGCTGGGCCAGGAGCGAACCGGTCGGCCCTGGTTCGCCGAGGTCGTACCCCTTGGAGAGGAAGAACACTACTTGCTGTTCCATATCTTCAAGGTTGCCGAATTCCTTTTTAAGATCCGGGCCGACGATCGGAATCGACCACACATCTTCCAGGCGTAGAATAAACACCTTGCCGTAGCCGGTGATCATCGTGCCGTCAGGCACGGTCAATTCACCTTCGCCGGTGACATCCACAAACACTAAGCCGTCGTCGAGAATGAACGCCGGGTAGTTTTTCTCGGACATGACGTTGCGGGCGATATTGCCGGCCACCATGTTCGATTCCTCAGCGCTAACCACACCCCAGGTGACGACCCAGCGGCCTTCTAATCCGGTGGGACTGGCCAATAGGTCTGTCGCGGTAAGATGCTCGGCTTCATTAGCGATTTGAGATTTCGTCATCGTTTCCATCTTGGCCAGCCAAGGCTGCATGCCGGAAACGTCGATTACGACTTTATTTTCCTGCGCCGCCTTGAGGATGGGGAAGAGAAAGATGACTGCAGCGACAATCAACACCAGTACGACCAGTCCAATCACGTTAAGCCAGTTAATGCCTTTCTTGTCAGCAGTCTTTTTAGGCGCTTGGTCCATACGGTTTCCTCCCTGCTTGAGTGGCCCCATTATAAACTATTCCTCTGTCTCATCCGATTTTTAACTCAGACTTGGCCAAGGTGGACCTGCGCCGGGCAAGCGCTATAATTCACAGGTTTACTCGCTGGAGGTGGTCATGGCTGAACTGGCTGAGATGTTCGCGGATGCCCAGCACCGGATGGAGCAGGGTTTGGAAGCGCTCAAACGCGAGCTGGCGCACCTGCGCGCAGGGCGGGCCAGCACCGGCCTTGTGGAGCATATAAAAATCCACGCCTATGGCTCAGACATGCCGCTCAACCAGGTTGCCACCCTCAGCACCCCCGACGCCGCCACGATCTTGATCAGTCCTTACGATAAATCGCAGACATCCGCAGTTGAGAAAGCGATCAACATGAGTGATTTAGGACTGATGCCGCAAAGCGACGGCAGTCTGATCCGCATCGCTATCCCGCCACTGACCGAAGAGCGCCGCCAAGGCCTGCTGAAGGTGGTCAACAAGACCGCCGAGGACAGCCGGGTGGCGTTGCGGAACGTCCGCCGGGATGTGAATGACCATATCAAAAAGCTGCATAAGTCCAAGGAGATCAGCGAAGACGAGATGCACCACCACCTGGAGAAGGTGGACAAACTGCTTGAGGAGATGCTGGCGGAACTGGATAAGTTGGCTGTGGCGAAACAGAAGGAGATTACTGACTTCTAATATGGGTGAGATCTCGAAAATAACAATCCAACCGGACACCCGCCACCTGGAAGCGCAACTCGACTCCTCCACACTTCCAGCGCACGTAGGCGTGATCATGGACGGCAACGGCCGCTGGGGTGTGTCCCACGGCGGCACGCGCGAGTATGGCCACCGTGAAAGCGTGGACGCGATGCGATCCACCGTGACCGCGGCCAGCGA
>CAYXMN010000277.1:0-2755 GCA_964465955.1 uncultured Planctomycetales bacterium
GATGCGGGTGATGCCCGCGCATTCCTCGCGGATGCGCCCGGTCACGCGCTCCAGGATCAACCCAAGCAGGATGTAGTTCGTGTTGCTATAGTGGAACTCCGCGCCGGGTTCGCACAGCGGCTGTAAATGGGTACATTCCGCCGCCAGCCGCTCCGGTTCCCAGTGCTGGGCGAGGATCAGCATAATCAGCGCCGGCGGCAGCTTAAGCCCTAAGTCGGTGTAGTTCGCCAAGCCCGAGCGGTGGCTGAGCAGCATGCGCAAGGTGATGCGTTCGGCATTGGGAAACTGCGGGAAAAAGCCCGCCAGCGGCTCATCCAGACTGAGCTTGCCTTCAGCCACGAGCTGCAGGATCATTACCGCCGTGAACATTTTCGTCACACTGCCGACCGCAATCGGATCACCGGGCTGCGCCGCGCGCGGCGGTTCAAGCACGGCTTGGCCGCTGGCGAGTTGCAGCAGTTGCCCATCCGGGTAGCCCACCGCCACCACCGCGCCGGGTGCGCCCATCTCCGTGCGCGCCAGGTCTAGCGCTGCCTGCAACGCGGCGAGGCTTTCCGGAGCGGGCGCGGTTGAGGCAGCGTCTGTTTGCGCCAAGCCTGGTGCATGGGTCCAGGAAATTATGAGGAACACCAGCAGCACCGCCAGCGCTCGCCTGCCGGACCGGCTGCCTGCCGTCGACTGCCGCAGGCTGCGCATGGCTACCGCCGCATCCAGCTCGGTTTATACGTCGGGTCGATCATCCAGACCTCGTTCTCCGCGCTGCGGGCGAGGTTGTGTTTCGGATTAATCTCGACGACGCGCAGGAAAGTACGCTTGGCGTCTTCCAGCTTGTTCAAGTTCTTATAAGTGAACGCTAGATTGGTCAGCAGGTCCATGTCATCTTGATGTGATTTGGATAGATCCGCATACAAGCGCTCGGCCTCGTCGAACTTGCCGACATCAAACGCCGCCATCGCCAGGGCGGCTTGGTTCACATCCGTGGCCTTGGTTTCAAACGCCGCTTTCGCCAGCTTGTAGACATCCTGCTTATGCGTAGCCTCGCGCGTGCGGGCATTAGCCTTGGCGTCACCGAATAACCTGCTTTCCATCTAGTTCGTCCTCCGAACAGCCGAGCCTGCGCCGATGCGCCACCCCTATTTGACGCGCTGGCAATTATAGCGTAAACATGCACCGGGAACTCTGTGCTGCACAGAGTTTACCAGGATCAAACGCGACTAGCCGCATTAATTCTGTGGTTTGAAATCGAATTGCGGATCCAATTTGGCATAGGGATCGGTCAGCAACACCCCGCTCAAGGCCCCGTCTGGTCCCAGGATCAATGCCGCCAAGCTGAGCCGGGGCTGGCCCTCGATCCGCCCCGTGATGAAGCCGTCTGCCGCCGTGCCTTTGAACGTCCCACCATACTCGCCAAGCCGGCCCTCAACCAACCCGGCGGTCTCGATAAAAGCCACTTGAATTTGTTTTCCGGCAACTACGCCATTATACGTCCGCCCGCTCAACGGCTTGGTGGCGCGGCTGTCCAGATTGCCGTAAACATAGATCTGCCCATGATCGTCGGTCAAAGCCATGAATGGGCCGTCCAGGACGATCCGCAGTTCTTCAGTGTGCTTTTCAGTTGATGGTTGCGAGGAGTTGTGCTTGCCTTCACCCAGGCCGATTTCAGCATCACGCCCCAGGCCTTCTTTCTCTCCACGCAGCAAGCCGATTTCATCATCGCGGCCCATGCCTTCCTGTTCGCGGTTGAGCAGCCCGATTTCCTCGTCGCGGCCCATTCCTAGAGGCGCATAATCAATCGCGGACGTGTCCAGCGCTTCGGCCAGCAAATAGGACCATTCCAGGCGGCCGTTTTCGATCGTGTAGCTCCCAAGCATCTGCCGGCCTGGCTTGCCGTCCTTGATCAACGTTAACACTAAAGTCCCATCTTCATTGAACTGCAACTGGTGCCCGTTGAGATAGGCCTGTTCATTGACGCCTTGGTCAGCGCGGCCAAACAGCGCCAGCCAGGTACCGGTGATCTGCTTGGCCGATTCTGGCGCCGCGGCTTCAGGAGCAGCCTCCGGTGCGGTCGCGTGATCAGACTCCGTCGCCGGCGCGCCTGCCTCAGCGGTCTCGGTATTCGCTGCTTGCACCTCGTCCGCAGCGGCATCGCCTACCGTCGTGGCGGGAAGCTGGTTGTCAGATTGCGCAGTAGTATCCTTTTCCGCGTGCGGGCAGCCGAGCGCAAAAACGAGCAATCCCGCACAAATCAATCCAATAACAGTTGTCCGCATGGCACACCTCGCGGCTAAAGCATAACACCAATATTATATAGACGGTTTAGCCGCGGATTAGTTACGAGGAGGGCGGTTTAGGCCCTGGGGGGCGGGGCACCGTAAAATGGATGAACAACGCAGCCAGGCCAATGCAGGCCGGGACCAGGGCGAAACCGAGCATCCGCCAGGATCCGGCCAGCCGGTCAACGGCCAGGATCCCGAGGATGATGCCGAGGGCGGTCGCCAGCAGGATGATGCCGGCCTTGAGGTTGCCTTGGGGATCACCCGCGCTGCGCTCGTCGAGGTCGAGTTGGATCTCCCGCGGGTCAAACCCTTGGTTCAAAGCCTGGCGGTACAGCTCGGTGAGCTGTTCGTTGCGCTTAGCCTTGATCCGCATGCCATATATCAGCAAGCACAGCCCCGCGCCAAAGAACAACAGCAACAGGATGATAAAGGCCAGCCCCCCGCCGTGAGGAGCTTGGAGCGCTACTGGTATGTCAACA
>CAYXMN010000278.1:0-2730 GCA_964465955.1 uncultured Planctomycetales bacterium
AGTAGGGGAGGGGTGCATTCTCGGGTAGATGCCCGTCGCGCGACTCAGACTGCACTAGTTCGATAGCGTTATTGAAGATCAGCCGGCCCACGCTGGTGTAGACCAAGCCGGACTGTACCGCAGGCGGATCAGCCATATCCGTGTCGATGGCGACCGGGCGCGTGATTTTAACGCGCACTTCCTGCTGTAGCTTGAGGTTGCCGGTTTGATAGGCGGCTAGCGCATCATTCACTGACATGAAAGCCGGCGGTTCGCCTTCGAGCTTTTGCACGCCGTAGCGATCCAGCCAGTGGCGGAACGCTTGCGTCAGTTTCTCTGCGGATTCTTCGCCAGCCAGTCCGATAAGGATCTGCAGCACGCCCTGCAACCCGCGCTGGTTCAAGCGGAAATTGAAGTAGGGCAGCACCACTTGCTTGCCGATGGTTTGGTCGACCATTTTACGGATCTGCAAGTTCAATTCCAGACGGATCGGCTTGGTAGCGACATAGCCGTGTGCGGTGCGCGCTTTCGTAATGTCAGCTTCGTCCAGCACCAGCACGTCAAATTTGAGTTTGACCGGTGTGTTGTTGGTGATTTTGCCGTCAGCGACCGCGCTGTCGACATCGGCTTGGAGGGTGTAGCGCGGAGCGTCCTCGCCGTAGAGGTGGGCTTCATCGACGATGGTGGTCATGTAGTAGCAGCCCAGCACGATATCGTGTGTCGGACTGATGATTGGCTTGCCGTCCGCCGGCAGCAGCAGATTGTTTGCGCTTAACATCAGCAGCCGCGCCTCAGCCTGGGCCGCGGTGGAGAGCGGCACGTGCACCGCCATTTGGTCGCCGTCGAAGTCCGCGTTATACGCCGCGCAAACCAGAGGGTGGAGCTGAATCGCCTTGCCTTCAATCAACACGGGCTCAAACGCCTGGATCGACAAGCGGTGCAGCGTTGGAGCGCGGTTAAGCAGTACAGGATGGGAGCGCGTAATCTCCTCCAGCGCGTCCCACACTCGCGGATCTTCCGCGCGTTCCAACATCTTGCGCGCTTGGGCGATGTTCTGCGTTTGGTCGTCAGGGTTAATCAGTTTGTTCAGCACGAACGGCTTGAACAATTCCAACGCCATGTATTTCGGCAAACCGCATTGATGCAGCTTGAGTTTGGGGCCGACGACGATGACGGAGCGGCCCGAGTAGTCCACGCGCTTACCCAGCAGGTTCTGGCGGAAGCGGCCTTGCTTACCTTTGAGCATGTCGCTCAAGGACTTCAACGCGCGGTTATTGACGTTTACCGCGGCGCGGCCCTTACGGCCATTGTCGATCAATGCGTCCACCGCTTCCTGGAGCATGCGGCGCTCGTTGCGCAGGATGCTCTCCGGGGCGCGGATGTCGATCAGCTTCTTCAAACGGTTGTTGCGGTTGATCACGCGCCGGTATAAGTCGTTCAAATCGGAACTGGCGAAACGGCCGCCTTCCAGCTCGACCATTGGGCGAAGTTCCGGCGGTAACACCGGCAGCACCGTCAGAATCATCCAGTCCGGCTTATTACCGCTGGTGAGGAACGCGCGGATCACCTTGAGGCGTTTGATCAGCTTTTGCTTTTTCTGGCTGGTCGCGCCGTCGAGTTCCTTAGTCAGCTCTTGTTCGGCCCGCTTCAAATCCAGGTTGCGGAGCGTGTCCTGCACAGCCTGGGCGCCGATGCCGATATGCACATGCTCATCTAGGTCGCCCATGTCCCGCATCAGGCACAAGCTGCGCAGTTGGTTGTAGTCTTCGTGTTGCTGGTCCGACAAGCGATCCAGCGGCTGCACGGTCCTGATGAACTCCATCCCGCGGCTAATCGCGCCGGATATTTGCTCGATCTCCTCAATCCGCTTGGTCGCTTCGATCTCCAGGTTGACGTTTTCAACGCGCACATCGCAAAGACCGGTGAAGAGCAACTTGCTCACCAATGCGAAATTGAACCGGTCATCGTAATCCGCAATCATTTCGTTGGTTTCGTCGTCGATGACTTGCTGAGCAAGCTTGAACGGTTTGAGCAATTCCTGCTTCACGAGGATATCCCGCACCGCTTCGAGCTTTTCCTGGATCTTCTCATCGCCGGGATCCGGCGCGCTGTCCTCCAAAGACTTAGCGAGTAAGGTGATTTCGCGCTTGCGGTTGCTGTCCACGTCGCCAGTCTTGGCCAGTTCGAACAGGTTTAAATCCGCGATGCTGCGCAATTCCTGCTTCTCGTTTTGCAGCTCGGACAGGTATTTGCTGGACAGCTTGTCGATTTCGGGAACTTTTTCCAGCACCCATTTCTCATCAATACCGGTCACGAGCCAGGAAACGAAGTAGATCACCTTCTCAATTTCCTTGCCGCTAATCCCGAGCAATGCTGAAAACCGGTTAGGAATCGACTTGGTAAACCAGATATGCGCCACCGGGCTGGCCAGACGGATATGTCCCAGCCGCTTGCGGCGAACGCGGTTGGTCGTCGGTTCCACACCGCAACGCTCGCAGATAAAGGGGCGAAATTTGTCGCTGTTGCAATGCGGGCAAAGTTCGAGCTCCTTCGGGAAGGTGCGCTTGCACGACATGCAAACGTTCACGTCGTAACGTTTCTTTTTGTACTTACCACAGGCGCATTCATAGTCCTTGACCGGGCCGAAGATGCGCTCGCAGAACAAGCCGTCCTTTTCCGGCTTGTAGGTGCGGTAGTTGAAGGTCTCCGGCTTCTTGACCTCGCCGTGGCTCCACGACAGGATGTGGTCCG
>CAYXMN010000279.1:0-2716 GCA_964465955.1 uncultured Planctomycetales bacterium
CGTTTTGGCAAGGCACTGCGCATAAAAAGCGCGGGCGTCGCCGCGCTTCTCAAAGACGTAACGCATGAAGTAAGCCGCGTCACGGTCGACGTAAGGCACGTAGGTGTCGCCCGGCGCCGTGTAGGTCACGGACGGGTCGATGTCGTTTTCGAGCACGAACATATTCCAGGAGCCGTCGAAGCCGTACTGGTCATCGCGGACGTTACCCACGCCATGGCCGGGGAACAGGCTCCAGTCCAGGGAAGTGGTCAGCGTCGCCTCATCAGGCCAGTGAGCCACGGCCTCAAAGAACAGCGGCTCAGAGTCATGGTTGAAGACGAGGTGCGCCTGGTCCGAACCATAGTTCGCCTTGACGGCGGTGTCGAGGTTCGGGTCGCCCACCACGTCCAAGGTGGTGACATAGAAGCCGGCGAACGGCCAGACCACATCGGGGAAGATTGTTTCAATCTCTTCAGTCCCGGTGTTTGTGTCGTAGTTGGCGAAGGCGTACCAGTTGGCGTAGGTCTCCATCGGATCGATGAAGGCGCCCGCGCCGGTCTCGGTGATCGCCTGCTGCGGCTCAATGCGGGTCCAGACCGCATCCTGGTCGTCAACCACGAGGCCGTCGCGGCCAATCCACACTTCGTCATCGCTGATGGCAAAGGTCGGAGTCAGCAGCGAACCATCCGGGTCGTACCAGAAGCCATAGAACGGGAACTGGAAGTCGATGTCGTTCGGGTTCAGGCCGTCTTCGACCTTCGCCATGGTATCGACAACATAGTTCTCGCCGGCGCCATTCGCGGTGTCGCGATAGACGTCGGTGCCGGTGAAGTCAGGATACTGCACCGCGGGCACCGCGGGATCGTACCAAGACTCATGGGCGATGCCGCCAGCCGCGACGCCGCCCGCAGCTTCCCAGCTAATCGGGGTCACGGAGACGATCTCCGCCGGGCCGGTGTAGGGGGAAGCGCCTGACGGGACAAAGCCCAGGCTCAAGGTCTCGTCGAACCAGAACAGGATGTTATGGAGGACGTGAAGGCTCTCGATTCCGGAGCCGGACCAAGTCATCGACGCCCACGGATATCCGATGCAGTAGTAATCGGCGGTGCCGACGTTCACATCGTCATAACCCGGGGCATTGCTGGTGCCGTAGCTGATCTGCGCGTAATCGATCCAGTTCACCGAGGTCTCGGAAATCTGCATGCCGGCGGTGAACTCGTCGTTGACGCCCATGAGGCCGTACACCGAACCATAATCCGGGTCGTTGTTGTCGGTCCACCAGCAGTAACCGCGAACGCCAACCTGCGCGGTAGAGGGCAGGCTCAGGCCGGTGGGAACGAAGCCGGAAGCATTGTGCAGCTCGGCGGGCTCCCAACGGACCATGGTGTAGCTGGAATACCACGGGGTGGTCTGCAGGATATTGCTGCCCAAAGTCAGGCTGACCGGCTCATAGGAGGCGCGGCCCAAGCCATACAGCGGGTTGCCGGTGAAATCGGCAGTACCGTTGGGCTGTTCGCCTTCGGCGGAGAAGAACGCAGTCTGCTCGCCGGAAGGTACAGTCTCTGCCAGCAGCGTACAACCCATTAAGGTGTAATAGGTGTTATCCGCCGCAGCCGCGCTGCCGGAGTGGTTCTGCGAGAACAACAGCACCGAGGTGCCGGCATCCAGCAGGTTAACAATCTCGGTCGGGCCGCCCGATGACCACTGGGTGGTCAGGTTCGGTTCGCCGGTCGCCGGGCCGCCGCGGTACCAGATGACCACCTTGGTCGAGCTGGTGTCGGGCAGGCTGCCGTTGTAGGTGTACGCGGTGTAGGCGATGCCCAGGGTGTCCAGGTCAGCGCGGATCGCGTTGTAGTTCGTGCTGTAGGAGCCGCCGTCGTCCCGGACCAGCAGCACTTCGCTGCCGCCGGCACCCTGGTGGCCCAGCAGGATCGGGAAGGAGTCGCCGTAACCCTTGGCGCCCATGGAGTCAACCACTTGGACGCGGATTACGTAGGAGTTCTCCATGTTCGGCAGGCTCGTGCTGCCGTAAGTCCACACGGTCTTGAACTGCTCGGTATCATAGGCCGCACCGGCAGCTTGAATCTGGCCGTCGCGGAAGGCCCACGTGCAGAATTGGTAACCGCAATCGCTGGCGCGCGGCGTGCCGCCGTAAGGATGGGCGGACATCGCGACCTGGACGGTGCCGAGGCCGGCGTCATCGTTCACGGCAATGCGGTAAGAATTGTCCTCGAAGAGAGGAACATCCCACGGATCACCGGCGTTGTAACGATAACCGTCAACGGAAACCGTAGCCCCCAGATCGCCGGTGCCGCCGTAGTAAGCGGTGCTGATCTTCTGGTAGGTGCCATCCTTGCAGTAGACGTTGGAGCCACTGTAGAGATAGGCCTGGCCTTCATCCGGGGTGTTCGGGCGGGTGGTCTGATCATAGTCAATCCACCACACGAAGCCCTTTTCAAACCACATACCCCAAGCATAGTAAGTACCACGGGAAGTCAGGGTGCTCGCGCCTTCACTATAGGGGGTCGGGCCGGCTACGGGCCAACCCATGGCGTTCTCCCACCAATTCTCGCCACTAGTCGCAGGGGTGGCATCCTTCCACCGGCGCAGGATTACGCCGTAGATCGGACGGTAGAAGAAGCCAGCGGTGTCATCCTCCAGCCACGTATTAAACTTGCCACAGCCGGAGATACTGCTGGTCAGACCAATAATCATACCGCCGCCATAGCAGTTGCTG
>CAYXMN010000280.1:0-2702 GCA_964465955.1 uncultured Planctomycetales bacterium
TCCCTGGGGCCCTACCAAGTTAGGGGGGATGGTAAGCTGCGTTACGCTTGGTCTGGCGTAACACACTTATAGACGTAACGCAATTTGAGCTTGTTCGCAAGTAAAATCGTGAAAACTGAGGAAACGATGTCAGTTCGGCTAAAGCTGGCGGTGATCGGCGATCCGCATCTTGCAGTGCCTCAAAGCGGGAATGATGCATTCCTTGAACCGGATCCTGGGCGGAAATTACACGGTTTATCCGTCGAATTACTCGAAACTACAATAAGCCAGGTTAACCAGGCGGGGGTTGATGCTGCAATCGTCCTGGGAGATCTGACCCGCGACAGCGAGCCATTCAACCACGAGGTCGCCCGAGCGGTGCTGGCCAAGCTAGCTATGCCGTACTACATCGTCATCGGCAACCATGATCACCTGCGCCAGCGAAAACCTGGGGTGTCCTATCCCGGCGTGACGGGCTTCGACCGCGATCAGACCGTTGCTTTCTATTCAGGGCGGGGCTTTCCTGGTTTAAGCCCGGATTACCGGGTGAGCCTGCCTGGCGGTGTAGACCTGCTCGTGCTTAATAGCAGCCGCACACTCAAGGAGCTGTCCGCCGCAGGTGAAGATCTTGTGAAACAAGATCACGGTTCCTTATCCGCAGTTCAGCTAAGATGGCTTGAGGTGGAACTCAACTCCGTGAAAAGCGCCGGCCGGCTGCCGATTGCTGCCATCCACCATAGCATCGCGGAACATAGTCCGGCGTAGCAGCCCAACCATGTTCTAAACTCGTTTTTTAAAAGCTGGCAGCTGCAAAACGCGGCTGAATTGCGCGCGGTGCTTGCCAAATTCAAAGTGCCGTTGGTGCTGTCGGGGCACTTGCACGCGCAAAGCGTGAACAGAGCTGATGGAATCTACAACCTGGTGACGGCGGCGAGCGTGAGTTATCCCCATGCTTGGCGCATGCTCACAGTGGAGGAGGAGCGCATCCAAGTGGAAAGTTTTCCGCTGGCGGCGATACCCTCCACCCCGAATCTAAACAACAAATCCCGGCAGTGGATGGCAGACGGAATGGGCCTGCTGATCGAGGAAAAAGCGGCAAAAATGCCCTTGCTTGCGAACTTCGCGCGGGAACTGGGTGAGTTTGTGACGGCGACGGGCTGGTGGCCGAAGCTGTGTGACGGGACTCTAGCCGGCTTCAAGGTTGACCCGGCATTAGTGCCCAAAGCTAATCCGCTGGCGGCGATGTTGATCAAGCAAATCATTGCCACACTTGAGGAATTTGGCGCTTGGAAAGCTGAACGACCAAATCCAAACCGTTTGGAGATTCCCCTCCGGCCCGAATAGAACTTCAGGATTCGGGGCGGATTTATATGGCTCTCGACTAGCTGAGGAAACTGTCGGAAAACTGATGCCAATGCTCAAGCCAATCAAAGAGCATGCCCAGCGCTCCCGTACTGCGGATCGCAAGTTCCAGGCGCGGAATAGATGACACGCGCTTAATTTCACGGCACTTGATACCGCCGGCCTGGGCAAGCTTTGGCGGCCGCTGCGATTCCGTGAGAATTAACTACAGCCCTGGCTGTTACCGCAATTCAAGCACTTATAGCACGAACCGTTGCGCACGGTAACATGGCCGCAGATATCGCAGAACGGCGCATCGCCCATCAGCGAGCCCATCTGGTCATCAAGCGCACTGGAGCGGGAGCCTCCGGCTGCCGTGCCATTCCCCGCGGACGGGCTGCCGCCGCCGAGATAATCGTCGGGTACCGTCACGGGTACACCCGGAGCAATTCCCGCGTTCTTGCCGTTGGCCTTCACGCTGCCGCCATTGCCGTTCGGGGCCGTCTTGCGCTCTTGCCTGGCTTGGCTGGAGGCCATGGAGGCCGGCGCCGGCTCGCGGCGCGGCGCGGCGTAGTCCACGTCATGGCGCTGGTTGATCTGCAACTCCTCATCCGCAGGCTGCACCTGGACAAAGTCCGTGCGCCCGCAGTACTCCATGCCCAGTACGCGGAAGACGTAGTCCACCACGCTGGTGGCGCCGTGGCGCTTGCTGAGCTTGGAGCGGTCGGTCCCCAGGATCATGGGGATGTGGGCGAATACCGGCAGGGGCGCGCCCAGGGCCCGGTAGATCAGGATCTGCTTGGGAGTGTTGGAGACGTGGTCCTCGCCCCGGATCACGTGGGTCACCTGCATCCCGACGTCGTCGACCACCACGGCGAAGTTGTAAGTGGGGAAGCCGTCCGACTTGGCCACCACCAGGTCGTCGAGCATGTCCGCCCCGATGGTGATGAGGCCCTTGGAGCGGTCGTCCCACTCCACCGGTTCGGTCTCGTCCACCCGGATCCGGATGGCGGCCTTCTCGCCGCGCTCAAGCCGGGCCTGGACTTCCTCCGGCGAAAGGCCGAGGCAACGCCGGTCGTAGCGGGGGTTTTCCTTGGCCTGCAGCTGGCGCTGGCGCACCTCCTCCAGCCGCTCGGGGCTGCAGAAGCAACGGTAGGCCTTGCCTTCGCGCAAGAGTTTTTCCAGGGCCTGCTGGTATAGCGGCAAGCGCTCCGACTGGAAGTACGGCCCGCATGCGCCGCCGGCACCCGGCCCCTCGTCCCAGTCCATGCCCAGCCAGCGCATCCCGTCCATGATCGACTGGGTGTACTCGGGCCGGTTGCGCTCGGCGTCGGTGTCCTCGATGCGCAGGATGAACGTGCCGCCCATGCGGCGGGCGAAGA
>CAYXMN010000281.1:0-2352 GCA_964465955.1 uncultured Planctomycetales bacterium
CTTGTCGCCGGCGAGAATCTCGTAGAGCCGGTCTAAGAACATGTTCCAATCGATGGTCTGGCTGTAAAATTCCTCGTAGGTGCTAGCGCCGGGCTCAAAGCCGGGCACCGCGGCTTCTGAACCACCGCTGCGCTGGCCACTCACGTCGAGCTTGGGACGGCGGTCGTCAGTGTCGTTGCCGTTGCTGGGGCCGTAAAAATCATCCACAGCTAATGCCGGAATCGCCATCAGCAGCATGGCTATCACGATTAGAAAACTGAACTTACGCATAATCAAACCTCTATGTAAACTATGCTTAGTATACAATGCAAACTATGAAGTTTCAAGTTGGTCAATAGGTCTAAAACAGTGAACGGGAATATAGTACCAGAAAACAAGAGAGTTTAGTACCGCCGGGTTGTCAACGATAATCTATGCATGGCAAGCATACCTGAACCCACGTCCGCGCCGGCTGTGCGCGAGGAACTGCTTAAGCTGCACCGCTGCGGCTTTGACGAAGCCGAGGAGGCTGAAGTGCTGGCCACGCTACGCGGCGGCTGGCTGGCTAAAGGCCCGCGTACCCGGCGGTTCGAGGCGGAGTTCGCCGCGCGGGTTGGCGCGCCCTACGCACTGGGCATGAACAGCTGTACCGCGGCGCTGCACATCGCGCTGCTGACTGGCGGCGTGGGGCCGGGTGACGAGGTCATCGTCCCGGCGATCACCTTCGCCGCCACCGCCAACACGGTGGTGCACTGCGGAGCGACGCCGGTGTTCGCGGATGTGCTGCCGGCGACGCATTGTCTCAATCCGGCCAGCGCGGCGCAGCTGCTCAGCCCGCGGACCAAGGCGATCGTCCCGGTGCATTTCGCCGGCATTCCCTGCGAGATGGACGGGGTGCACGAGATAGCGCAACGCGACGGGCTGTTCGTCGTAGAAGACTGCGCCCATGGCATCGAAACCTTATATAAGGGTCAGCCCGTCGGCACCGCCCACCCGCGCACCCGCTTCGCCGCTTATAGCTTTTACGCCACAAAGAATCTGATCACCGGCGAAGGCGGGTTGCTGGCCAGTCATGACGCGCAGGACCACGCGCGGGCCAGCGTCCTGGGCTTGCATGGCATGAGCGCCGATGCCTGGAAGCGCTATGCCGGGGCGGAAAGCGCCGACAGCGGCTTCCACTTGTATGACATCGTGGAGGCCGGCTACAAGTACAACATGTTCGATCTGCAGGCCGCGCTGGGACTGGTGCAGCTGAAAAAGCTCGATGCGAATTGGCGCTTGCGCCAGGCGCGCGTGGCGCAATACCTGGCGCTGCTGGCGGATGAAGACCGCGTGGAACACCTTGACTTTCACACGCCGGACGGCCAAGGCGCTTGCCACTTGTTCGCGGTGCGCGTGGCCCCGAAGCTGGCCAGCCGACGCGGCGAGGTAATCCAGGCGCTGCGCCGCCGCAACGTCGAGGCCTATGTGCACTTCATCTGCCTGACGGGCACACAGTATTACCGTGAGCGCTTCGGGACCAGCCTGGAGCAGACGCCGGTTGCCGCGGACTTGTCACGGCGCAGTATTACGCTGCCGTTATTCCCGAGCATGACCGAAGCCGACGTGGAATACGCGGTGGCGATGCTCAAGGCGGCGCTGGATGAGGTGGCGCGCTGAACGGCGTGAACCGTCGCGCCATCTCAACAATGTGCGTAATCGCGGCTATAATTCATCGCTTGTGCTTATGATATTGCGAAGCCTAGTTATTTGCATGATGGCGTTACTGCTGCTGCCGGCGGCGCCGGTTTACGCCAAAGCGATCCGCCTGGAAACGCAGAAGTCGAGCACGCCTAACGGCAAGCCCGCCGCCGCGCTGGTGATTAACGGCGAGATCGTGCTGCAATTGGCGAAGGACCAGCATGGCCACGAGCCGTTGCGCAATGTTTCGATTATCGCGACGAAACTGGCCGAGGCCTTCCGCGAAGGCCAGTTCAAGCTTGAGGTGGCTGCGGGCGCAATGGAGCGCAGTTATAACCTCATGCTCAACGGCGAGCTGCTGGTGACCGCCAGCGATATGGAAGGCAAGGCGTGGGGCGCGGAGCCCGATGTGCTGGCGGATACGTGGCGCGACAACATCCAAGCGGCGCTGGCCAGCGAGTTCGCCGCCGGCGGGCCGCAGCTGAGCCCGGAGCTGCCGCCGGCAGAGCCACAGCCGGAAGCTGAAGCGGAGTTGGAGCAGGTGAAATTCGTCTTTGAGAACGCCGCAACCCCGCCCCCGCCAGATACCGCCGTCGTCAAGGCCGATTCCACCGCGGCTTCACCTCCTCCCGCCCGCAGCGGCGGCATCATCGACATGTCCTCCGCCGGGTCGCGCAACCACCCGGACTATGC
>CAYXMN010000281.1:2441-2689 GCA_964465955.1 uncultured Planctomycetales bacterium
CTTGCGCCAGCAGATGAAACTCAGCCCGGCGGACAAGCTCACCTGGTCGAACACCGCGAAAGACGCGAAGGATGCCGATCTCGCCTTGCCGCCAGGCAAGTCCACCCAGCTCGGCGTGAAATACACCGCCGCGGGCAAGCCTGAGGCGACGACCACGCTCACGCTGGAGAACCGCGCCTTGGGCACGCCGCGCGAGGAATACACCTACTTCTCCAACCGCCCCGAGCGCATAGATCAGGAGCAACTGC
>CAYXMN010000282.1:0-2687 GCA_964465955.1 uncultured Planctomycetales bacterium
TCTTACCCGCGCCGTTGGGCCCGAGCAGGCCGACGATCTCGCCGGTGGAGACCTGGATGTTGACGTGATCCACGACGTTGCGCCCGCGGTAAGTTTTCACGAGGTTGCGCGCCACGAGCTGCTTCTTCACGCCCTTCTTGCGCCCCAAGGCCGCTTCCAGACCGGCGTGCGGCGAGGCTGGTGCTGGCGGGGCAGCCGGCTTGGCTGACGGCGCGGCGGCGACTGCGGCGCCGTCCGTGGCGGGCTGGGGCAGAGCGTCCGCGGCGGGTGTTGCTGCTTTGGGCTTGCGTTTAAACATCGCTTACCTGACGGCCCGGCTACTAGCGGGCGTTCATATTATACGCGCTGGGTCTTGCGAACATCTGGCGGGATGTAGCAAAAAGCCCGCCCCCATAGGGACGGGCCATTGCATCTGTCTGGTAGACCTAGTTGGTTTAATAGTTACCCTGGCCCGGGCTGCCGGTGCCCCAACGCTGGCGGGTGTGGTACGGCAGCATCGTGCCGGAACCCTGGCGGTACCACTCCTTGCCGTTGAGCGGCAGCTCGACATCGTAGTAGTTCACGTTCTCGCCGAACTCGTTGAAGCTCAGGCCGATCATCTTGCGCATCACGTTCTTAGCGGTTTCGAGCGGCCACCACGGGTTGTAACCCTCAAACTCCACGGTCATCAGGTAGTCGCCGCCTTGGAACTTCTTCAGCGCAATCAGCTTGCCTTCGCAAGTGAACCACTCGGGCACATAGCCGCCGAGCGTGCGGATGCGGTTCTGGTTACGGCGCCAACCGCTGTAGTTCAAGTAAATGCGCTCCACCGGCCACGCGTTGTTGGCGATCTCGTCCCGCAGGAACGGATGCACCCGCGGCTGAGCGTCAGCCACGTCGTCAACACGGTCGTAGTTGTTGAGCAGAACGTCCACCGGCAGCGATTCGGCAATGCTCTCCACGCGGCTCGGTTCCATCATCAGCTCATGTTCGAGCAGTTGGTTCAGCTCTTCCGCGTTCATCCGCGGCACGAAGCGCATGGAAGTTTTCACAATCATGAATGACGATCCGTCATCCACCGCTTCCGGCGGCAGGATGATGAATTCCTGCTGATTCGCCGCTTCCATGACGATCTGTTTCTCGCCCTTCATCGTGCCCCAAGCCACCAATGCGGTGCTCTCGGGGATTTCCTTAACGATGTAGTTGTGCGGGGCCATCTGGCGCATCATCTCCGCGTCGAGCGCGCCGCGCCACATCGGGGCGGGGGCGAAGATCGGCGGGAGGTAATAATACGGCAGCCGCGCGTTGATGCTGACTGGATACAGGTGAATGTTCTGGGGTGCCAGCTCGTACGGGTCAACTGTATCCGGCACAACCTGCGCCATAGCGGGCAACGCCAGGCACACTGCTGCTGCGAGAGCGAGCCCCATTAGCTTTACGCTGTTCATCAACTTACCCTCCAGTTGATATTCCCTGCTTGTTACCATGCCGGGCAGTCCGCAATGCGCTTGCCCGCCGCCCGGCATGCAGCACGGGCATCCAGCGGCACAGCCGCCTTATTAACTTCCGGATTATAGCACCTATATATCATTCAACACAATCTTTGCTAAGGCGAGTTTCCCGAAAGCAATGTCTAATAATACACGCCGTAACGCAATCCTGTCAGCGTTTCAGACCCGTTATCCACCGCCCCGGCGAAAGCGATCGCCGGATGGCCATTCACTTCCGCCAGGCTCAGCTCGTAGGCAATCATGTTGGCATCAGGCAGCACAACTTGCGTGCCTTGCCAGCACGTGCCATTCGCGTTGGCCGCGCGCACGAAAAAGAGGTCAGTGGAACTCATGTCTTCCACGAAAAACGCCAAGCCCGGCGCGCCATTCACCACCGCCATTTTGGCGGAGTACACCATCGGCGGGAACCAGCCGCCGCCGGTGGAATCGTGGATCGTCACTGCTCCGCCCCAAGCCGAACCGCTGGCATCATCGCCGCGCAGGCTCTTGAGGATGGAGTGCTCATCCTCGCTGTTATCGACCGTCGCCAGCAGCGGCGCTCCGCCAACCTCCAGCAGGTTGTTGAACCAGCCGTAACCGTTCGCGGTGGCCAAAGTTTGCGGCGCAGCCCAAGCTGCACCGGCGTCATCCGTGGCGCGTGCGTAGTGCAGTTCATCCGGAATGCTGATATCGCCGTCGGTATAGAAGAAGTAGGCAAGCGCCGGGTTGCCGTTGATCACCGCCAGCGACGGGTCCACTGTTTGCGGGGTGCCACTGAAGGTGAATGTGTCAACGACCACCTCGCTGCCCCAAGCCGTAGCGCCGGCATTTGTCGCGCGCCGGTAGCGCAGCGTATTATCACCGGAAAAGTAGTAGGCCACCGCGAGGGTGCCAGCCACTGCTTCCGCGTCCAGGTGGAGCGACGCGCTGGCGCTGGACGAACCCGCGAGGGCCTGTCCGCTGCCCCAGGCGGAGCCGAGGGCGTCGCTGGCTCTGCGGGCGTAGACGCGGTAATACCACGAACCGTTGTACAATCTGGACGAATATGCCACCGTCGGCACGCCATCCACGATAACCAGTTCCGGCTGGTAGCCGAATTCATCCCAATTGTTAGTGGGCGCATGCACGGTGACTGGAGCACCCCACGCCGTACCATTCGCATCCGTGGCGCGCGCATACATCAATTGCCGCGGAGAATATGTGGAGTATTCGAGATCC
>CAYXMN010000283.1:0-2665 GCA_964465955.1 uncultured Planctomycetales bacterium
CTTGCCTCCTGCGGAAGCAAGAATGTGGGGATCGAGGAGTTTCCCACGCTGGCGGGGACGAGCCATATCAGTTCAGGCGTAACGCTGGGCGGATTCGAGGTGATCCGGCACAACGTGGCCGGGAACCCGGATGCGTCATTAAACGATACGTTGTCGTTGCGCATCGAGGACGGCGCGCTGGTGATCAGCGTTAAGGACAGCGAGCGGACGACGGCGGTGACGCTGGATGTCAGTTACGACGCGGCGGAGCTGAGCCCGGAGCAGGCCGAGTTCACGGGGCTGCTGGGCAGCGAGGCGCAGGTGCTGACGTTGTCGGTGCTGGACCATGCGGGGCGCATTGCGCTGGCCGAGGCGGCGATCGGGGACTACGTGCCCGGCGCGCTGGCCGGGGACTTTGCCAAGCTGCACTACACGAGCGGCCCGGCGAAGAACGTGTCGGCGATGGGCAATTTCGCGCACAGCAACCCGGCGGGTGTAGCGGAAGTGATCCGCGAGGTGCCGAACCTGACGGGGACGAGTGATTTGGAGAATCAGACCGCGACGGTGGTCTGGACGGCGGGCTGGCACATCGCGGACGGCGACTCGAACTCGGAAGTGAACGGCGCGGACATTGTGCCGATTGCGCAGAAGTTCGGGGCGAACACGGGGACGGACTGGAGCTCGGTGGTGACGGACTACGACCGCAACACCGAGACGGGCGCGCCGGACCTGCAGCCGATTGCGCTGTATTACACGAACAAGACGACCGAGTATCTGGTGGAGGTCAGCGACGACACGGACGGCGCGGCGCGCACCAACGTCTCAACGCTGAACTTCGTCACGGATGCGCAGGATCCGGCCACGCCGGCCACGGCGGGCAACCTGTCAACGGTCTTCCCCTGGTACCAGGTGGACTTTAACGCGACTTCCACCGTGACCTATGCGGCTCTTACCGCCTTGGACGCCGATACGAACGGGACAGTCCGCGTTTGGATCACTCCGCGTTATCCGACCGGCAACACGACCGAAGGTGTTGCAGCCAGTGTGGATCTGGCCGTCGGCAAAGGTCCCCAGGCGAAGGACAACATTACCGTAACCGCCTTCACCGTGAATATTGAAGGCATGAACAACGGTTCCAGCGGGACGACATTCGGCAGCACCGGCGGCACCGCTGCCACAGTGACTGCGAATGGCGCGGTTGAGATGACCCTGGAATCCATCTCAGGAACGTTCAATGCTTTGCCCTTCTCCGAAGGCAACTTGCCGGACGACTCCGGTGGCGAAGATCCGATGACGGATACCGATTACAACGATGTCTTCACCGCGGTGCGTGATGCGCTGATTTGGTCGGTGGCTCATTCCGGCGATGCCAATGCCCGCCGCACGAGCGACTGGCTTGTGCTGAATGCAGGCGCCTTCCCTGTCACGGGCGATCCGGGAGCCGGCACGGTCTTCCCGGATGATGACCCGGAATCCGCTGCTCCGACCGATCCGGAAGGCACCTTGACGGTCGGCATCGCCGCCGGGACTTACCTGCCGGGCGATACCGAGCGCAACGTGACGGTTTCCGCTGGTGACGGAACCTTGGATTACACGATCACTTGCGATGTTGAAGAAGACCTGACGGCTCCGACCATCACCATGTACGGCACAACTCTGGGCGGCCCCGAACTCACCATGATTTACGGTGAGAATAATGTGCAGCAGATGGAACTGGCCTGGGGTTCGGGAGGCACGCCTGCCAATTTCAGCACCATCGGCCTTGAGTTGCATAAAATTGCTGGCACTACATCGGTTAACGATGGCATGTTCCCGCATGCCTTCACCTACACCGACGGCGATCCGGCGGTTGGTCAGTTCACCATCCGCACGCCGGAGGAAGGCGGCATCATTCTGATCTGCACGGTGCCCGGTATTTACGTCCAGGCTTCCAGTTCCTACGCGTTCCGGTTGAATACGGGCGTCTGGAGCTCGATTAACAAGCCGGAAGACTTGATCACTACCGAGGCTCCGCCGCCGCCACAGCAGCTGTTGACTGTGCCGGCCAAGGGCTCGACCATTATCGATACCATTTCAATCATGTACGATGATCCGGTAGTCCGCCGGAATAGCCATCTGAGCTTTAACCTGGCCACCGGTTCGGTGGATCCGGAAGATCCGGATGCCTATAACGACATTCTGAAGATCAACGGCGATGAATTCACCGTGTCACTGGCAGGAACCTTCCCGAAGTACACCGAGTGGCCGAAAATCGGCCTTCAGGAAGTCACGAAACCCAGCACCGATGGTTCTGAGGTCACATCGTGGGTGGAAGCTACTGATCCCGACCCGGACCTAATCACTGCCGTCAATATTGCCGCTGGTGGCCGCGAGAAAGACCGCATCGTAATTGATGTCGCGGCGATCACGCCCCCGACCGAGCCGGGTGATAAAACCAAGTTCTTCGTATACAAGCTTTTCAACGCTGATGGATCCACCTTAGGCTGGGGTAATTTCGAAGTAGCGCCGATGCCAATCGACGAAACTTCCCCAACTGCCCGTGAGTGGGCTGTGAATGCATGGGATCGTGAAGAAGCGGTTTACTCAGCCGCTCTGTTCACCGGCAAGACCGTCATGGATGGCTCCTCGATCCTGACACCCCAGCGGGACGTGCTTTGGTTCCGTTGGAGTGATGGCTACTTCAACG
>CAYXMN010000284.1:0-2661 GCA_964465955.1 uncultured Planctomycetales bacterium
CCAAGAGATCGCGGCGCAAGGCGGCGGCATCCGCAAGACAGTGCAGGCCACGCGCGCAGCCAGTAACGACGAGCTGTATCAACTCGCCCGCATGCGTTTGCACGCCATGTACTCCAATGGCACAACTACGGTTGAAGCAAAAAGCGGCTACGGCTTGGATTTTACTGCCGAGATCAACTGCCTGCGGGTGCTGGCGGAGCTCCGTGATGAGATGCCGGGATTGCTGTTTTCAACATTCATGGGTGCGCATCTCTTTCCGCCTGAATATGCGGATGACCATGCCGGTTACGTCCGTGAGGTCCAAAGCATGTTGCAGTTCGCCGCCGAAAACGGGCTGGCGGATTTTTACGACATCTTTGTTGATCCGCTCGCGTTCAACCAAGCGGAGGCGGCGGAAGTCGTCGCCGCGGGCCGGCAAACCGGCCTCGGACTGCGCCTGCACGCCGATGAATTCGGCGACGACGGCACGGCAGCCTGGGGCGCGCGCCAAGGCGCGCTGTCGCTAGATCACTTGGGCGGCGTCGGCCCAGCAGGCATCGCCGCGCTAGCGGCGAGCGACGCAGTCGCCACACTGCTGCCGGCGACGATGTTTTATTCCGGCCACGGCAAGTACGCCCCCGCGCGCGCCATGATCGACGCGGGCTGCGCCATCGCGCTGGCCAGCGATTTGAATCCAGGCTCCAGCTTGATCTACAGCATGCCGCTGGTGTTGAGCATCGCCGCGCTGCAGATGGGCCTTGGCCCGGAGGAATGCATCGTGGCCTCCACGATTAACGCCGCCCACGCGCTGGGCATCGCGGACATGGTGGGCAGCTTAGAGCCCGGCAAACGCGCCGACCTGCTCGTGCTCGACATCCCGGACTACCGCGAGGTGGCATACCACGTCGGGCGCGACCTCGTGACGGACGTGATCATCCGCGGGCGGCTGGTGAAACAGCACGGGCGGATGGTGCTGGCGGGATAACCGGCGCTAGCCACTTAACGCCGCGCGATTTTCGCGTTAAACTCTATCCGCCGTTGGCAGCGGGAGCTAACCACGCCGGCCCGCATAACCCACCGAGCTTAATCCCATCAGGAGCCATGCTATGCCTGGACATCCAGCGCAGACCGTGACCATTGACGGCACCCGGTTGACGATCGAGCAAGTGGAGCAAGTAGGCCGCCACGGCGCCCATGTTGCCATCGATTCCGCGTGCGATGCGAAAATTAAAGCCTGCCGCGAGCTGGTACTCAAGCTGATCGATGAAGGTGCCTCCATTTACGGCGTCACCACCGGCATCGGCGAGCTGGCCCGCATTCGCATCACGCAGGAGCAGTGCGAAGAGCTGCAGCGCCGCATCATCCACAGCCATTGCGCCAGCACCGGCGACATCCAGCCGCCCGAGGTGGTGCGCGCCGCGATGGTCTGCCGCCTCAACATGCTGTCGCGCGGCCACAGCGGCGTGCGCCGTGAGACCATCGACACCTACCTGGGAATGCTGAACAAGAACATCATCCCCGTAGTGTATGAAAAGGGCTCCGTGGGTTGCAGCGGCGACCTAAGCCCGCTATCCATGCTGGCGCTGGCCGTCATCGGCGACGGCGACGTGTTCTACAAGGGCCAGCGCATGCCCTCGCGCGAGGCGATGAAGCAAGAAGGGCTGACGCCGGTCAAACTGACCGCCAAGGAAGGCCTGGGCCTGATCAACGGCACGCAGATGATGAGCGGCGAATCCAGCCTGCAGCTCTGTGATACCATCCGCTTGTACAAGCTCGCGCTGGTGGCCTACGCGATGGCCCTCGACGCGCTCAAGGCGGTGGCCGGGCCGTTCCATCCGCGCGTGCACGAGCTGCGCCCCTACGACGGCTCGCGCTGTGTGGCGGCGGCCCTGCGCCAGCTCTTCGCGGGCAGCGAGATCATGGCGGACCTGTCGGGCAAGGTGCAGGACGGCTACAGCATGCGCTGCACGCCGCAGGTGATGGGCGCGAGCCTCGACGTGCTGCACTTTGTGCGCAAGCAGATCGAGACGGAGATCAACTCTGTCATCGACAACCCGCTGTTCTTCCCCGGCGAGGACATGTTCGTCGGTGCAGGCAACTTCCACGGCCAGCCCGTGGCGATGTCGATGGACTTCATCGCGATCGCCACGGCCGAGGTGGCCAGCCTGGCCGAGCGCCACACCAACCGCCTGCTCAATCCGACGCTGTCCGGGCTGCCCGACTTCCTGATCCAGGGCAAGGGCCTCAACAGCGGGCTGATGGTGTCGCAGTACACCCAGGCCGCGCTGTGCGCCGAGAACCGCGTGCTGTGCCACCCGGCGGTGGTGGACAACGTCTCGCTCAGCGCCGACCAGGAAGACCACGTCAACTTCGGCCCCGTGGCGGTGCGCAAGTACAAGGAGATCCTCAAGAACACGCGCGCCGTGCTGGCGATCGAGATGTACGCGGCGGCGCAGGCGATGGACTTCCGCGCGCGCGGCATCACGCGCGAAGCCTTCGACCGCCTCGAACTGCCCGACCAGCGCATCATCGTCCACCTGGACGCCGTCCAGGCGCACTCGCTCGTTGAAGCGCACGAGGTGCGGCGAAGCGTACAGCCCGACGCGGTAGCCGCCCGCACGCAGGATCGCGTCGAGCATCGCGCAGGTCGACCCCTTGCCGTTGGTGCCGCCCACCGTGATC
>CAYXMN010000285.1:0-2628 GCA_964465955.1 uncultured Planctomycetales bacterium
ATCGGGAAGAAAACCCATGTCGAACATGCGGTCGGCTTCGTCGAGCACGCAGTACCGCAACGCGGCGTACTGCAAGTAGCCCTGCTTCATCAGGTCGAACACCCGCCCCGGCGCGCCGACGACGATCTCCACGCCGCCCGCCAGCGCGGCGGTTTGCGGGCGGTCGGACGTGCCGCCGTGGGCGATGAGCACGCGCAGGCTCAGACCCGCCGCCAGCAGCTCGAACTGGTCGGCGATCTGCTGCACCAACTCACGGGTGGGAGCCAGGATCACGCAGTACGGTTTGAGCGGTTCGGCGGGCGGCTGCAGGTTAAGCTGGTGCAGGATCGGCAGCGCGAAGGCCGCGGTCTTGCCCGTGCCGGTCTGCGCCACGCCGAATAGATCCTGGCCGCTCAGCACCACGGGGATCGCCTGGCGCTGGATCGGCGTCGGCTCGGGCCAGCCCTGGCGCGCCACCGTGTCGAGCAACGTCTGGTTCAGCCCCAAGCTCGCGAATCCCGCCCCGGCAGGTTGTGTCTCATCCGTAGTCAAACGCCACTAGTCTAGCGCAGGTTTCTTGGAAAGTTATGGCAAGGTATTTGTGGAAGTAAAGTAGTGGGGCGGGCGTCCCTGTCCGTCGTAATCCGTGTTGCACGATCATCCATTGCCGGCGGCGGGCACGGCGGCCCGCCCCGCCAAGGCACCTTGTTCCGCTACCTTCCGCACTTGCTATAATGCTCGTAAGCGGCCAGCCCTGCCGCCGCTTGGGAGGAAGGCATGAGCGACACCTTGAACCTGTCTGTTGAAGCATTGCGCGAGTTGGCGCGCACGATTCGCAAGGATGTAATCATCCAGACCGCCACCGCCGCCAGCGGGCACCCCGGCGGGCCGTTGTCCGCCGCGGACTATTCCGCCGCGCTGTGGGCCAACTTCCTGCGCCTGCGCCCGGCCCAGCCGTATTGGCCCGAACGCGACCGTTACGTGCTGTCCAACGGCCACTGCTCGGCGCTGATGTACAGCCTGCTCAGCCGCCGCGGTTACTTTGATCCCAGCTACCTGCTGACCTTCCGCACCACCCCGTCGCGGCTGCAGGGCCACCCCAACCACGTCAAGCTCCCCGGCGTCGAGATCGGTGCGGGCAGCCTGGGGCAGGGCCTGTCCGTGGCGCACGGCATGGCGCTGGGCGCTAAGCTCGCCGGTGATACAGACGTGCGCGTCGTGGCGAACGTCGGCGACGGCGAGATGCAGGAGGGGCAGATTTGGGAAGCGCTGATGCATGCCGGCCACCGCGGCACGGACAACTTGATCGTCGCCATCGATTGGAACGACGCGCAGATCGACGGGCGCGTCGCGGATGTGAAGCGCGTCGACCCGGTGGATGACAAGCTCGCGGCGTTCCATTTCCACGTGCAGTGGTGCGACGGGCACAACATGAACGACATCCTCAGCTCGTGGAAATGGGCTTGGGGCAACCTGGGAAGCGGCAAACCGAGCGCGATCATCTTCAAGACGATCATGATGAAAGGCACGGGGGCCAAGTATGAGGACATCCCCGGCTGGCACGGCCGCCCGCCCAAAGGCGACGAGGCGTTGGAAATGCTGCATGAACTGGGCTATGGCTACGCCAGCATGGAGGAAGCGCGCGCGGAGTACGGCCAGGCGAAATACACCGGCGCGGCTCCGCCGAATATGGCTGCGCCTTGGGCCCGCGTGGTGCAGCCCGAGACGTGCGAGGTGACTACGGGGGGGTAGGGCAAGGCAAGCCTACTCTTGGCACCTATAGGGTCGGGCATTTCGCTGCTTGACAGGATGACAGGGGGAGGGTAAAATCTGTGCATCTTTCTAAGGCGGGAGGATTGCATGAGGTATTGGTCGATTTGCCTGGTTGTGCTAACGGTCTGGTTACTTTGGTCTCCGAGTATGGCTGCATATACCTGTAGCGGTATTGCTTGGACGCAGGTGGCTAACAGCATTAATGAAGAACCTGGATGCGAGATTCGCTGCGGTGATACTCCCTATTGGTGCGATTGGGTGTTTGGGACGTATTATAGATATGAACCATCATGCAGTTACAGGGTAAAATGCCCGGATCCTTGTGTTGAAAGGACATATTACACATGGGAGGCAGTTTATTGTCCGTGCGAACGTAATTGCCCGCAATACGAGGACCTTGAGCAGTATACTTGGTGGCAATATGGGGACGATTCAATCACGTGCCAGGTCTGTCCATTGCTGAACCATACTCCTCCTGGGTGGGGTGAATAGCAATTCATCGATTCACAAGATTTATCAAGGAGCTGACCATGAAGAGATTCAAGTTTATCTTATTGGTGTTTGTTCTAACTGCTCTTAATTCTGTTTGCGCGTATGCCCATCCCGCGGATGGCTGCACGCCGAATGAAATGCCGAATGGCTATTACACATCCCATCGTGAACCATTCAACGAATTGCAGTTTCAATATGATTTTACCCCATGGGATGACTTGACTCCGACGGAGCAATACATGATTGTTGGCGGTACCTCTGAACGAGGTGGGCGCCTTCAGGCGTGGGCTTTTTATGTATGTCGATCGGTGATTACATACAATGAAAGATTCGGCACGATTCCAGGACAATTTACTCCCGATATGGTGGCTACAATTTCCTCAG
>CAYXMN010000286.1:0-2616 GCA_964465955.1 uncultured Planctomycetales bacterium
TAAAATGTCTGGGATGAGCACCACTGGCACAGCTGACGGCGACGTGCCCGCAGGGGCTGATCCAGCTACCGCGCCACCCAATGAAGCAGCGGCAGAGGTTACACCCAGTGACTGAGCTGCAGGTCTGCGCCAGGGAGTATGTCTGCGGTGCCGGAGTCAGCCTCGGCGATCGAACGGTACTGGGGGCGATCGGCGGGCCGGCGGATCGAATTGAGTTAGGTGACCATGTCCAAATCGATAGCGATGTGCGCATTCTTGCCCCGCACATCTACATTGGCGACTATACGCGCATCAGCCACCATGTCACCATCTATGGCTATGACAGCGTCTACCTCGGCCCGTGCGGTTGGATCGGGCAGAACGTTATCCTCAACAGCACAGCCCCGCTGGCCATTGGCAGCGGCTGCACCATTAGCGCATACGCGAATGTGTGGACCCATTTCACTGGGGGAGACGCCGTCCAAGGTTGCCGGTTTGACTCAGCTAAACCATGCGTAATTGGCGAGGATGTTTGGTTAGGGGTACAGTGCAGCATTGCGCCGGTGAGCATTGGGGAAAAAGCGCTCGTGCTTGCCGGCAGCGTGGTGGTAAAAGATATCCCGGCGAACACCGTGTGGGGCGGGAATCCGGCGGTGAACCTGACAGACAAGCTCGGCGCCCCGTATGCGGAGCGGAAGCCAGTGGAAAAGTTTGCGCTGATGTGTTATCTGCTGGAGCGGTTCGCCGACGGACAGTTAGGCTACGAGCACGGCTTAGGCCAGCGGTTGCCCGCATTGCTTGCGGCTACAGCAGGTGAGACTTGCCGGACTATCGGGGGGATTTCAGTTGCACTCAACCAGGAGGCCGCGGCGCGTGCCCCTGCTTCCTCAAGCGTCTTTAATGTCAGTAACCGCACTTATTCCAAACTGGGTACGCCTGCAGAAGTCGCGTTTATGAAGTACTTGCTGCCGATGATAAAGTTCTATCCCAATGCTTGAACCGGCTGATTCACACAGCTTCGATGGTTAATCAGCAGCAGCCTGGGTCATCTGTTTCGCCAGCGTTTCCCGCAGTGGGGTTAAAGTGATTGGCGTGGTCAGGTAGTCGTTCATCCCCGCGAGACACCTGCCGCGGTCGCCGGGCATGGCATGCGCAGCAGGCGTGATGATTGAAACATTGCTGTCTAGCGCCGATGACTCGGATGATGGCTAATCCAGTCGTCTCCAGCTTATTTAGCTCTGGAATCTGGGCATCCATCAGCACTGCAAGACAAGTTCTCGATGGTTCGACTTGAGTGAATCCATCGACGAAATTGCCGAACTTGTTTGATGGGTTACCGACGCCTGTATCAATCACATCCGACTTGGAAGTTTCTTTCTGTGCGTCTCCTCAATTGGATGGGCGACAGCTGTTGCGGACCTGGTCATCGAAACCGCAACACGATTCGGTCTAGCGGGAGTCAAGAGCAGAGGCGCGCGGTGCACGGCGGTTTAGTCGCTGAGGGGGGAGATTGGACCAGCACTCGAAAAGAAAACAGACAAAAACTAATGCAAATCTGGATTATGTCGGATTAATGGGTATGATAGTCGGTAATAAGCGCGACTCAGACTAGGTCGCAATACATTTAGGGTTTGGAGTTGACAATGCACTACTTGTTCAGATGGCCGAAATGGGCCTGTACTATCCTAATACTAGCTTTTGCGTTTAGCATTGCTGGCTGCGGCGGCTCAAAAGGCGTTCCAATATCTGATAGCACGGAAATACGCGGCGAGACCGCTGAGCCTATTGTCCAAAACAATCCGGGGGGGATGCCGGCGCTACCTTCCCCGAGCTCAATCAGCAAGGACGCTTCGTTGGTTGAAACCGGGCTAGTACTACACGGCAGCTCATTCCGCAAGGATTTGACCTACCAGCACATTAGCGTGGAAGGGGAGAATGCGTTGTTCGACCCAAGCTTCACTTCCGGGGACAATCCGCAGTATAGTTCGGTGGCGCTGGCCATTTACAGTTTCGATGCAAGCTCCAGCAATCCAGATGAACTTGCGTCGTTGGATTTCGACGTGGATGGGATTCCCGAGTTGGTCATCGGCACCGCAAAGGTGTTTGCGGGCTGGCCAGCACTCACTTTGGATAAGTGGGAATGGAGCGAGTTGAGTAAGACATCAACCTCCTCCACCACGGGGGTATCCACCTGGAGCATGGACTGTCCGGCGCAGATACCCGCGCGCGCACCATCGGGTGTTTTAAATGTCTGCGTTGTGATGTTTGGCGATACGGCGGTTGATGTGTCCCGCGTCGCGCTGGAAAGGTCTTCGAGCAGCAGCGGAAACGCTCCGCCACTGGATCAGATTTTCAGCCAGCAATTCGGCGCCGTCGATAAAAGCTCGCCCAAACTCTTGCGGTGTGTGAGCGTGATCACCGATGACCAGGGCCGGGTGCATGCCTCATGTTTCGATCCTTCGAGCGAGCAGCTTTATTACTACCAGTACGACAACCGGGTGTTGAGCAGTGTGTGCGTCGCTTGTGACAGAGGCAGCGGCTCTTCGAATGATATGTACCGCTCGTCGAGCGGCGGCTATGTGTTGTGTTACAGCATAAACCACGGTACTGCCGGTGCAAGCCGGTGGATGGCACCGG
>CAYXMN010000287.1:0-2589 GCA_964465955.1 uncultured Planctomycetales bacterium
GGCGCCTTGGCTGAATCCGCCGCCGCCGTTATAGGTGTCATCCCCGGCGTAGTCGATGAACATCGTGCAGCACTCATCCCAGGCCAGCCCTTGCGCTACCGCCTGGCGGGTGGAGTATGTATCGTTGCCGCCCTCCTCCAGGAACACGCCGACCGCTTGATGGGCGCAAAAGCCCTGGTTGTAGCGGCTGCCTAGATAGCGGTCGTCTTCCCAACCCAAGTCGTGATAAAAGCCATAGCCGAAGTAATAGCCGCCGCCCTGGCTGAAGTTGCCCGCCTCGTTATAGTCGCTGCCGGCAAGATCGATCACGCCGGCGATGCCACCAGAGGAAATACCGCGGAATCCCATGGCGCAGCCTTGGCTCCAAGCGTCGAAAATGCCGGGATCGCCATAGCCGGTCGGGTATTTGCCCTTGGCGTAGCGATAGTCATCACCGGCAACGTCAATCAGCAACCCACAGCCCCGGCTGCCGCCAAAGGCCTGGCTTTTCATCTGGGCCTCGCAGCGGTCATTGCCGGCTAGATCGTACAGAATACCCGTGCCGAAAATCGCCGCTGCTTGGCAGAGCTCCAGTCCGCGGTAGATATCGTTGCCGGCCATATCGACTAACGCGCCACAGCCGAAAAATCCGCAGCCCTGCGCCCATTGCAGACCGGTATAGACATCATCGCCGTCAGTATCGATGAGCAGGCCGCAACCCATGCTCCCGCTGCCTTGGCTATAGCGCATGGTGCTCTCGTACGCATCATTGCCACCCAAATCGACCAGCAATCCCACCGGCTGCTCAAGTGAAATCCCACTGCCTGCGGTAGTCGCATAGAAATCATCACCGCCAAGGTCGATCTGCACACATGTCTTTTGATGATCGTCCACGTTGCCTTGGCGCCAGCTTGCGCTCGTGCCTGTGATGATTAGCTTGCCGTAGGGGGTGTCCCTGGATGCCAGCACATCGCCACCGGATTTTCCAGAAAACTCCGCCAGCAGGTCGGCTTTCAGTCCGTCAAGATACCCGGAATCCGCAACTTCCGCCAGCGTCAGCTGGGCCAGCAGGAGCGGCTCGAGCCTGAGCTTGCCGCCAAGCTTGACAAGATCGGTATTGAGCTTGGCGCGCAGCGGGTCTTGCTCTTCGCGATCGATGTAGTCGTTAGCGGGGAAAGAATCCGTGAGCGCTGCACGCTGGTTGGCGATAAACGTCAATTCTTCCGGCGTGAAATCCGCGAATGCTTCTTGAATATACAGGGCCGCCGTTTCAACAATCAGCTCCAGCACATCCAAGTGCTCCTCAGCTGACAATCCTGCCCTGAGCGCTGGTACATCCGCGCGCAATCCCTCCAGGTCCAGTAATCCAGCAGTTTGCGCCTGGAGGACGGGGTAACCGTCCACGCCGGCTAGACAGGCTGCGCCTGCAGACTCGGTGATCACCCTGGTGACCGCTTCGCACTTCAAACCGTCGCGTAGCAGGTACACCGGGCGCGTCAGGCGCGTGCCATCATTCGGTGTGGCGCGTTCATTAAGCCGCCGCCATAGATCATCAGTATCAGCTCGTACCGCACGCTTTACCCCATCTGTCTTGATCGCTGTCGGGCTGCCCGGCGCACTCGCGCTATCCACAAGCGCATTGAGGAAGCTGCGAACCTGGGGTACACGGTCGTCGGTGTTACAGCTCAGCGCTTGATTTCCAGGAAACGGCTCACCGACAGCGCCAGGACGCAGGCCAGCGGTAACCAAGATCTCGAATTCCACAGGAGATCGGACTGCAGAGAAATCAACGCGATCCGTAACGCCCATCCTCGCGATCGCCCCTGGCAGCTCCTGTAGTGCGAAATCAGTCACGAGCGGCACACCGTTGAGTAACAGCGTGAATTCCGGCAAGTCGCGGTAGACCGTGAAAGTGATTTGCCCGCCGACCGGAAGCTGGCTGACGGTATCCGTGAATTGCTGCGTGAGCGGTGCGCCTTCCACATCAAAGGGCACGCCGTCGATCGCCGTGATCACATCGCCGTCACGCAGCCCGGCCAGCGCTGCCGGCGCACCGGGCACCACCCCGACGAGCACGCCGACGGGCTCGTCCTGCGGCTCAGTGTAAACGCCGATGTAAGAATCCGCCGCCACCGCCGCCCCGCAGCTGCCAACGCAGCACCATACCGCCACTAGCAACATGCGCCAAGTTTGCATACCCGCTCCC
Organism: uncultured Planctomycetales bacterium; assembly: GCA_964465955.1. Taxonomy (GTDB): domain Bacteria; phylum 4484-113; class 4484-113; order 4484-113; family JAFGCY01; genus CAYXMN01. Next base: position 2,186 of record CAYXMN010000287.1, read on the forward strand.
TCCGGCTTTTGCCGGCCAGCTTACTCTAGCACTTGGCTGAGCGTCGGTCGCGCTACTTGGCGGTGGCGACTTCGCGTGTCTCGCGAATCACCGTCACCTTGATCGTGCCTGGGTATTCCAACTCGTCCTCAATCCGCTTAGTAATACGCTGGCACAGGTCGTAGGTGAGCACGTCGTCCATTTGTTCCGGCTTGACCAGCACGCGCAGTTCGCGGCCCGCGCTGATCGCGTAGCAGCGATCAACCCCGGCGAAGCTGTTGCCTAAGTCTTCAAGCTGGTGCAAACGCTGGAGATAGCTTTGCAGCGCTTCGCCGCGCGCCCCTGGCCGCACGGCGCTAATGGCATCCGCCACCTGCACGATGGAAGCCTCGATAGTCTGCTCGATGTCGCCATGATGCCCTTCG
>CAYXMN010000288.1:0-2561 GCA_964465955.1 uncultured Planctomycetales bacterium
GCAGAGCGAGACGCCAGCCAGCGAGGCGGCGAGCGAAACAGGTGCTGCGCCTCAAAGATCAGGCTTACGCATCCTCGAAATCTCCCCCAAGGTTATCGATCCCGCGGAGAAAGCCTGCCGCTTTACCATCACCACGACCGGACTTGACGCAAACCTGCTCGGCGAGCTGGCTCCAGAACTGGTGTTCGCCGGGGAAGCCGCGACGCTACTGCTTTCAGGGTCCAGCGGCACCAATATGACTTGCGTGTTCAGCCCACCAGCCAGTGGTTGGCCTGCCGGGATCGCGGGCGAGCTGGCTCTGCGGCTGCCCGGCGCCGATATTGCCTCAGCCACCGCACCGGTTCAAGTCGGCCAGGCGGCTTCCGCGCCAGCAACTACCGAAGCGCCGGCTCCCAGCGTTGTGGATGCCGAACGTCCGGCGCCCACCGGCGCTTGGCAGGCCATTAACGCTAGCATCACCACCAGCACGCAGAGTTCACTGCTCAGCGTGGAGATTATTCCTCCCGGTGACGATTCCAACATCACCCAACTTGAAGGCAGTTACACCCTGCTGCCTGACGAACTCGGTTATGCCGACATGTTCGCCAACCTCGCACTTGCCGGCAAGCTCGCCATCACTTCCAACACCGACGGCAAGATTACGGGCGCCTGCACCGGCAACTTTGTCAGCGGCAGCTTGATGGTCACGCTGCGCTACGGCGGTAGCACGCCGCAGCTATCCATGCTGACGCTAACAACTGCACGGCCCAGGTTGAAAATAACATCGCCAGTACCTGGAAGCATTAAACAGGATGCGGCGAGTGGGAATTGGCTGCCAGGAACATTGAATTGGACGATAGATACAACTCCCTTGGAGATTGCTGATACTCGCTTCATCACCTTACAGGACGAGGAGGGCAACGTACTTGACGCCGTGTTCACCATTAGTGGAACAACACTGCACGTCGAGTGCCCGGCTAGTGATTTGGCAACGTCATCTGGATTGCGAGGTGAAATCCACTTCAGCTTGCCATTGGATGTAGAGGGCAATAGTGTATTTGACGCCGCGGCTGATGCAGGCTCATCTCCGCCCGCGGCGACCCCCCCGCCTGCCATGCCTGAAGCCAGCGCCGGATCAACCGGCGACGGTAAAATCTCAGTTTCTTATGTGGACGACGCGCTGCACCTGTGCCCAGAGGGACTGTGGGTGGTGCTCGACGCGAGAACCACTGCCGGAGATCTAGCGGGTTGGCGGAATGTCGCAGTTGAAACCAATCAAGCGCTCCTGCAATCAAACATCGAGAAATTCACACCGGAAGTGCAAGCTGTGCCCGCCTCCGGGGCACCGGGCAGCAACGCCTTTAGGCTGCTTTTACGCCGGGATGCGACAAAGCTCGCCTCCCCGGCTTATGACTTGCTCTGCAGCCAGTTAATGGATGCGGGAATGTGTACGTTGCGCTTGAGTTGGGCTGGAAGGGATTGTTCAGTTGCCGCCGAATTGGAGATTGACGAGCAGGCTTGGATCGCCGCCGGTATTCTCGAAGGGTTAAGCCGAGATGAAGAGGCGGAACAATAGCCCGTCCGGCGAGGTTTTAGTGTTAACATCATGGCGATGGGCGTAACTCTGGCACACGGCGAAGTCCCGGCGATCCTGGTCGTCGATGACGAACCGGTGTTCATACAACAAACGCAAACTTGCCTTGAAGCTCAAGGATACAAGGTCCACGTTGCCCGCAACGGGCGCGAAGCCTTGGCAATTGTGGATAAACAAAAGATCGATCTAGTCCTGCTGGACGTAATCATGCCGATGTTGAACGGCGTGGAAGTCACCAAGATTATTAAACGCAACCCGCAAACCCGAAACATCCCGATCATCGTAATTTCCACGATGACGGAATACAAAGATCGCGTCGAGTTCTTCCGTATCGGCGCCAATGATTACATGCCCAAGCCCATCGACAACGGCGAATTGATCGCCAGGGTCGAGCTCCAACTGCAACTAGTTAAACTGCGGTCCGAGGTGCAATCAGCAAATGACCGGCTGACCGCCTACAACCGCCAGCTAGAGAAGCAGATGGCGCGGATCGAGCATGACCTGGCCGTGGCGCGGAATGTGCAGCGCGCGCTCCTGCCGAAGGATGCGGCGCAATTTCCCGGCGTGTCCGTGCTTTACGAGCAGATGACGCGCGAGGATCTGGGCAGCGACTACATCGATTATTTACTTGATGAGACAGGGCTATTCCATCTGATCATTGCCGATGTCTCCGGCCACGGCATCGCCCCGGCCCTGGTTGCGTCCCAGCTGAAGGTGCTATTCGTTTCGATGGGGCAAAAGCGTTCATCAGCTTCCAGTTTCATGGAGCAGATCAACCGCCTCGCCGGCCGCTTCTTGATCGAAGGCTACTATTTCACGGCTATCTACCTGCAGTACGACCATCTGAAACGCAAGCTGGACGTGGTAAACGCGGGGCATACCCCGCTGCTGTTGTGCGAACGTGGGAGCGGGAAGATCAAACAGGTCCGCAGCCGCAACGTTCCCATTGGCTTTGACGATAACGAGCAGTTCAGCGCCAACACTGTTC
>CAYXMN010000289.1:0-2193 GCA_964465955.1 uncultured Planctomycetales bacterium
GAAATTCGGCGATCTCGAATACTACAACCTGACAAGTAAGCAGGGCATGTGGGACAGCAGCAATTACACCTTGCCCTACGAACTGACTGCGGAAGACAACCCCGCGGTGGCGGTGATCAGCCTGCTGGCTGACGGTTCCTACCTTGACGATCCATACTGGGATGCTTTCGCTTTCGTCGGCGAGGAAGCGGGCGGCTATGTGTTCAATTTCGCGCCTGACGGCATGATCCCAGTGAAGGTCGTGCTGTTCGCCGATGAAGGCGATCCTGAATACCTGCAGATTATGAGCACCGAGCTCAAGCTTGCACAGAATGACCCTGACTGCTACACCCACCGCACTTATTATTACTATTCGGTCGACGATCAGGGCCGGTTTCTGCTGGAGCGCGAGACAGGCCGCGACATTGATCCGCAAGGTGAAACGGCCAGTTTCATCGAGTTTGCCACGGAGTCCGCAACAGAGATTACTGAGATTCCCGAGCTGGATTTCGATTTCCGCACGGTGCCGCCGGGCGGCGTGAGCATGAACCAGGAACTAGCGGTCAACATCCCCGTCGACGTTTCGAACCAGTACTTCATGGTGCCAGTTGTGTTCGCCGGAAACGAGAAGACATTCCACTTCATTTTCGACACCGGCGCTTCCACAACTCTGTTCACCCCGGAGGCATCCGACGCAGCGGGAATGGAATACTCGCTGACCGTGCCGACGCATGGCCACGGCAGCCGGGTGGATTTCAAGGTCGGCATGTGCAAGACCGCCGCTCTCGGTGAAGCAGGCAGCGACGCGCAAATGCCACTCGGCGGCTTTGTCGCCACGCGCATCCCGGAGGACAAAGATGACTTGCTCAAACTCCTGGCGATGTACGGCGCAGATGGCATCATGGGCAACAGCTTGCTGCACCAGTATGTCATCACCTTCGACCACCCCAACTCGCAGTTGATTGTTTACCCGCCGCAGCTGTTTAATCCGGGCAAAGACGTGCACCAGCAGAGCGTGGTATTTGACCTGGACGTTGAAGATCTGATTTACACCGAAGCCACCCTCAACGGTGAGATCCAAGGCGAGGTCGTGATCGACACCGGCATGCAAGACGACTTGTCGCTGCTCGAAGAGACCGTCAACAATCACGAACTGAAACTGGAACCAGTTCCCTCAAAGAACGCGATGGTGGTCGGCGGAACGCGCACCTTTAATCAAGTCGTGGTGCCGAGCTTCGCCATGGGACCGTTCGAACTCGTCGATCAGGTCGCTTCGCTGACAAACGACGATCGCGGCACGATGACAGCGCGGGGTGTGCTCGGCTTTGTCGGCGTGACGATGTTCTTTGACACGCGCGTCACCCTCGACTTATTCGGCAAGCGGATGTTCGTCGAACCCCCGGCCGGGATGGAGAACCTTTTGCCTGCGCCGGAACCCGGCGGCGACAACGATGCCGCGGAAGACGGTGGAGAGGAAGAACCAAAGCACATGGAGCTGCCCATCGAGATTGGCAAAGCTTAATGTGATACGCCAATGTCTAGCCTAGCGCGAATCCTACGCCGCACCTTCGCCGCCTGCCTGGCGCTGGCTTGCGCACTGCAGCTCAGCCCGGCCCAGGCCCAAGGTTACGGCCCGGCCAGCCCGGCTGCGTCGTTCACGGACCTGCTCAGCAAGCACCAGCGCGTGATGAAGCCCGTCACAGACTTGTTCTTGGCTCAGCCGGTAGTCGTGAATTACGCTGAGGAAGGCGCGAACGCTGGAAATTACACCCAGGTGACCTGGCAGGGCGACATGTTCCGCCAGGAACATAACTGGCTTGGCTTCACGGAAGTTTCCGCCAGCGATGGCCAGCAGTTCTGGTACGGCAGCCATGTGAACCTGCCCTATTGCTTGGATCATGCGCGCGGCATCGACATTTCATTACAGCTCGCTTTGGGGTTCAAGTATCTCGCCCCCGATCAGATGGCCTACCTCTATCCGGCGCAGGAGATTCCCGCCGGGTTGGCCCACGACTACCTCGCGCTGCTCTACGCACCGCCAGGCATGAGCCAGATTCTCATTCTGCTCGATTTATTCGACTTCCGCACCATGGGTGTGCTCCAGGGCAATGAGCGCCAACTGAGCCAGAGCGTGCAGTACACCTGGGTGCGTTACAGCGACTGGCGCGATTTCGGGCCGTGCTGGTATCCCGCGCTGGTCACGCGCTCCACCCT
>CAYXMN010000289.1:2203-2561 GCA_964465955.1 uncultured Planctomycetales bacterium
GACAGCCAAGGAGAAGAACAGCGCGCGCGAGTGATGTACACGCAGTCCGTTGCCGCATCCGCGCCGCAGGATCCATTGTGGTTCAGCCCGAAATCCGCGCCGGCTGTCCCGGCGCCTGGATTACCCAGCGTGCCGTACGAGGTGCCCTTCAGCTTCCTGAACGACACGGTGGTGGTACGGTGCCAGGCCCCGAACGGCCAGCGGTTGCGGTTTGAACTTGATACAGGAGCCAATGTCGGCCTGCTGCGGCGGGATGTGGCGCGCAAGCTGGAGTTGACTCCCACCGGCGAGGAGCAGGTCACGGGCCACGGCTCCAGCGTGGACGTGGGCTACGTGCGGGTGGAAGGGCTCAAGCTCG
>CAYXMN010000290.1:0-2536 GCA_964465955.1 uncultured Planctomycetales bacterium
CTGCTCTGGCTGGCCAAGTTCGCCTGGCCGCAGCTGCTCAAGGAGCAGCGCGAGCTGTTCGGCAGCCTGCAGCAAAGCCACCGCGAAGACTGGCAGGAAGTACGCCAGGGCCAGGAGCGGCTGGCGGGGCAGTTCGAGACGCACAGCCGCGTGTCGCTGATCCAGACCCTGATGGTCCAGGGGCTGCAGCTGGAGCAGGCGGAGCAGGAAGCCAAACGCATTATCGGCAACGGCACGAGCCGTTAACACACGTTAATTCTCTGGAGGACTGAGATGAGGAACTGGTTGATGAAAGTGGCGCTGGAGTTGATCTGGTCGGTCACCGGCAAGCTGGGGCAGGACCTGGCGCGCTGGATCGAGGATGCCAAGGCGCAGAACCTTGACGGGCGCGAGGCCTTCGACTTCGTCTGGCGCACCGCCAAGGCGTACTACCGTGACATCGACGACTGGCTGTTGAACCTGTTGATCGAGGCGATCCTGGGCCACAAGTTCGCCGGCAGTGACAAGCTGCTCAAAAAGCTGCGCTGGCCGAAGGGGGTCTAACCATGGCATACGATCCGATCAAGCAATTACAAGGAGTGCCGCAGCTGCCACTGCTCAAGCCCGGGCAGGAATCCTGGGCAGTGCGCGTCCTGCGCCGCGTGTTGAGTGCGCATGGTGTGGGCGACAAGGCGATAGCCGATCCGGTGCGCACGCCGGAAGTCTCGCCGGTATATGACGCAGCGCTGGAGCAGCTAGTGCGGGACTTCCAGCGCCAGCATGGCCTGGTAGTAGATGGCATCGTCGGGCCAAAGACATGGGCTGCACTGGGTAGCACCGCAGCTGCAGTCCCACCAGCAGCGAGCAAGGAGGCTCAGCTGCGGCAGATCATCGTGCGTATCGCGACAACGCTGTGTGACCTGGGCGTCGCTGAGCACGGCGGAGATAACCGCGGCGTGGTAGTCGAGGCAATGCTCAAGCACGCCGGCGGCCGGCCTGGCCAGCCCTGGTGCTGCGCCTTCGTGGACTTCGTTTACGAGTGGGCATGCGAAGTATGCGGAGTGAAGCCGCAGCTGGATCCCGGTCTCAGCTGCAGCGCGCTGGTCGCCCACGCCAAGAAAAAGGGCATGCTACTCGAGGATCCGCGAAAGGCACAGCCGGGAGACTTCCTGGTGCTCAAGGGCGGTCCGACGGGGTGGAAGCATGTGGGGATAGTCATGGGAGTATCAGTGTCCGAAAGCCAACTTCAAACGGTTGAGGGAAATACTAACTGCGGAGTTATAAAGACTGCTAGGCCGCTAGGCTGCGGTGCATGCATCCAGCTTCGGCTGTAGTTAGCTTGCGACTTGACAGTCTGAACGCTGCGGTGAATTAATGTGAGTTCTGATTCGAGCTACGCTGATCCAATATGATTAAATCGTCGTCTAACCCGTGATGCACTAAATGAAGCTGTGCGGTGTTTCGAATAATGTAATCAGAAGATAATCTAGGTAATTGAAATGGAAATAATGCCGGGTGTTTAATTAGATAGCTTAGAGTGCCTTTCCCGCCAGGTTCAGCATACAATGCAGTCTTTAGTAATAATACAGCGACATCTGGCTCCTGAATCGAGATTTGCAAACCTCTTTCGTAGCATCCCACAGGCATAGTATCCCGTAATACCATCCATGCAATGAAAGATCTAATAGTATATCGAGAGTTGCGGGAAACGGTTTCCCTGTCGCCATACAACTCCTTCATGCGGTTGAAAACCTGATCTTGCGTGATTTGTGCTTGCAAGTTCAATAGTCGACCGACTTGCTTCGCTACACTGAACCAAAAAGGATAAGAAGCGGATATTACTGCCCAATGGAGAGGTAGCCATGTATCTTCAGGAAACCTTTGCGCTAGCGATAAAGCCTCGTCTCTGAATATAGATAATTCACTTGATGGTGAGAACCATGATGAAAGGATACTGGTAGCCATTTTATACGTCTTTATCCCACGCTCTCCTTGGCCTCCACTTTGTTTCTGTGTTGCTAAGTAAACATTTAGGTCTTGGCGTATGGCGGACTCGGAAAGCCCTGCTAACATAAGATGTAGTACTCTATCCATCCAGTGCATCTGAATGGTTTGCTTGATACCTAGCTTTTCAAAGCGCTTCATTGAGCGCTCTCCCTTCTCTCAACCTGAACGATGGGAATAATAAGCTCTTCGATTGAGGCTCCTCCATGGCTTACTGTACGCTGGCCTGCTTGGATAAACGCCTTACGAGCTGGAGCTAGCAGCGCTAAGTAATTCTCGGGAAGCCCTACTGTGTCCCACTCTATGGTATCTGGATAGTTCTCCTTCACCTTGCTCCGAAGAGCCACACTGGAATAGAGACGCACTCGCTCACCCCTCAAGTCTGCTATAGCGCCTTCGTTGGGGCGGCCGCACCCTACCGCTTCGATATTGCCGTGATCTGAAGTCAGGTAGACCCGATATCCATGATCAAGTAGCAAATCAAGAAGAGCGCTGAGATACCCATGCTTAGCCCACTGGCCAACCTGATTGTGCATCCCGGCGGTGCCCATTT
>CAYXMN010000291.1:0-859 GCA_964465955.1 uncultured Planctomycetales bacterium
CTGAACTTTCTTTTGCGAGATCTCCGCGCCGTTTGTGAACGAGTTCACAGCGGCGGCTCCCTTCGCTGATCCGGCAGGCGACATGATCGGAAAAACCAAGCAGTATGCACTTTGCTACTGCATCGTGTGTCTCGCCGGTCTCGTCCGTGCCGGTGAACGAAGCGAGCTCGAACAGGTTCATATAGCTGCTCATCGCCCCGCTGATTTGCTTGTCGCAGGTGAGCACCATTTGCGGGCGGGAGAAGATTTCAGTCAAGTCGTTGTGGCAGAAGGCGAGATAGAACAGGTCGAAATGTGGTTCGAAGATGTAGACGCGCTCCTTTGCCGGCAAGCGCTTGATCACCTCGGCCACGCCATAGCCTAGGCCGAGACCGAAGAAGATGTTGAAGTTGCCATCGCCCGCATCCTTCATCGCGCGCTCGGCGTATTGCTCGGCTTCGCGCTCGGGGTCATAGGGGCTGTGGATGAAGATAGAATCATTCTCTGTGGCATAGCGCACAGTCATTTTGCCGGACTTGGCCGGCTCAATATAAAAATCGCCAAGCTGCGTGGGTTCGCCCAACTTCTCATGATGAGCCTGCATCTGCTTGGCCAGCGGTCCGCTAACCTTATTCAGCAACTCCAGATTGGCTTCGAAATACGACATGCGCATGCACCTTCCAATAGGCTACTAAGGTTTATCGGCGGCATACATCCTGAAATTGAGCCTGAGGCTTGACGTGAAAGGCAATTGCATGGTGTGATCTGCGGGCTAAATGATGAACTCCCACTGCTTAACACGTGTTTACCTGGCGCTAGCCTGTGTGCTGGAGGCAGCGATTGTTGCACTTAGCCCGCACCCAGCCTGCGCACAAGCCGC
>CAYXMN010000291.1:869-2536 GCA_964465955.1 uncultured Planctomycetales bacterium
GACTGCGCCTTCAGGTGAGCAGGTAATCCAGCTCGCCTGGGCCGGTGAGTCAAGTTTGATTGCGATCACACAAAATGATTCCGGTTATAGCGTGTTCCGTGTCGAACTGGCGGACGGGCAGTGGCTACCGGTCTCGATGCCACCGTCGTTCACCAGGCTCAAACCTCCGGCCAAGCAGTATTCTGGCCGGGCCAAGGCGGTGGACATTGTGTTATCCGCCGACGGCACCGGCCTTGCCGTGCTTGAACACGCTCCAGAACCCCTCATCGCACCGCTGCTTCTCATCTATCGCTGGACAACTAACGGCTACCGTGCGGTAGACACGTCTAACCTGCCGCAGGGATTCTGGCCAGCGCTGCTTACTTGGGACAGCCAAGGCCAGCAGCTCTTTCTAACGGCGCGTGAATATTTGTTCCCGGACCAAATGTATAGCATCGGTGCGCTCGATAGCTCCACCGGCCAATTCACGGGCACCGTGATTAAGGGGAACATCGACTTAGTCGATGCCATGGTGTTTCTGCCGCAACGGCATGCGCTGGCGGTGCGCTGCCGGGGTTACCAAGGAGAATATCCGCAACAAACGATCATTGTATTGATCGAGCTGGCGGCACGGCAGTTCTCAATCCTCCACAGCGAGGCCGACGGTCATCAGTTGCTCGGGCTGGCTAACGGCGAGCTGCTCGTCCTGGAGCCAGAGGGCAGCCAGCGCAGTGCAGCCTGGGTGCTGGCGCCGAACGCGCGGCAACTCAGCCGGGCGGAACTTAAGGTGGACGGAGCTGCGGATTCTCTGCAAACCTCACGTGATGGACAGTGGCTGGGGTACACTGGACCTACTGGGCAGGCGTCAGGCGCAACGGGTTTAGTGCTGCAGCGCAGGTCGACCGGGCAGCAACTCACCACGGGCCAAGATTGCTCGCGATTCGCCTTTTCAATAAACAGCGGATACGTCTGCGCCTTAGACACAGGACGTACCCGCTTGACGTTCTATCAACTGCCTGCTGGTTAGCCTTCAGTTGCCGCGCCAGTCAGGCCCTCCATATTCGTCTCGTTCATCTCAAGTATCTTGTAATCACCCGGGACGTCGAAATGACCCTTCACGGGCGTCCAAGGTTTTAGATCGCTCATTTTATAGGCAATGTCCATTCCCATGATGTTGGTCACAACCTTCAGCGGAAGACCTGATTCTTCGGTAATCCAGACTTCACCGCCAAACGCGCCAAGCATGCCGGCCAGGCCGGGAGCGTCAGCCCCTGCGGGCTCTTGCATCTGGCTCGGATCAATGGCAAAAGAATAGTGCAGGCAGCTCTCGCCGTCCAAGGTAACCTTGCCCAGGTCCTGGACTGTTGTTCCTGGGCTATTCTTCAGTTCAGCCACATGCTTTGTCCAGTCGGTAGTCAGCTCGCTGGGATCCATGCCCATCATGCCTGAACCCATGCCGTCCTCCATCTTGCTTAAGTCCATTTTCATGGCTTCCATTTCCGCTGGATTCAGCATGTACATCATCTGGCCCGGGATGTCGATCAGGATTGTGATGGAGGACATCTCTTCTTCGCTCATCATGTCCGGCAGTTTCATGTCCATCCGCACGTTGTTATCCGTCCACCACATTTGGCCGGTCATCGGCTCAGGAGTCATTTCCTGTACCGCATCCGCGTCACCGCCCGACT
>CAYXMN010000292.1:0-2510 GCA_964465955.1 uncultured Planctomycetales bacterium
CCCGTTTCAACTAGCGCTGTTGGATGATAAATTGCCGGAGATGAACGGCCGCGAACTGGCGCGCGCGATCAAAAGCGACGCGTCCATCGCCGGAACTGCGTTGATCCTGCTCACCAGCGTGTCCGACCGGTCGCTGCCAGGGGAGCCGGAAGCACGGCTGTTCGCCAGCAGCATGCTCAAACCCGTGCGCCAGAGCCAGTTACTGCAAGCAGTCTGCCAGGCGGTTGGCATCAAATACCAGGATGCGCGCGCCGGTAAAACCCGCCAGGAGCTGACGCACCGGCTTAGCGCGGCGCAGCGCGGGCAAGTGCGCCTCTTGCTCGCGGAAGATAACTTAGTGAACCAAAATGTGGCCTTGCGGCTGTTGGCCAAGGCAGGCTACCGCGATGTGGATGTGGCAAGCAACGGCCGGCAGGCCGTGGAACAGGTGCGGCAAGGCGGGTACGACATCGTGCTGATGGACTGCCAGATGCCGGTGCTGGACGGCTTTGCCGCCACCGCCGCGATTCGCCGCCTGCCGGGCGCCGCGGCGAAGGTGCCGGTAATCGCCATGACGGCCAACGCGATGCAGGGGGATCGCGAGCGCTGCTTGGAGGCGGGGATGGACGACTATCTCCCCAAGCCGATTGTCCCAGAGGAAGTGTTCGCGGCCATCGAGCGCTTCGTGCAAATCCCGCAGCCGGGGGCTGGGCCGGCCGGTGCCGCTCCGCCGCCTGCCGGGTCCGCGGCCGCCCGTCCGCCTGCCCAGCAAGACGGCGGTGCGCAAGTGAACTTCAAAGAAGCCATCGACCGGCTCGGCGGCATGGAGGTCTGGGAGGAAATCGCCGAGGTGTTCGCCGCTGACACGCGCCAGCGGCTGATGCGGCTTCGCGCCGCGCTGGCCCGTGGCGACCACGACGCCATCCGCCTTGAGGCGCACACCATCAAGGGCGGCAGCGCGGAGCTGCTGCTGCGTGAAATCACCGAACTGGCGCGGCAGTTGGAATTACAGGGACGGTTAGGCGAATTGGCTGGCGCCGCGGAACTGCTCGACAAACTCAACGACGCAGTTGAGCAGTTCTGCGCGGCGGCAGGCTTGTGAACTAGGACGGGGTGCGTTCGAACCAAGCTGAGACCGCTTGGTGCAGGTAATCCGCCGCCGGTTGACTAATTCACACCCGCCAGCGGCGACGCAGCGCTCCGGCGCGGGGGCAGGCGGCACCGAACCACAGCGCCAGCCTCCGCGTGCTGCAGTCGCTGCGCGGTTCCGGCGTGCCTTCCACTTTGAACTTCAGGCCGGGGTGCCTGAGGCGGCTGCCGGAGGTGACCGCGGGATTGTACGCCGTCACCGCCACGCGGTCCGGATGAGTCAGCGGTTGCGAACTCCAAGTCTGGACCTATGCTTGTTTATCGCCAATCAGCGATAAAAACCCCAACGGGCAGACCGCGCCGGTCTTAATCGCAGGTCCGCGCCCCAGTTGAATCAGTAACAACTTAAGTGCTTTACCTAAATTTTCCACCTGCGGTTAAGGGGCATGCCCGCTAGCAGCGCCGGTGGAATGGACTGTTGGTAATAGATTTAAGCTGATTTTGTCTCATATCTGTCGCAGAACGGGAATCATGAATCAGTCTTAGATTGTATGAAATGACCAAAAAACGGAGAAATTCAAGCCATCAGCCGCTAGCGTTCCGGGCGGATTTGCCGCATAATATCTATCACCTTGAGTGGTCCAGACCCTGGGCCGCCCAGATCATGCCGACCAGCGAAACACCGGCGAATCCTCCGTGAGCACTCGTTCGTGCCAGGCTGGCGCACGGCGGGGTGCGCCGGGTGGAACATGTCTGTAACGGCGCGTGGCCGCCGTATTTCTCCTCGCAGACCAGTCCATGCGCGCGGGTGTATGAGTAAAAAGTATTAGATAGGCCAGGCAGCAGATGCCGGAGGTTACCAGTGTCAGCGGAATCGAAGCTTGAAGAACTGAAGCGGCTGAGAGAGCAAGCGCAGCAAGGCGGCGGCCAAGCGCGCGTCGACAAGCAACATGAGAAGGGAAAGCTCACGGCACGCGAGCGCATTAGCCGGCTCCTCGATCCCGGCAGTTTCCGCGAGATCGACATGTTCGTGACCCACCGCTCGGAAGGGTTCGGCATCGAGAAACAGCGCTACTTGAGCGACAGCGTGGTCACCGGCTGGGGACGGATCAACGGGCGCCTGGTGTACGTGTTCAGCCAGGACTTCACCGTCTTTGGCGGCAGCCTGGGCGAAGTCCATTCCGAGAAGATCACCAAGATCATGGACATGGCGTTGAAAAACGGCGCACCGCTGATCGGCCTCAACGACTCCGGCGGCGCGCGGATCCAAGAAGGAGTGGTAAGCCTCGCCGCTTACGCCTACGTGTTCCAGCGCAATGTCATGGCCAGCGGCGTGATCCCGCAGATCAGCCTGATCCTCGGCCCCTGCGCCGGCGGCGCGGTCTATTCCCCGGCGCTGACCGATTTCGTGATGATGGTGAAAAACACCAGCTACATGCACA
>CAYXMN010000293.1:0-2508 GCA_964465955.1 uncultured Planctomycetales bacterium
GCTGGTGGACTACACCGAAGGCGACGCCGGCGCGGGGGGGTTGTATCTGAGCACCCCGATCGACGCCACCGGCCAGTTTAGCGAATACAACACGATGAACCACAAGCTGATGTTCGTGGATAACGCCGCCGTCGGCGGCTACCCGTCGATAGTCTGCAGCTCCGCGAACTGGTCGGATATTTCCTTCACCCAGAACGACGAAGTAATGATCATTATGCGCGGCACTCCGCTGGTCTCCAAGTACTGGCGCCAGATGGACCTGACCGACTCCATGCCGCCGGCCACGGTCAGCGAGCCCGAAGACGTTCAGGAGTTGGATCAGCTGTTCTGCATGTACCCGTATGTGGCCAATGCCGCGGCTCAGTATTTCCGCGATTTCAATGATGCGCCGTGCGGCTTGATTTACGGCACGGTGGACAACTTCCGCAATCCGATCACCGTCCAGCAGGACGACAACACTTTTTTGGATGTCAACATTGACCTATCGTTCGAGGTTGAAGGCCTGACCTTCTTCGGCGAAGTTCCCTTCGGCCCGCTAATTCCGACCACCAACGGCGATATGTTCGTGCAGCAGGAATCGCTCAACCCGGATCACGAGTTCATGCTGGTGGTGCCGGCCGGCGAGGTGACCGTGCGCACGATTGTCACGGCGGAAGACGGCAGCAGCAGCACCCTCAACTTCCAGCCGGATGAGACCACTTTCTGGATTGGCCCCGGCGGCGTGCGCGAGTTGAAGCTGAAGGTGAACCAGGCGACGGATTCAACGACAGCGAGTGTCAAGTAACAAACGGCTGGCGGCCCCCCGCCCCAGCCGGTCGCGGTAGTTACCAAGCATGTTGAAATGTGTGGTATTCGAGGGGAGCTATGAAACTGATTAAATTAGTTGGCGTGATGATGATGGCAGTGCTGATCTTTGGGATCACAGCCTGCGGCGGCGGTGGCGACGATGATAACGATGATCTAACACCGACGCCGATTCCCGGCGACACGGGCATTGGCGGCGATCCTGATCTGCCGGTCATTCCCGGCCAGACCGCGGGCCAGTTCACCCTGCCGGGCGGGCAAGCCTTTGGCGACTTGCGCGGCGTGGCGGCCAGCCAGGAATACGTCTATGTGGCTGACACCGCCGTATTGTATGCCTTCGATAAGAACGGCAACTTCGTGAATTCAGCCGTAGCGCCGGGCACGGTCCAGGCGGTGGCGGTGTTCCCGCCGACCCCGGATCTCGACCTCCCCGGAGATGACGGCTACTTCCTGTCCGGCTTCCCCGCCATCCTGTGCGAACCTTACGGCACCGGTTACGTGCGGATTTACGGCCCGAACCTGGATGTGTTTACCACGCGCGAAGACCAATCCCACAACGACGCCGCCAAGTTTATCGATCTCCCTGGCGGACAAATGGATCCCCCGAACACGCTGTCTTGGTGCCAGTGCTTAACCACCTACGACATGTCCATTGATCGCTTCGGCTCGATTCTCGTGATTGCGGACATTGACGCCAAATGCACCGATCCCTCGCCGGATTGGCCCCGCGGCCTGCAGATCTTCAACCGCTTCAACGGCTTCGCCATCGAATATAGCGGCCCGCCGGTCTGCGGCCCGCCGGATTGGATCAACGGCCCGGACGGCACGCCGGTGTTTGATGATAATGACGGCTACGCCACGGGCGACATGGGCACGATTGCCACGGATATCTATTTCCCGTTCAACCGTACCGAGCAGAACTACACTTGGTATACCGGCCACTTCAACTTGCTGCGCGACTTCGTGGGCGTATCCTCAATCACGCTCAACTCGAACACCTCGCCCCCGAGCTACAACGTGGGTTTGATGGTGGGTAACGCCTTCGGCTACAACCGGGTCATCGGCGAGACTGTCGGCAGCGCTTTCGGCTCCTTCAACCAGAACCCGCCGGTTAACCCGACCTCGGGCGCTCTGGAAGATCCGGACCTGACCAACGGCGGCCCCTCCGGCATGTCTTGCGATCCGCTGACCGACGACGTGCTGATTTGCGACCCGGGCAACCGCCGCATCCAGCGCTTCGACCAAGCCGCCGGCAAATTCCTGCGCACATACGGCGACGGCACGCGCGGCGTCTCGGGCGACAGCTTCATCGCCCCGTCCAGCGTGTCGATGGACTTTGAAGGCAACATCTTCGTCTGCGACGTGAATCTGCTGCGGGTGCTGCGCGAAGGCGGCGATCCCGACCACCAGTACGGCAACATCGGCGGCACCGTGCGCCGGAGCGATACCGGTGCGGTCCTGCCCGGCGCGACCGTCAACCTGGGCAACGAACTCGGCATCCTCGCGTTGCGCACCACCGATATCAACGGCCAGTACCTCGTCCAGAGCCTGCCGGTGGGCACCTATTTCCTCACCGCCAGCAAGTTCAACTATGACTCCGATTCCACGTCCGTGCAGATTCTCGCGGACACCACGATCAAGGCGAACTTCAACCTGCTGCCGCGTGAACCGGCGACCACCGGCTCGCTGACGGGCAGCATCATC
>CAYXMN010000294.1:0-2507 GCA_964465955.1 uncultured Planctomycetales bacterium
CTGTCGCACCGCGCAACTTCCGCGGGTAGCTTGGGGTGCTGTGCGATGCTGGCGGAGAGGGCGGGATTCGAACCCGCGGTACGTGTTACCGCACACACGCTTTCCAGGCGTGCACCTTAAACCGCTCGGTCACCTCTCCGCGTGGGGAACAGGATTATAGCAGCGCTGGGCGCAGCGTGCTAGCAGCAAGAGCTTGATTGCTGCAACTAGTTCACCAGCGTCAACCACCACCACTCGTTCTCGTGCCCGGCGTGCAACGGCCCGCGGCCCGGCGGGTAGGGTGCGATGACGCGTTCGATGCGCACCTCGCGGAACACGCGCGTTTCGTGCTCTAACTCGGCGCGGGTGAAAAAGTGGTGCGGCAGCCCTTCCTCCGGACCGCTGCCCAGCATAAACGTGCCTTCCTCCAGCCAAACCCCCAGCGTGGTTTGCGGCGCATTCGCCCGGCCGGGCACGCTGACGATCGCCCGCCCGCCAATCGCCATCAAGCGCTTCATTTCCTGCATCGCACGCTTGATGTCGCGCAGGCGCCCATGATGGATGACATTCGTGCAGACGACTAGATGGAAATGCGCGTTGGGCAGGCTAGTGTGGTGCATGTCGCCGCGCAGGAGCTGCGCCTGCAGGCCGGCAGGTTCGAGCGCTTGATATGTGCAGCTTAGCGCAACCGCGGCCCAGTCGAGGGCGGTGGTCCGCCAACCCTGCTGGACGAGCCACAAGGTATGCCGCCCGCGCCCGCAGCCGAGATCCAGCGCGCGGCGCGTCTGCACAGGCAGCCCGGCCGTGCGGGCGACTAATTCGGAGTCGGGGTAATCCGGTTCGTAGTCAGCCGCGGCGAGACAGCGCTCCCATACTTTGACCTGTTCCGGCAGCGTCAATTCCATGGCTGGACCTAATTACTGGTGACTCACTACTATAACCGATGCCTAGCTCCTGCCAGTTTCATTCAGCGATGGCGGGGATCTGGCCGTCGTTGTTTGGATTCTCCGCTACCAGCGGCAGTCCGGCCGGTGCATAACACCACAAGGTTGCCGGTCCTTGGCCGCGGCGCTGCGCCAGCGTGAATCCGTGGACCGTCTCCGGTAAACGCTCCGGCGTGCGCACCACCAGGAAAGCCTCCGGGCGGAACAGCGCGCGCCCCTTGCTGCAATGGCGCAGCAATTCCGCCGCCATACCGGGGATGAACGGGGCGTCAAGAAAGGCCGTCCCCAGCAACTCCCCATCCAGACGGCGCATCACGCTTTTCCAGCAGCGGCGTACATCCTGCTGTAACACGAATGTGCTGCCCTCTAGCTTCCAGGCTGAGACGGTCTCCCTTAGCTGGTCCGCCATACGCTGATCCGTCTCAACAAAGATCGCCAGGGAAGCCCCGCGGGAGAGCGCTTCAAACCCGGTGATTCCCGATCCGGCGCAAAGATCCAGGAAGGGCAGGCCGGAAATTCGTTCGCCAAGCAAGTTCATCAGCAGCTCGCGCACCGCGCCTGTCGTAGGCCTGGTCCGGCTGCCCTTGGGCAAACGGATGCTCCGGCCTTTGAGATTTCCGGCGATTATGCGCATGGCTAGTTATTATAAGGAGTTGACCGCAGCGTTTGTTATAATCAGCCGGATAAATTGACTTGCAAGCAGGGGAAGCTCAATGTCGATTCGCCGCCGCATAAAAGTTGAACATCGCGACCGCAAAGAGGTGCTCAGCGAGGCCATCATCTCGCTCGAGGAGTTCTATGAGGAATTCTTCGCCCATCCGCGCCAGTTCCAATGGTTCTTCGGCGCCGGGATGAGCGCCAGCGCAGGGCTGCCGCTTTCCGACCAGATCGTAAATGAGATCATCGTGAAGGTGTTTGAGAAAAGCAACCCAGCTAAGCGCGGCCAGGTCCCGGCTGATGAACTGAAGGAATGGGTGAGCCGCGAAAAGTGGTTCAATCCGAACTTTGCGTACATCTCCGCGCTGGAAAAGGAATATCCTTCCACCTATCTTCTCACAGAGCTGTTCAAGCGCTACATGCGCGGGCGCTTCCCCACCCCGGCCCAGTTAATGTATGCCATCGGCGTGAAGGAAGATAAGCTTTCGAACCGGGTCTACACGACCAACTGGGACACGCTGAACGAAGATGCATTCTACTGGTTGCGCGGTACGAACTGCATCACGATCAAAGGCCCGGACCAGTTGCGCGAAGTCAAGGACACCGACCACCGTTACGTGGTCAAGATCCATGGCGACTACGACCGCTACGACGTCCGCTACCTCCGCGAAGGCATGGCCAAGCACAACGACGATCTGCGCGACTTCCTTGTCAAGTCGCTGTCGAATACCGCGTTGGTCGTGTTGGGCTATGGCGGCTTGGAATACTCCGTGATGAACATGCTGATGGAAATCGTCCATGATCATGACGAAGTGCTCAATGGCGGCCTGTTCTGGGGTTACATGGGCAACACCAAGCATATCCCCGAAGCGATCACCGACTTGATGGCCATCGGCTTGGAAAAGGGCAAAAAGTTCCGCATCTTTG
>CAYXMN010000295.1:0-2502 GCA_964465955.1 uncultured Planctomycetales bacterium
ACGATGACGAAAACGGTTTCGTTGATGATATTAATGGTTGGGACTTCGACGGATGGAGTGTAGTCAACCAAACGGGCGGAGACGCGGATGTGAGCGATCCGACAACCGAAACCCACTCCCATGGCACCAGTACCGCCTCAATTATCGCAGCACAGGGCAACAACGGCTTGGGCATTGCCGGGGTGGCGGGCGGTGATAGCGCGAGCGGCGGCGTCCGGCTGATGATCCTGCGTGTAGGAACAGATAAAGTGATCACGCTTGACGCTGAAATCGGCGCGATTGATTACGCCATTGAAATGGGTGCCGATATCATCTCCATGAGTTTCGGCGGGGCATCAGGCGGCGAGGCCGAGGAAAACGCGATCAACCGGGCTTGGAACGCCGGGCTCTATCTGGTTGCTGCCGCCGGCAATATCGGCCAAGGGAATGCAACCAAAGGCGGCGAACCGCTCATCGATCTACCTGCCGGCTTTGATAATTGCGTCTGCGTAGGAGCCACGACTATCTTTTCCTCACAGTCCGTCAACGCGGCGACCGAGATTATCGCGGAAACCCTAGCTGGATACTCTAAAACCGGCCCGGAAATGGAGATCTGCGCGCCGGGCACCCATATCATGTCCGCAACCAACGGAGACAGCGCTTACACAGATACTGTGAGCCTGCAATTCACAGGAACCTCGGCCGCAACACCTGTGGTTGCCGGCCTGGCTGCCTTGCTCCTCAGCTTTGATGCTACGCTCACCAACCAACAATTGCGCGAGCGGATTAACAATTATTGCACCGACCTCGGCGCAGCCGGTAAAGACGAGCTGTACGGCTATGGCCGGATCGATCTGCTGGCGTCGATTACCGAGGACGATCCCACTCCGCCAGCCAAGGATGGCGACACCAACGGAGATGAAGTGGTGGATGAGCAGGATCTCCAGCCGATTATCGCTAACTTCGGCGCAACTACCGGTGGTACCGGCTATGAGGCCCGGATCGATACAAACAGCGACGGCGTGATTGACGAGCTGGATGTGTTTGAAGTCGGCCGTGAATTCGGGAATTAGCCTTGCTTGCCTGAGGAGCTGCCCTCAACGAGCTTAGATGTCTGTCGGCAGGTGTTCCACCAGCGGCAAACGCGGATGTTGACCCACATACGCGGCGGCCCGATCCACGGCTATCTCGACAGCGCGGATCATCTCCTGCTTCTCTTCGACGGACAGGTAGAACGAGGTATCAACGCTATGGCGGACATAACGTGCGGGGAGTTGATTCAGCGCGAGACAGGCGATATCTTCCAATGCGCCCGGTTGGTTGGCTAACTCGCTCGTGCCGTATTTCTTCGAGATCTGCTCGAATACATAACTCTCGTAATAGTTATGGATCGCCTCAAAATTGATGAATTGCACGCCAGCCTCCGGTTTGACACCCATATTCTACCAGCAATCGTCGGTACTAAGACCTGGCGGAAAGCCGCTTAACACAATGTTAAGCATGCTTAGACTGGTCTGATCAGGCCTGCGTAGGCTTGCCGTCATGCCCCTGCGGTCTGGTAATGGTTTGAGTTATTGCTGCCTAGCAGTCAACATCCAATGCATGGCGGGTAATTTGCTTTAAGCGGTAGGTTTCGCCGGCGTATAGTTCGAACACCTGCTTTGTTGCATGCGTTTTTTCCAGCCGGGTAGCGACAAGCTTGAGCTGCACCTGCATCAGCTCTTCGAGGCGCTCGTTGTTACGCACCAGCAGTTCCAGCCGCGTCCGGAATGGTTGCAGGCTATGCATCAGCTCCCGGCCGCTTAACAGCAGCTTTAGACGTGTGCCCATTTCATCAATGAGCGGCTCTAAGCCCGGAAGCGTGTCATCCATGATGCAGCGCTTGAGTTCCGCTTGGATTTCTTCAATCCGGTTCAGTTGCAGCTCGATTTGGTCAACTGTCATGGTGTTGGTCATCCTACGACATCCAACGGAGAGTGTCCGCCCACTTTACGATCCGCCCCGCTGACTGCCGTCTCGCCGGCTGGCCTCTGTTCGGCATTTAGCTCAGGCTTTGCCGCGAATGCTTCGCGCCAAGTTTGCGCCAGCGGTTCGATGACGCTGATCACCTGTTCGACAAGTTCGCCGTCTTTTTTAATATTCGCTTCTTTGAGCAAGTGTAATGCGTAGTCGTACACTTGCTCTAACTGGCCGGCGATTTCCTGGCCGTGCGAGAAGTCCAACGTTGCCATCAATTCGGCGATGATGGCATAGGTACGCAAGATGAAATTGTGGGCATCCTCGACCCGGCCATCGGTAATCGCCTTGCGCGCTTGCCGGGCAAATCGCACCGCCCCATCCAACAGCAAGCCCACGAGCTTAACCGGATCAGCCTGCAGAACTTCACTCTCACGATACTGTTTGTAAACGTCGGCCATGGCACCTCGCAGCTAGCCAGATATATCGGCATGCCGCCAGAAAACTAAAAGCCCCCGCCACGAAGGCAGGGGCTTTTTGCGGTCAGATTGAATGCTAAATAGCGCC
>CAYXMN010000296.1:0-2447 GCA_964465955.1 uncultured Planctomycetales bacterium
CCGCGAGCAGGTTGGGCAGCAGCTCGACCAGGGTCGGATGCGGCAACCGCTCGAACGGACGCGAGCGCCAGGAAAAGCAGTAGCCATCGATTCATAATTGTGTCCTTCAGGAGGCCGCCCGGCCCTTCCGCCAGACGTTACACGTTAAACCGGATATGCAAAATATCACCGTCTTTGACGGGATATTCCTTTCCTTCCAGTCTAATCTTGCCCGCGGCTTTGGCCGCTGCCTCGTTTGCATATTGTACTAGGTCGTCGTAGTGAATTGTCTCGGCGCGAATAAACCCGCGCGCTAAGTCGCTATGTATGACACCGGCGGCTTGCTGCGCGTTCATCCCGCGCGTGATTGACCAGCTCCGGCACTCTTTTTCGCTTGCGGTTAGGAACGTGATCAAACCGAGGCTGCTATAGGCGGCGCGGATAAATCGCGGCAGCGCTGGCTCGGTCACGCCGAATTCCGCCATATACTCCGCCGCTTCCGCATCATCCATGCCGGCGATTTCAGCTTCCAGCGCAGCGCTCAGGCGCACCGGCTCGATCGCCTCCTCGGCGCACACGGCCAGCGCTTCCGCCATCCCAGGGATGTTCGCGTCGGGCAGGGCGTGGGCGTCGTCCGCCACATTGAGCACCGCGATCAGCGGCTTCTCGCTCAGGAACGCATACTCACGAATGAGCTTGCGCTCCGCCGCGTCGAGTTCCATCCGGCGTACGGGCACCCCGTTCTCCAGCGCTTGATGCACGCGCTGCAGCACCTCAAATTTGGGTAGCGCGTCCTTGTCCTTCATGCGCGCTTGCTTCTCCAACCGGGTGAGTGCGGTTTCGGCGGTGACATAGCTCATGATGACCAGCTCATCGAGCAGTTTGCGCATCGTCGCCGCGGCCTGCGCGGCATTGTCCGCGTGGAACACATCAATGACGAGAGCCAAGGCGTCCGAGCGGCGGTAGTGCTCCAGCACGGCGGTTTTCAGCTTGGCTTCGGTCTCGGCAGGATCAAAGCCGGGAATGTCGACAAACTCCATCGTAGCGTGGACGGTGCTGCGCGTCTTGTAATACTCGCTGAGCCGGTCGAGGCGCGCGTCGGGGATCTTTACCACGGCCTGGTGCGGCTTCAAGTCGAATCCCAGGAACTGCGGCTCCACCGCCTGGCGTGTGAGCGCTTTGAACACCGTGCTCTTGCCGCTGCCCGGCAAGCCGAATAGACCCACGTTCGTCATGGCGGGATTGTAGCAGCCGCAGTACACAAGTAACTCAGGTAGCCCGGCCTTCAGGCCGGGTGTGGTCAAATCCGGGCCGAAAGTCCCGGCTACCCTAATCTGACAGGATAGGTTATAGCGGCCTAATCCCCCATCGCTTCGCTGGGCTCTAGCTCCGTCTGCTCAACCTCAAGCGCTTCGAGAATCCGCGCCACCGCTTTATCCCATTCCAAGTAGTCGCCTTGGAACTTGCCCCGGTTGGAATCGATGGCTTCGCGCGCCGCGCTTTCGTTGGAGTAGGCCAGGATATACGGCGCCTTGCTGCCTTCAATGGCTTGCCCGATTAGGATTAGGTGGATATTGCCGCCGAGCTTGTCGACGGTGATCATCTGCTCGTGGTCGGTGCCGAAGGTGGGGTAGTCCAGCATCTTCACCTGGGCTATCTCCACGAGCTTGCCGTCCGCCACCATTGTGTCACGGAGCATATACATATACGCGAGGTTGACGAAATAACCGCGCAGTAGTTCGCCGTCCACGTTAAAGATCGCTTCCACGCGCGTCGGGCTATCCTCCCACGGCATCTCGGTCACAATGCATTTATGCTTGACTTCCGGCTCCGGGTCGCTTGGAACGGCGGGCGGCGCGGCGGAGTCGTCTGCAGGCGCGGTCTGGGCGGCGGGCTCCTCCGCAGGCATGGGGGCGTCGTCCGCGAAGGCGGGCGCGCTGAGGTAGGCGGCGCTGAGCAAAACGAGGAATATTGGGAGATACAGCTTGCGTAACATGATGGTAAAGTTTACCCCAGGGATGTGTTTAACTATTACTAGTAGATGTATGACACGCATACAGACGGCTGTGTTCATTAGCATGCTGAGTCGAGCTATACGCTTATGCTAGCTGCGGATCGTGGACCCACGGCTACCGCTCTCCTATTCTGCAGTATCGCGATGCTTCTCAACCCGCTTCTCCCTATACTCGGTTTTCGAACACAATCCGCCCGATAACGTCCCTCGAAACAGCACGGCGAGTGCCAATGAATCAGAAAATCTTAGCGAATAGCACTAAGATTTGCTTGACAAGTTGAAATAAGCCGTTATACTGAGGGTAGTAAAACATGACCACAGCGCCCGGATGGCGTTCCAGCGATTGGCTGGGTGGGCTTACGGGTTGTGAAACAGTCAGTCACTGAGGAGAAGAAACATGGGAAAGGTAATCGGCATCGACCTGGGCACCACCAATAGCTGTGTCGCATTGCTG
>CAYXMN010000297.1:0-2435 GCA_964465955.1 uncultured Planctomycetales bacterium
CATCGCGGCCGAGCTGTACTACCGCGCGCTCAAGCACGGCGCGGAAGGCGTGAGCTTCTCCCCGATCATCGCGGCGGGGCCGAACAGCGCGATGCCGCACGCCAGCTTCACCGAACAAAAGCTCGTGCCCGGCGCGCCGCTGACGTTCGACATGGGCGTGCGCCTGAACGGTTACATCAGCGACATGACGCGCACCGTGTTCTTCAAGGACTGCCCGCCGAAGTGGGCGGAGATTTACAGCATCGTGCGCGAAGCCAAGGACGCCGCCACCGCGGCGATCAAACCGGGGCTGACCGGCCGCGAGATTGACGCCGTGGCGCGCAACATCATTTGCGAGCGCGGCTATGGCGATAACTTCGGGCACGGCCTGGGGCATGGCGTCGGGATTGAGGTGCATGAGCAGCCGCGCCTGGCCAAGCTGTGCGAGACCAAGCTCGAAGTGGGGATGTGCACCTCGAACGAGCCGGGGATTTACCTGCCGGGCGCAGGCGGGATTAGAATCGAGGACTTAATCGTCGTCCGCGAACATGGCGCGGAAAGTTTTAACACGCTGGATACCGGCATCACGGTGGTGGGTTAACCGGGCCGGACTGGATTTGTGGAGGAAAGTTTTAATGTCGATTACACCGAGCGATTTTCGCAATGGCACCGTTTTTGAGCGGGACGGCAACCTGCTGCAGGTGGTGGAGTTCCAGCACATCAAACCGGGCAAAGGGCCGGCCTTCGTGCGCGTCAAGCTGAAAAACCTGCGCAGCGGCTCAATCTTTGAAGACAAGCTGCGCCCCGAGGAAAAACTAGATGAAGTGCGCGTCGAATCGCGCAAGATGGACTACCTGTATAACGAAGGCGACATGCTGGTGGCGATGGATCGCGAAACCTACGAACAGGTGCATATCGCCAAGGAACTGCTGGGCGGCCAGCTCAACCTGCTCGTGGAAAATGAGGAGCTGACGGTGGCGATGAACGGCGAGGAGCCGATCACCGTGGAACTGCCGCTGGCGGTGGTGCGTGAAATCACCTACTGCGAGCCCGGCGTGCGGGGCGACACCGCGACCGGCGCGACCAAACCGGCCAAGGTTGAAGGCGGCGCCACGGTGAATGTGCCGCTATTTGTTAACCAAGGTGACAAGATTAAGATCGATTCGCGCACCTGTTCCTATATCGAACGCGCGAAAGAGTAACTCCCCGTGGGGTTGGACCGCTTGCTAAGTTTTAACGAATAATAGATAATGTATGAATCCCCCGCTGCGAAGTGGGGCGGATTTGCTCAAGCTGGGTAAAATACGATCGAGTCGAGGAATTGCTTTGGGGCAAGACTGTAGTTTTAGCAGGAGGGCTGGCATGACGCTCAAGTCCATGCGGCTTTTATTCGTATGCGTGACGCTGCTTGCGTTGTCCGGGCTGATCATGGCTTGCGGCGGAGGCGGGACCGACGATGACGGGCCGGACATCGGTGAAGATTTCAATCTCATCGTTTCCGCGACGCCGAGCTCCGGGGCCTCCCCGCTGACGGTGACGTTCTTCGCCACTCCGTCGGGCGGCGTTGCGCCATACACCTACGCCTGGGATTTCGACGGCGACGGGGTGACCGACAGCAACGCCAGCAGCGGGACCTTTATTTATACCGACAACGGCGTGGGCACGGTGACCGTCACGGATGCCGAATCGAAAGTGGTGACCGGCAGCCGGTCGATCACCATTACTTCGACCGGTGGCGGCGGCACGGGTGACCAAGAGATGGACGTGCGGTTCACCGCCTTGCCGATGGTGGGCAACGTGCCGTTTGAATGCCAATTCAAGGCGTATGTCACCGGCGGCAAGGAGCCGTATGCCTACTCCTGGGACTTTGATGGCGACGGTACGCCGGACAGCTTCCTGGAAGACCCGCTGTTTGTCTTCGAGCAGGTTGGCGAGCAGGTCGGCTCCAGCGCCTATGTCTATTACCCAATCCTGACCGTGACGGACAACCGTGGCGTGCAGGCGACCAACCTTGACGACAAAGACGGCAACACCCAGCCCGATTACCGGCTGGCGATTAATGCCATGCCGCCCAGCGAGCTGACCATCACGGCGATCGGCAACCCGCTGTCCGGGCAAGCGCCGCTGGAGGTTGAGTTCACCGGCGCGGCCGCCGGCGGCAGCGGTGATTACGAGTATCGCTGGACCTTCGGCGACGGCAGTTCCTCAGCCTTTAGCGCTTCCTCAATCACGAACCACACCTACCTGGCCGACGGTAATTACCTGGCCGTCTGCACCGTGCACGACACGACCACGGACCAAATGGTATCCAGCGCGCCGCTGCGGGTGTTCGCGAATATCGGCCAGGCTTTCACGGTCAATATCACCGCGGACCTGACCGATGGCCAGGTGCCGTTCCTCGTCAACATGGAAGCCACGGTCAGTAACGGCAAGGAGCCGATTCAGTACCAGTGGGA
>CAYXMN010000298.1:0-2432 GCA_964465955.1 uncultured Planctomycetales bacterium
CTTCGTCACGGATGCGCAGGATCCGGCCACGCCGGCAGCTTCCGGTAACCTTGCTTCGATATTTCCATGGTACCGCGTAACTTTCGATGCTTCGTCGGCGATTACCTTTGCAGCCTTATCTAATCTCGATGTCAATGAAAACGAAAACATTCGCGTGTGGATCACACCTCGTTATCCTACCGGATTAACCACAACGGGCATGGCGACTTTCGTGGCGCTAAATGTCGCACCGCCTGAACCGCAGACCAACATCACGAATATTGCCCTAAGCCTGCCGGCTGGAGTCACCTTGGAGCAGCAGTCCGGCAATTACCTGGTAATTCTCACCGAACGCGGTGTCGATGACATCAACGGCAATGTGGAGAGTTTTACCTACGAAACGATCCACCTTGAGGCAACCGTTACCACCAATCCGGTCGCGGATCCGCCGCTGACGGGCGAAGACTTGATTTGGACGATTACCGAAGGTAATGGCTTGGCGGAAGTGAGTAACGCCGAAGGCGAGAAGGGCCTCCTGACCTTCAATGATCGCGGGCTGGTAACGGTTGAAGCACGGGCTCCGCATAGCTGGACCGTACTGGATACAATGACCTTCCTGCTGCTCAGCATCGATTCGTTGGAGCTGCAGTTGGCGGCGGGCGGCACAGGCCCGGTGAATACGGCTCCTGGCTCCACGGTCGAATTCGCCGCGATGGGTACATTCGCGGTCGACACAACGCTCGGTGCGGTGACCCGCACGCTGGAGATCACGCCTTATGTGGGCTGGGGCGTGCTCAACCCCACCGATGCGCCGTACAGCATTGACACCACAACGGGCGTGCTGAGCTTGATCGGTACGCCGAGCGCGACTGAGCTGAATGTCACTTGCGAATTCCCCCCGACCGAAGTGATTACGCTGTACGATAATCAGAAACGGGCGAGCAACTTCGTCACGGTAACCACCACTTAAGTTATGGCGCGGGGCGCCATAGGTGGACAATTTTATCCGCCAGCGGAGCTACATCAGGGCTTTGACTGGAGACATAGAGCACATGCCAGTCGCCGTCCGGCGTGATCAACAAAACGCATGGTTCGCGATCGCGCGGGAACACCTGCTCGCTGTCGGTCAGTTGCACTTTCTGCCAGGTGCCAGATAATTCGCGAATCCACACGAAGCAGCGCATATCGTGCGGCAAGTTTACTTGGCTGGCCCAGGTTTGGCGCGCAAGGTAAGCGATTACCGCGCGATCGCTTCCATCCAATGCCAAGCCCAGCTCGCCATAGGTAAACTGGTCGCTACCGGTTTGAAAGCTAAGATCGAACGTTGTTACTGTCTCAACAGACCAGTCCGCGCCGGTCCAGTAGGCGCATTTAAGCTGGCCTAGTGGCTGGGTAGGCGAGCTGTTCAAATCGAAGTACGCCAGCCATGGCTCCCCATTGCTGTCGAGCGCTTGCTGCACCCGCTTGCCACAATCTGATACCGGAGCATTGTCGCCGTTGTCGAGCACGTCCAAAGCAAAACCGCCCGCACCATTTCCCCAGGCATAGGCGCATTCGCCTGCCATCGGTGTGGCGCGTTCCGGCGTGTTATTCCCGCCGCGCTGGTAGGCTGCCCACAGACGGGTTGGATCCGCCGGGTCCAGCACTAAATCAAGGTCGCGACCTGCATAATTCAGATTATCAAGTGCGTAAGCCGAGCCCCACACCTCGCTGGCAGACTGGATTGCATAGTAGTCGATGTTAATCTCGGGGAATGTGCCGTCGACATGTTCGGTGAATACCATTGCCGGGTCAGGTCCCAGCGCAAGTGCGAGCTGTGGGTTGACCGGCGCAATAAATGTGCTGAATGGGGAGGTTGTCAAGTTCCACGAATCCGCGCCAGTACGCCTCATTAAACCGAATTGTGCAGAGTTTCCCCACGCGAAGACTAGGTCGGTATCCCAAGCTAAATCGAAGGTGGACGCGATGATCGCGTTCAGGTTCGGGCCCTCGTGCTGCCAGGAGCCAGCCTGCCCCCAGGCGTGGGTTAACGAGGCATCCTCGCGCCGGGAATACACCAGGTGGATGTTGTTTGAGGGATCAGCCAGACCGCGCAGGAAGTAGATCTCGCCTTCCGCGTAGCCCCGGATGCTGCCGGCGAAACGGTAGTTGGCGAGGTAGTGGGCAATCTCGACGGTGATGATCTGCTGGCCCGTCAGGAAGTCAAGCGCAGCATCGTCGAAGCGGAAGGCCTCGATGGCGTCCAGGGCGCGCTGCACCCCGGCAACGACGCCGTAGCGGCGGCCCTCCGGCAACCTGCGCGGGAACAGCTCGAAGACGCATCTGCGGTTGGCGGTGTCCGAAGCCATGGCAGCCTGCACCATGGTGAGCTCGTAATGGTCGGTGCACAGGGCCGTACTCGCAATCATTGTCTCAGCCTAGTGTTCAGCACCGCGTGACTCGTGAGGCCCCGG
>CAYXMN010000299.1:0-2422 GCA_964465955.1 uncultured Planctomycetales bacterium
GTACGGATATATTTCTTCAAGTTTGAGAACTCCCAGGACCCCGCCTTCAATATCGTACATGGCGAGATCTTCGCCTTCTTTGATCTTGCTGATGTGATCTTTTTCCACCGACAGGGTGATCGGTATCGTCCAGGGAAGGCCATTGCTCAGATGCATACTGTGCAAAATGCTTTCGTAGTCTTTGGAACTCACATATCCCTCGAGCGGACTGAATGCTCCGCAGGCGATCATCTCAAGATCCGCCAGTTCACGGAAGTGGGCCTGGCCTTCCTGGAAAGCGGCTACGCCAAGGAAGCGATGCAGACCTGGGAAGAGCTGCGCCAGGAAGACGAGGCCAACCCTGATCTGCGCGTGCTCTACGCCGCGACGCTCAACTTAAACGCCTACCAAATGGCGCGCAAGGACCAGCACAAGGCCGCCAGCGAGGAATGGGCCAAGGCGCTGAAGTACGACCCGGACAACCCGGAGATCATCCAGAACTTCGCGATCAGCCTGCTCGCTGCCGACAAGCACGACGAGGCGACACAGCAATTCCATGCGCTGGCCAAGGTCTGGCAGAAACAACTGGCCGGCGACCCGCGCAAGTCCGCGCACCTGCCGCGCCTGATTAACTACCTGGAACGCGCGGTCAACACGCTACAGCTCACCAAGGGCCGCTCCGACTTCGACCTGACCAAAGTGCGCGCCGAGGACATGATCCACTTCTACAAGCGCGCCAACCAGTTCTATTGGATCTTGAGCCTCGACAAGCGCGCCAACCAGCCGCAGATCGAGCGCGAATATTTCCGCCTGATCAAGATCTTCAACCCCGAGCGCCACGCGGACGACTTCATGCTGGTGGAGGAAAGCTACACCAACCTGTTTAAAAGCCCGCAGCGCCGCGAACTGATCGACTTGTTCGTGCTCAACCCGGTGGACGTGGCCTCGGTGCGCGAGCGCTTAAGCCGCCTGCCGCGCGACGGCAAGATCAGCTTCGAGCAGTTCAACTTCCCGGCGACCGTGCCGCCGGCGGACTTCGCCCAGCTCATCCCGCGCGAGGTGCGCGAGCATGAGCTGACGCTGCCGCTGCTGGACAAGCTGGCGATCAACCTCAAGATTGCCGACTGGACGGTGCTGTGATGCAGCGTCCCGAGCAAGTCGAGCTGAGCCGGCTGATTGCTGAAATTGACTTCGATTCTGAGCGTTACTATAATCTCTACGCTAGGTCCAGTGCTGGCCTGCCTCAAGGCGCGCCAGCCCAGGAAGCCTGGACCAACCTAGCCGCCTTGACCGCCGACCTCGGCAAGTTCCGCGGGGAAATCTCCCGGCTGCGCCGCGGGGTGGAGACGCTCCGGCTGCCGGCCGTTGACACCGCGGGGCTGGACACCGTCAGCGCCCAATTACGCAGTTTGGAGGGAACTTTGCGCACAGTGGCGCAACGGACGGAACAGCACGGCGAGGACGAGGGTCAACTGAAACGGCTGTTGAAAGATTTACTGAACGTCGCGGACGCGCTGGATCGGGTGGAGGAGATCGTGGAGCACCAGCCCGCAGCCGTGCCGGAGGGCATCCGCCGCGGGCTGCTCAGCGTACGCCAGCTCCTGCTGGACACGCTCGGCAAGCGCGGCCTTACGCCCTTAGAGGCCCGCGGCGCGTTTAACCCGCATGAGCAAATGGCGATGGGCACGGAGCCTTGCCCCGGCAAGGCGGACGGCGAGGTCAGCCGCTTGCTGCTGCGGGGGTATACGTTGCACGGGCAATTACTGCGCACCGCCCAAGTGGTGGTGGTGAAGAACGAGGCGGCGGCGGGATAATGTCTCGCCGGCCAGCATAATGGCGAAACGGGCGCTTAGGCGCGAAGGAGCGGTACATGGGCCAGATTGTCGGGATTGACCTGGGAACGACGAACTCCCTGGTGGCAGCGATTATCGACGGGCAGCCGACGCTGATCCCCAACGAGCGCGGCAAATTCATCACGCCGTCGGTGGTCGGCTTTACCGAGACCGGCGAGCTGCTAGTCGGCGAGCCCGCCAAGAACCAGGCCGTGGCCAACCCGGAGCGCACCATCACCAGCGTCAAGCGCCTGATGGGCACCGACCGCCGCATCAGCGTCGGCGAGAAGGATTTCAGCCCGCAGGAAATCAGCGCCGTCATTTTAAAGAAGCTCAAGCTGGACGCGGAGACCTATCTCAACGACATCGTGGATGAGGCCGTGATCACCGTCCCGGCCTATTTCACCGACGCCCAGCGCCAAGCCACCAAAGACGCCGGCGAAATCGCCGGGTTCAAGGTGGAGCGCATCATCAACGAGCCTACCGCCGCCTCGCTGGCCTACGGCTTCGACCGCGGCGAGAGCAAGACGGTGCTCGTGTACGACCTGGGCGGCGGCACCTTCGATGTCTCGGTGATCCGCTTGGTCGAGGGCGCGTTCAAAGTGCTGGCG
>CAYXMN010000300.1:0-2079 GCA_964465955.1 uncultured Planctomycetales bacterium
CGTAGGGGCGGGGTCTTGTCCCCGCCCGTCTGGGACAATTCTGAATCAGTTGCATCACTATGAAGGAACCGAGAACTACTCTAAAGAAGATCATCGGAGTGCAAGTCAATAGCTTCTACACGCAGCACTTGTTGCTTATGTACTTCCTGATTATCATTGCTGGCTTAAACTGGATCTTGTTCGGCATTCTGCCAATTGCGAATCAGTATCTAAGCCACCCGCATTATTTGTTTCAGTCCTTCACAGATTACTCCAACTTCGCAACAATCTCCGAAATCCTCAGTGTATTGTTCATAATCAGCAGTGTGAGTTATCTGCTGTACAAGTTGAAACATTCGATGATACTTCCAGAGGATGTTGCTATTTGTTTAACAAAAGAAGATATCAGAAGTATGCAAAATCTAACGTTGAGATTTCATTCCTATATTCTATTCTTCATATTGATCCTCATAATGGACGCCATACAACCTTGGATTTATCACATATGTTTCTTTACTCCGTTTATAAGCAAAGCGCCTGATGTAGCTATCAGTGGATGTTTATCAATGAGCTTCTATTTCATTCTAGTGTTGATTGGCTACGTCATCTTCATCGAATTGATGAACTGGATGTTTCGAAAATACACGACAATTATGCCATTTTGGTTCGGGTTGTTTGTTGCTCTCTTTGTCGTCATTAGATTTTTTACGTTCATCCCCAGGCTCTAGGGAATGATATTCAATTCGGGCGGGGACAAGACCCCGCCCCTACGATGTCTAGTTTTCCTCAACCGCCACTGATACAGCTTCATCCTCTCCCACGCTGGCTTCCGCCGCTTCCGCGTCCGCGGCTGCCTGCGGCGGGTCGCCCAGCTCGAAGCGCGCCGCCAGTTCGCCGTAAATCCGCGCCGCCATGAACTTCGCGCCGTGGCTCGTGAAATGGATGCCGTCCTTGCCCTGGAACGTCGCGGCCTTGCCGCCCCACTCCACCGTGCCCAGGTAGGCTCCGTCCGCGTTGGTGTTGAACTGCCAGGCATCGATGAACACGCCGCCGCCTTGGGCGCAGCCTTCCGCCAGGGCGGAGTTGACGCGCGCGATGCCCTTGCGGAACTTCTCCGGGCGCATGTTGGGCATGCCGACGATCACCGCCGCAGCGCCACCTTCCTGCATCAGCGCCACCACGTCCGCCGCGCGCCGCGCATACTCCGCGTGCCACTCCTCCGGCTTGCCCCAGCCCGCCACGCCCTTGCCCTTGGACGAGACGCAGTTCTGGCAATCGTTGTCGCCCCAGTACGCGATGATGAGATCCGGCTCAAACTCGGCTTTAAGCTGGCGGATGCGCTCGGGCCAGTTGTAATAGTCCGGGCGCGCCAGGCCTGTTGAGCGCTTGCCGGAACGTTTCACCACCACGCCCGGCAGCGCTTCCAGCTGCTGCTGGAGGATCGGGCCCAGCCCGCCCTCGATGTTGCACTCGCCGACCAGTAGCACGCGGTGGTAGTACACCACCGGCGGCAGAACCGGCTCGGGTTCAGGCTCCGGCTCGGGCGGCGGCACCGGCGTGACGGGCTCCACCTTCGGGCGCGGGCGCCAGGGCAGCGAGAAGCCGTCGATCCACGCCGCGAGCTTCGGCAGTTCCTGGGACAGCTTCAGGTCCGGCCAGGCCTCTACAAGCTCCAGCGCTGAAGCGGTGAAGGCTTGCACCTGCGCCGTGCTGGGCTGCGGCGCTTCGCCGCCCTGCGCCGGCCCGGCGCAAAACCAGGTCGCGGCGAGCAGGCCCGCCGTAATCAGGTTGCGCATGAGGAACGCTGTGAAACGGGTTTCCCTGGCTTGGTGCACAGCGATGATATTGCCAGACCAGCCGCCCGCCGTCAAGGACCTGCGCTCTAAAAAGGAAGGAAGAATCGATGGCTAACATTTAACTGCAATTATCTTATGTTACCTCTTTTGTCGATAAGGAATTTGAGTGTACCAGTGACACCGCACGCAAGCTCGCACTTGCATTGCTCGCACTTCGGGAACAAGTCTCAGTCACGATGCCTAGCTTGAAACAGCAGGACACGGATCGGTTTGTGGCGATCAGTCCAACTCATAACCTCATATT
>CAYXMN010000300.1:2089-2415 GCA_964465955.1 uncultured Planctomycetales bacterium
CGGGCACTTCTTCTTGACAAGGGGGGGGAGTTCAGTTACACTTTAGTAACTCTAGGGTTCAAGAGGGGATCATGCGAAATACATCTTCTAGTAACGAGTACATACGTTGGGGCATAGTTGTAGTACTAGCTTTACTCCTGGCACTAGCAGGCTACGCATGCGGTGGCCGAAACTCCTCGGATAAGACGGAAACTGCTGTGGCGTCTCACTCGGCAATGCCAGAAGGCTCACGCCAAGTGGAATCTATAGATGGCAGTATAGTCACGGTTAAGGCGATGGACGACCCGCATAATCCTTATAGGGAGGAATACAGGCCTTGGGATTTC
>CAYXMN010000301.1:0-2404 GCA_964465955.1 uncultured Planctomycetales bacterium
TAGACGGCGCACACCAGCGGCAGGGTCTCGACCTCCTGCATGGCGACCATGACGCGTTCGCCGGGCATGACGCGCACCGAGTAGTTGACCAGGATATCTGCGAGCTGCTGCCAGCGTTCGTCCATGCATGCCCCCGTTGACACGATAACGCGTTCAGGAGCGCAGAGCGCGCACCACCGCCATCAATTCGCGCACGCGGTTCACATCGGTCGGGTTCCAGGTGTAGCCGTCTTTTTTGAAATAGGTTCCGACGACAGCGCCGTCGGCCACGGCCAGCTGGGCGGCGACGTTATCAGGCCGCACGCCGGTATTGGCAAAGAGCGGCACATCCCCGATGGCGCGTTTGGCCTGTTCCAGCAGGCTGGTGTTAGTCTCGGCGCCGGCAATCAGGCCGGAGACACAGATGCCGTCAGGCATGTGATTGAAAACGGTGGAGGCGGCGATATCGGCAAACGAGCGCTGCCCGAGGTAGGCGGCGGCCTCGGGATAGATGTTGAACAGCAGGCGCACGTGCTGGGCGCCGATGGCGTGCTGGTGGCGCACGACATCGCCGCAGTTGGTGTTCCAGAGGCCGAAATCGCTGGCATAGACGCCGGAGAATATCTCGCGCACAAAGGCAGCGCCGGTGGCAACAGCCAGGTCGAGCGAGGCGGCCGGGTCCCAGAGGACGTTAACGCCGTAGGGCAGGCGGATGAGGGGCATGAGCTCGCCGATGACGCGCGCCATGCAGGCCACGCTGACGGTCTCGACTTTCGTCAGGTACGGCCGGCTGAACTCGTTGGAGAACATCACGGCGTCGACGCCGCCCTCCTGCAGGGCCAGCAGGTCGGCGCGGGCGGATTCGATGACGGCGCGCATGCCGCCGGCGGGGTCGTAGCCGGGGTCGCCGGGGAGCGCGTGCAGGTGGCACATGGCGATGACGGGCTTATTCGTAGCGAAAACCTCTGTTAACCAGGACATGGGGCAGCCTCCTGTAAACGGCCAGCGTATACGGCTGAGGATACCCGGCGCGGGGGATGCTGTCAACGAAGCGTGTTCCTTCAGGCATAATTGAACTCTGATAATATTGTTCCCTCAAATGATAATTGAACCAGGGGAACAATGCCCGAAGCAACTGACGACAGGATGAACGTTGATGAGCGATACAAGGTGTTGCGTAATTTGCATTTTCGGTATGAAAAGGCCAATCGGTCAGAGCGGGGTACCATACTGGATGATGTTGTGACCATCACTGGTCTGAGTCGCAAGCATGTCATTTCATTGCTAAATAAGCCCGGTCCTCTTCGCAAAAGGCGCGCCAGACAGAGGAAGGCCACCTATGGGGCGGATGTGGAAGATGCCATCAGGGCAGTAGCCAACACCCTGGATTGGTGCTGTGCGGAACGCTTACAGCCGCTTTTAGCCGCGACAGCTGTGCGTCTGAGCAACTTTGGTGAATTACACCTGACCGAAAGCCTTCTTAAAAAGCTGGAATCTATTAGCATCTCAACGGTTGAGAGAATACTCCAACGGATCCGCCAATATGAGCCACGTCTGCCTCAGCACAGGAGTAGACCGGCTCAGCTGACGAGCATTCAGCGGGAAATACCGGTACATGTGATCCCTTGGGATGAACAGGTACCTGGCCATTTTGAGGTAGATACCGTTCATCATTCAGGACCGACCGCAAAAGGTGACTATGTCTGCACCATACAATGGATCGATGTAGCGACCGGATGGAGCGAACGGATGGCCATTTATGGCCGCAGTGAAAGAGAAACCGTCAAGGCCTTCGAATGAATTCTCCAACGCTGCCCGATACCGGTGCTGGAGTTACACCCAGATAATGGCAGTGAGTTTATGAACGCCCATCTGATGCGTTACTTTAAGGAGCATGTGAAAGGAGTGCAATGGACACGCAGCAGACCTTTTCACAAGAATGACAATCGGTTTGTCGAACAGAAGAATGCTACCCTGGTGCGTGCCTATTTTAAAGACGCTCGGTTTGACCAAAGAGCCCAGGTAGTGATGTTGAATGAGCTTTACGAATTGATGGGTATTTACTACAACCTGTTTCAAGCGGTCTGTCGTGGATGATGCCGGAATCATCCGCTGCCAACGAACTCATGACCGGGCGCAGACTCCTTTCCAACGACTGGTTGCGAGTAATCCTGCTCCAAATAATACCTTGAACAGATGGCAAGCACTTTACGATTCAACAAATCCACTCGCTCTTAAGAACCAAATAGAGAAACTCATGTATACCTTACTTGACACAACCTTATGAAAGAAAGGAGTCCGCTTAGGGTTAAGTTGAATTATCAGTTGAAGGAACATGTAGCTTTAGTCGGATTTTCATTTGAGTGGACACGCCGTTTGCAGGCAGAGGGGGCGCCTCAGGCGCCGGAAGGTAGCGGCTGCGGGC
>CAYXMN010000302.1:0-1583 GCA_964465955.1 uncultured Planctomycetales bacterium
CCTACCCAGCTTGCATTCCCATCCCGCGATCAGGTACGCTATGTTGCACACCAATCCGGATGGGGTGAAGCTTGATGCGCGCATTCATGCCAAAGCCAGCTCTGCTGCTCAGCGCACTCTGCCTCGCCGCGCTGGTTTCCACCGCCTGCGCCTCTGGCCCGGCTGACCCGCGCGCGCACACGCCGGCGCCGGCGGGCTCGCCGCAGCTGTTCACCGCGCTCCCGGCTGGCACAGCGATCACCCGCGCGCTGGCCGCGATTCCTCCGGAGCAAATCCGCACCGGCGCGGAGTTTAGCGCTACTTTGCCGAACCACCGCGCGCAGGCCGCCCCGCCGCTGGCACAGTTCGCCCCGGCCTGGCCCAATGCCGGCGCGGCGCTCGAGCACGCCGCCTACGCCTGCTATCTCTTCAGCCTCCCCGGCTACAGCTATAGCGCCAGCGCGCAGCTCACCTGGCAGGCCGCCCCGCCGGAAGGCGCGCGCGTATTCCTCGGCTGCGCCGACTGGCCGCGCGGCATGTGGCGCTGGCAGGAGCTGTCCCGCAGCGCGGCGATGAACGCAGTGCTGCCGCCGCTCAGCCAAAGCCTGCGCGCGGACGGCGCGCTGCTGCTCGCCGTGGTGGCCCTCGCCCCGGACGGCGCTTCGCTGGAGCTGGCCGCTGTCACCGTCGGCCCGGAAAGCGCGCTGCCCGAGCCGGACATCACCTTCACGGTGGACTTAGGCGCGGCGGGCGCGCCCATCTCGCCGTACATCTACGGCACCAACGGCCTGCCCGAGGACACTCGAGCCCGGCCGCGCCTCAGCCGCTCGGGCGGCAACCGCTTGACGGCCTACAACTGGGAGAACAACGCCAGCAACGCCGGCAGCGACTGGCACCACCAGAACGACGGCTACCTCGGCGAGACGGACGAGCCGGGCTGGACCGCGCGCACGCATGTCGAGGCGGCGCAGGTGCTCGGCGCGGCGGCGGTGGTGACGGTGCCGATGGCGGGCTACGTCGCGGCGGACAAGCTGGGCGGCGGCGACGTGAACCAGACGCCGGACTATCTCAATGTGCGCTTCCGCCAGAGCAAGGCGCGCAAAGGCACGGCGTTCGCCTACCCGCCGGACGCCGCCGACGCCTTCGTCTACCAGGACGAGTTCGCCGCCTGGCTCAACGGCCGCTTTACCGGCGCGGCGGGCGGCGCCAGCCCGTCCATCTTCTTCGCGCTCGACAACGAGCCCGCGCTGTGGAGCAGCACGCACGCGCGCATCCACCCCGCGAACGTGACATACAGCGAGCTGATCACGCGCACGCAGGATCTCGCCGGGGCGTTGAAGGACGCCGTGCCGGGCTGCGTGCTCTTCGGCCCGGTGCTCTACGGCTGGGACGCGTTCGTCAGCCTGCAGGGCGCCAGCGATGCGGAGGAGCATGGCGACTTCATCAACTATTACCTGGATCAGCTGCACAGCGCGGAGCAGTCCGGCGGGCGCCGCCTGCTCGACCTGCCAATGGACCTGATCCTTGAACGTACGCTGCGGCCCAAGATCCGCGCGAAGTTCGGCGGGCGGATCAAGGCGATGGTTTCTGGCGGGGCGCCGCTC
>CAYXMN010000302.1:1593-2400 GCA_964465955.1 uncultured Planctomycetales bacterium
TGCTCGACGTGCTCGACGTGCACTGGTACCCCGAGGCCCAGGGCGGCGGCGTGCGCATCACGGGAGACGACACCGGCGCGGAGGTCGTCGCGGCGCGGCTGCAAGCCCCGCGCAGCCTGTGGGACGAAAGCTACACCGAGGACAGCTGGATCACGCAGTGGAGCACGCTCGGGCCGATCTACCTCATCCCGCGGCTGAAAGCGCAGATCGCCGCGCACTACCCCGGCACGCGGCTCGCCATCACGGAGTACAACTACGGCGCGGGCGGGCACATCAGCGGCGGCCTGGCCACGGCTGACGCACTCGGCGTGTTCGGGCGCGAGGGCGTGTTCGCCGCGGGCATCTGGCCGCTGACGGACGACAACGCATACATCTGGGGCGCGCTGGCGCTGTACACCAACTACGACGGCGCGGGCGGGGCCTTCGGCGAGACGAGCCTGCCGCTGGAGAATCCCGA
This sequence comes from uncultured Planctomycetales bacterium, assembly GCA_964465955.1. GTDB lineage: Bacteria > 4484-113 > 4484-113 > 4484-113 > JAFGCY01 > CAYXMN01. The sequence continues at coordinate 2,051 of CAYXMN010000302.1, forward strand.
CGTGGAGAGCTACAGCGCGTATGCGGCGCGGCGCTTAGGCGGCGTGCTGACCCTGGTGTTGATCAACAAAACCGCTGAGCAGCAAGTGGCGCGGGTGAAGCTGGCCAACAGCGCGGTCAGTTACACGCTGGCTCAGACTTACGTCGTCGAGGACGGCACACCCGAGCCGGTGCAGTATCTCACCAGCCCGCTGGCCGGGTCGGAACTGAGCTACACGATGTACCCCTACAGCGCGACGCTGCTGGCGCTGGAGTAGCTAGTTGTAGGGCGGGGCCATGCTTCGCCCTGGGAGCGCCGGCATCCTGCCGGCATCTGCGTAGGGGCGACATTCTTGGCGCCCGTAGTAGGTA
>CAYXMN010000303.1:0-2361 GCA_964465955.1 uncultured Planctomycetales bacterium
CGGAAAACTCAGATGGCCAAGCGAGACCTTGAGTTTCACCGTCATTCCGTTGGAGTGCACCGGCAGCGCTTCGAGCTTAGCTTTGATGTCCTTGGCCACCGCCACGCTGTCTTCCGGGGCGATATCAGGTAGCAAGACGGCGAAGTCATCCCACTTGTACCGGGCGACAATGTCGGTTTTGCGCAGGCGCCCCGCAAAGAACTGGCTGACGACCCTGATTGCGTCGGTCGCGGTGTCCTCCGTCAACTGCTCGCGCGCCATCTCGAAGTCAAGTGTCGCCAGCAGTACCCCGACTTTGTAGCCGTATCGCGCCGACCGGTACAGCTCTTCTTCCAACCGGCGCAGGAAATACTTACGGTTGTACAACCCTGATAGGCGGTCGGTGATCGCGGATTCCAGCGTCAGTTTACGGCGCGCGCCAAGAATGGTCAGCACTTCAAGGCGCGCCGCGAGGCCTTTGGCGTCCACCGGCACGAAGGTATAGTCCTGGTTGATGATGCTGCCGGCGGTGGTGATTAGCTCGATGTCCGCCGGGCTGGCCAGGAAGTACAACACCGGCGGAAGGTTTTCAGTATTAAGGGAGTCGAGCACGTTGATGACGTTGTCCACGCTGAGCGAAGCGCAGGTTAAGTCAAAGACCAGCACTTCGCAATCCCCGTGGCTCTGCGCCAATTCCGCCGGATCAAGTTGGGGGCGCGTATTAAGCTTGTACCCCTTAATCTGGGCCGCTGCGGCTAAGGCGGCGGTATGTTCGTCGTTGGTTGAGTAAGCACGGATCATGTCATCCTCACGATGCTTGGTAGCGGCTTGATTCTAACATGATCAGCGGGTGGAATTACCGGAAACCAGCGGACAACTGCTGGCTGAACGCAGGTTTAACTTCATCGCGGCTAGCAGTTCAGGAGTCGCCGCCGCTAGGACGTCGGGGTGCCCCGGCGTGTACGGTTTGCCGTTGATGCGCTGGAACAAACCTCCGGCCTCGGCAATCAGCAGGCAGCCGGCGGCAGTATCCCACGGGCTGAGTGCCAACTCCCACATACCGTCGAAGGTTCCGTCCGCGACGAACGCCAAATCAATGGCGGCTGATCCGAGGCGGCGGATCTTGTGGAAAGTGCGCTGCATCTGGCAGAAGTAGGTGATGTTGCGCTGGCCGGGAACGCTGTCAAGGTCGTACGGAAAACCGGTGGCCAGCATCGCGTTGTGCAAGCCACCACCGGGTGGCTCGCGGCGGACGTTAAGCCGCTGCTCCCCCAGCCAAGCGCCGCCGCCGCGCCAGGCATGCCAGGTGCGTCCGATGAGCGGTGCATGCACGACTCCGAGCAGCGGCTGCAGCGCTTCATCACAGAGCGCGATGGATACAGCCCAAATGGCGACGCCGGCGAGGTAATTCGACGTGCCGTCAAGCGGATCCACCACCCAGTGAAACTCTGACTGGGATGCGATACGCTCCGATTCCTCGCCGATGAAACCCGCGCCGGGCAGGATGTTTGGGAGACTTTTGCGCAGGAGCGCTTCGGACTCCTGGTCGGCGATGGAGACAAGGTCTACCGGTGAGGACTTCGTACCAATCTGGCGGGTTTCGATGTGCTGGAAATACCCAGTCAGTAAATCACCGGCGGCTCTCGCGGCGCGTATGACGTCCGGAATGAGCGCTCTTAGTTCCTCTGATTTCACAAGCGCGATGTTAGCACCTGTTTTTTAGTTAGAATGGCCAGATCCGATCTAGCCAGCTTTGGCTTGAGGATGGCTGGATCAAGCAGCCCATCCAAGTGATGTTCGACAAATCATCGACACGCAGGCGGTTAATCACAACCTCCTCGCCCGCTGGAGTATTGAGCGGCAGCACGTATATATCCGGACTGTCTGTTGCATCCGGCATGAACACCAGCGCTTCATCATTTGGCGCGATATCCCAGCGGCTAATCTTTGAATAGCCGGAATACAGCTCGTTGGAGGCGCCGGTGTTGAGATCCACATAGAGGAAGCGGTCGTGAGCTACGGTGGATTCTTTGGCGATAATTGCGTTACGCGTGGTTAGCCATTTAACCTCAGGCCGGGTTAATACTAGATTCGGCACCTGATGGAACGAACCGGTCACATATTCGTAGTATCCCAGCGAAGTTTCCGCGCTTTGCTGCACTAAGGCGAGGATCTCCATCCCGCCGGGGCGCACCAGTGCCTGCGTGCTGCCGGGGAACCGCACCGTGCTAAGCACCTCGCCGCCATCCAGGCCGAGCAGAGTCAGCACCGGATAACTGGTCGACGAGTTCGGATCTTGGGTCCAGATACCAAAGGGTGATTGCGTTTTAATCCCGTACAGGTAGAACCGGTTGCCGTCCGCCGGGATCGGCGTGCCTTCCT
>CAYXMN010000304.1:0-2310 GCA_964465955.1 uncultured Planctomycetales bacterium
GTCGAACAGGCCGTCACCCAAATCTCCCGCCTGCTGAGATAGCACCGGCTCCCGGCTCAGCCAACCGGATGGCAGTTTATGCATGCGCCTGCTGCGGACCGTCCAAACGCGACTTACTAGCAATTGATGTCGCAACATTGCTATACTAACGGCTAGTGCATGTATTCAGATTCACCGCGGAGTTCGTCACCTACATTGTCGGCGTCAAACTGATGCTGATGGCAGGCGGTTTTTTCTACGGCTACTTATCAAGCGAAGCAGATCAGACACTGCCGTGGTGGTATTGGGGCGTTGGCATTGCGCTGGTGCTCGTCAATATCGGTCTTTTCGCTGCGTGGGAAGGCGGAGACAATCGCCAAATCAGCATCCTTTGGGTGTCGTTCGGTTTGGATATAGCGACGGTGCTGTTCTTGTTTTCCTTCCCACCGGCGCATGTCTTTGGACTGCTGATTGGATTAGGATTGATTACAGGGCTGTATGGATTGCTCCTGCCCCACCAAACCGGGGTGATGGCGGGATTGGCCAGCTTGATTGTGTTTGGGGCGGCGATTGTACTTAGCATCAACCGCTCTGAGGGCGCCGCTTTGGATTACAACGAAGCGCTGGCAATCCTAACCTTGGGGCTGCCGGTGCTGGGCGGCGCATTCCTGCTCACGCGCCGGATGCGCCGCAGCCTAGAAGGGCTTTACACCGCCACTGATGACTTAACCCTCAATCTGACCTGCCAGGCGGTGGACGCGGAATTGGCGAATGAGATCCTCCTGGAACGCAACCAGGAAGTGAATACCCTGCTGCAGATTGTCGAGAACTTCGTCACGGCGCTCGAGTTTGAGGAGCTCTTCCAGCGGGTGGTGGAAGCGTTCCGCTTGCGGTTCGATTTTGATAAATTCAGCCTCTACCTGCACAATCCTGAAGAGGAAACGCTGGAACTCAGAGTGGAGATAGGAGGCGAGTACGCCACAGGTATCGCTAAGTCGGTGAAGCCCGGCGACGGCATAGTCGGCTGGTGCTACCAGCATAACGAAGGGGTGCTGATCAGCGATGTGCGTAACGACTCGCGCTTCAAGGAATTCAACCCGCGCAATCGCCGCCTGCGCTCGTTGGCGTGCCAACCGGTGGTATACCGCGGGGAAAAGCTAGGTGTGCTGTGTCTCGACAGCGAGAAACCCGGTTCATTCAATGACAGCACTTATAAGTTCCTCGAACGCGTCACACCGCTGATTGCCATCTCCGTGAACAACAGCCTGAACTACTCCGAGGCCAAAGCGCAGAGCCGCACCGACAACCTCACCAGCCTCTGCAACCATCGCGGCTTTATCGAGCACTTCCTGCCGCTGCTGGAAGACTCCTACACCGACAACTTCACACTGGTGTTGATCATGATCGATATCGATCATTTCAAGCAGATTAACGACACCTATGGCCACATGGTCGGCAACCTGATTCTTACCGAGTTGGCGGATATCCTGCGCCGGTTCTTCCGCGGCAGCGACCTAGTGGCGCGATTCGGCGGGGAGGAGTTCGCCGTCGTGCTCAACGGCACGCGCACAGAAATCGCCCCGCGCATCGCCGAGCAGCTCAGGCGCAAGGTTGAGTCGCACCAGTTCCCCATTTCGCTGGCGCGGGACGAGTTTAAGCAGGTGACAATCAGTCTGGGCCTAGCTAGTACGCGGGATGAAAACATGGTGCCCGACATTGCTCGCGGCAGCCGTGCCAGCAGCAGCGAATCCGATGCCTATATCCGTAATACCGAAGAGTTGTCAGAGCAATTGATCGAGAATGCCGACCAGGCGCTGTACGCTTCCAAACGTGAAGGGCGCAACCAAGTCATGATTTCACTGCATTACCCGCAGGCTCCGCCGGATGAAACGGTAATCGATCTGGAAAAAGCCAAGAACCCGGCGCAGGCATGACCGCCGTCAGTGATTTCGGACTATAATAGTTTTGGCTGAGTATTTGTAAGCAAAGTACACGGCCTGGGCCCACCGCTTGAGGTGGGCTTCCTTATTTGGGGACGGAATCCGGTGAATTGAGGGTATTCAGATCATGAGCGAAAATCACACCACAGGCGGCAAGCTGCGCCTTGACGAAATCATCAAAATCGTACCCAAGGGCTGGGGCGAAGAGCGCTGGATCCATAACGATAAGCTGTATTGCGGCAAGCTGCTCATGGTCAAGCAGGATAAGCACTGCAGCCTGCATTACCACAAGCTTAAAACCGAGACTTTCTACATCACCCAAGGCCGGGTGCGGATGGAGCTGACGGATGTGGCCAATGCGAGCAAGCAGCCGCCCGTGATTCGCGAGGAG
>CAYXMN010000305.1:0-2278 GCA_964465955.1 uncultured Planctomycetales bacterium
GGCCCGCAGGCCGCGCAAATGCGTGCCGCGCACGAGGTGATGCAGGACGGTTTCAACCTGATCCCCAAGATGATGCGCGGTAATCGCGCGCCGTAATGTCGGCAAATTGTCAGCCAGCAGCGGCTTGCTCAGCAGGCGCAACAGCTTCTCATAGCGGACCTGCCGCGCTGTGCCCTCCATATTGCCGGGTTGCTCAGCCAACTTGGCCTTTTCGATGATGCATGGCAGATCGAGTTGTTGCGCCAATCTGCGTACGAATTCAGCATCTGCCGCACTACTGGGGCGCAATCCATGATCGAGGTGCCAGAGGGCGATCTCCGGAGGTTTGTTGAACCGGCTGCAGAATGTCGCGTCGCGCAATACTTCCAGCGCGGCGCGCACTAACGCCACGCTATCCCGACCCCCGCTGCAGGCGACGATGCACACTCCGCCGTCCAACCCATCCCAGACCGGGGAGCGCGCCAACACCTCCAGCAAGGTCTGGTTAACCATGCGCCTCGTTCAGCGTGGCTGGTTGTTTTACCGCAGCCATCCCGGCGGCGACAAGTTGGGCCAGGGCGATGCTGCATACCCGCGTGTAGGCATCGTCGCTGCGGCTGCCAACCACAACAGGGAACGGTCCGCCGACCACAACTCCACCCCACGCTTGTCCGGCGAAGCTGGTAGCGATTTTTATGGCGAAGTTGCAGCTTTCGAGATTTGGCGTGACAATGATATCCGCGCGCCCGGCGACGGGTGACTTAATCCCCTTGAGCCCGGCCGCCTCGCCGCTGATCGCTACATCCAGGCCGAACGGCCCGTCGATCACTGCTCCGGGCCACGCGCCAGCGTGGTGCTGTTTGACAATTTCACGGGCATCGGCGATTTCCGGGAAATCCTGGCCCTTGTCCTCCATGCCCGCGGCGAGAACCACATGCGGATGGCTCACACCCAAAGCCTGAAACATCGCAATGGCGTTGGTCATCATCGCTACTTTTTTCTCGCGATCGGGATGCATGTTCAGCCCGCCGTCGGTGATGCCGACCAACCGGCCAGTCAGCGGATTCTCCAGCACGGCGACATGGGATAAGAACGGACGCGCACCGCCTTCCGGCAGGCAGGCCAACACGCTCTTGAGCAACGTCGCGGTGTTGCAATTGCCTTTCACCAGTACGCTGCCAGGCTGGGCCTGCACCGCGGCGATCGCGTCGGCTTCCACCGCAGCTGAGTCAATGATTTCGACTAAATCTGGGGTAAGCGACCACGCGGCCAGCTGAGATTCTATTTCAACGCGTGGTCCGACCAGGGTAAAGCTCGTGATGCCGTGCTCGCGGCACTGCGCCACCGTTTCAGCGATTTCAGGATGGTGGCCGCCGGCCACGACGAAACGCACCCCACCGCGAATAACCGCGCGGCTGACTACTTCGGTGAACGACTTAGGTGGCGCAGCGAGCGGATTCTCAGCCTTGGTGTAATTCAGGACAGGCTCCTCACCCTTGAGCGCGCGATGTACACCTTGCGCGAGCGCGGGCATCTCATCTTCACCGGGGATCAGCACAATCTCGGCGAGCCAGCCGATGCGATCGGCCAAGTCGGCGGCAAAGCGCTGGCTCTTCAACAGGCCGCCGGTGAGCACAATCGCGTCGGGCGCGCTGTCAAAGCACCCGGCATAACACGCCAGATACTTCGCGCTTTGATACACCATCGCGCGGTAAGCCGCGTGCGCCTCGCCATCGCCGGCTTCCAGCCTGCGCTCGACCTCCCGGAAGTCACTCGTGCCGAGATAGGCCGCCAGGCCGGCTTGGCGCGACAGGCGTTGTTCAAGTTGCTTGCGATCCGGGGTGGCATACGCCAAATCCAGCAAGCCGCGTAAGGGCAGGGTGCCGGCGCGCGCCACCGAGAACGGGCCTTCGCCTAGCTGGGCATCATTGACATCCAGCATCCGGCCGTGCTCCAGAGCGCCAATGCTCACCCCGCTGCCGAAATGGCCGATGACGAGCCGTAAGTTGTGCAGCGGACGCCCTAACGTCTCCGCGGCCTGGCGTGCGGCCTGGTGCATGTTTAGCGTATGCTGGCGTCCCATCCGCTTGATTTCAGGCAAGCCGCTCAAGCGTGCTTCATCAAGGATGGTATCCACGATAATGGGATCCACGATATAGATGGGCAGCGCTTGACGGAGCGTGTTATTCAGATCCGCGGCGATCAACGCAGAGAGATTCGCCGGATGGCTGCCATAACGCTCCGCCGCCATGTCATCCAACATTTGCTGGTCGACTAGGTACACGCCGCGGGCCGGCAA
>CAYXMN010000306.1:0-2262 GCA_964465955.1 uncultured Planctomycetales bacterium
CGTGTTCGGGTTCATCGGTTATGAACCGGCCAGCGCTTTCGCTAGACACTTGATTGAAGTGGACGAGGAAGGCTACATTCCCACTAATCGCGAGATGCGCACAAGTGTGACAGGCATCTGGGCCGCGGGCGACATTGTCCAGGGCGCTAGGAAGCAAATGGTCATCAGCGCGGGCAACGGCGCCACGGCAGCCATGGATATCCGCGAATATCTGGCGCAACTGAGAAACTAACCGCCCGGCCAACATTTGGCGCGGTTAACACGTCGTTCATAATATACCTATGGTGCGCGCACGGAAAATCCGCCCCTCCGGCTTAACCTTATTGGAGCTGCTGATCATCCTGGCCATTGCCGCCGTCGTGGTGTTCATCGCCGTACCGACGATGAAACCGACTGAGGAAGAGGCGACCATCAAGTATGCCAAAGACCAGTTGGAGTACCTGCATGGCAAGGAATTGCAGTATTTCAACCGCACCGGCAGTTTTGCCCCGCTGAGCGTGCTCGCTGTCGATGAAAACATGAAGCAGGACTACGACCAGCGCTTCGCCACCGACACTTCGGTGGTGGAAGGCGTGATCTTCCGCGGCCCGCAGCGCGAAGGCGTGATTTTCGATATCATCGCCGAGTTACCCGATGGCTCGCGTTATAAAATCGATCAGACCGGCAGAATCTCGCAGCTGCAGTAGCGCCGGCTGTCTCAGTTACCGGCGCACCCGGCGCAAGGTTGAGCCTGTTCCACGCCAAATGTCAAGCCCCCGCCACGTTTCAGCCAGCGGCTATTGCATGGCACCGGTTCCATTGCTATCATCACATGACTCGCGCAAACGGGGCGTTGGCGCGGGGAGTACCAGGTGGAAACGGGGATGCAAGTCAGCAGCGCGGCAGACGTCTTGCGGGTGATGAAGGAGCAGCTAGCGGAGCAGCTGGCGCGGCCCAAGTACGAGCTGCTGATCCGGCCGTTAAAGAGCGTGAGTTTTACGGCTGGGACGGACGGGGCGGGGGAGCTCACCTTAAGCATTTCCAACGAAGTTTTACGCGGCTGGCTGCTGGACCAGTACGGCGAGTTGTTGGCCGAGCTGGCGGGATTGGTCTGCGGGGGGCCGGTGCGGCTGGCGGTTGAGGTGGCGGCGCCCGGTGCGCTGGACAGCCCGGCGGCAGAACCCGCCCCCGGCCTGGGGGCTGCCCCGGCGACTGCGGCGGAGCCGGAAGCCGCGGTGGAACTGCGCCGCCCGCTGCTCAATCCGCGGTACACCTTCGAGACGTTTGTGGCCGGCTCCTCCAACCAGTTCAGCTACAGCGCGTGCTGGCAAGTGGCGCAGCGGCCGGGCCTCTCATACAACCCGCTGTTCATCTATTCCGGGGTGGGCCTGGGCAAAACGCACTTGCTGCACAGCATCGGCCACGCCGTGTGGTCACGCAACCGCGCGGCCCACGTGGTGTATGTGACGAGCGAGAAGTTCACCAACGACTTCATCGAGCACGTGCGCACGGGGCGGATGGGGCAGTTCCACACCCGCTACCGCAGCGCGGACGTGCTGTTGATTGACGACATCCAGTTCTTGTCCGGCAAGCCGGAGACGCAGATTGAGTTTTTCCACACCTTCATGCACCTGGTGGAGCACGGCAGGCAGCTGGTGATCAGCTCGGACCGCCCGCCGCGGACGCTCAAGGGGATGGAGGACCGGCTGTTAAGCCGGTTTGCGATGGGGTTGGTGGCGGACATCGGCGAGCCGAGCCTGGAGACGCGGGTGGCGATCCTGCGCCAGAAGGCGGAGTTAGAGCAGGTGGAGCTGTCGGACGAGGTGTGCCACTTCATTGCCGAGCGGGTGGCGGGGAACGTGCGCGAGCTGGAGGGGGCGCTGATCAAGCTGCTGGCGTTTGCGGGATTCACCAAGAGCGCGCCGACGGTGGAAGTGGCGGCGCGGGTGTTGACGGACTTCATCGACACGGGGGGCCTGCGCCCTCAGCTGAGCTTAAAGCAGATCATGGGCGTGGCGAGCGAGTATTTCAACGTCAGCGAGCAGCTGCTGCTCAGCCCGAACCGCTCGAAGCGGGTGGCGCTGGCGCGGATGGCGGTGATGTACTTAGCCAGGGAGTATACCAACCTGACCTTAAGCCAGATTGGGGCGGAGCTGGGCGGCCGCGACCACTCGACCATCTCCCACGGCGCCAATAAAATCGCCCGCGACATCCTCGAAGACCCCTACGTCGAACAGGCCGTCACCCAAATCTCCCGCCTGCTGAGATAGCACCGGCTCCCGG
>CAYXMN010000307.1:0-1083 GCA_964465955.1 uncultured Planctomycetales bacterium
CTCGCCGCTCTTACGCTCACGGTTATAGCCGTTGATGGGAGTGGTTTGATTAATAGCGGGAATGTCGACGAAGTTATGTAGGCGGAAGCGGTCGTAGTGCAATTGACCGTGCTCATCGATACCCAGCACGGCGCGGTTCAGGAATTGTTCGAAGATAATACGGCGCTTGATCTTGACTAAGCCGACCGGTAGGCGCGTCTTGCCGGTGTCGAAAAACCCCCCATTGATCGCCGCCACTGCGCCAACCTCGCTCGCGAGCTTATCGACCGGCGCCACCGTGTTGAGCTGGTCGTTAGCAATAACCGGCATCAGCGCATAGCTGGCCAGCGGGGTAATTGTGACCGTATGGAGATACATCCCGCCGCGGTTTGTCTCCAGGAAATACTTGTGGTAACGCACTCCTTCCGCAGCATGCAGATCCCGTTCACCTTTGATTTCCCAAGTGAAAGCACGGGCTGGAGCGATCAGCGCGATACCAGCGCACAGCGTGAAGACAACCAGCAATAATATCCGGCGCGCTAGCCGCACACCGGCTGCAACCTTTAGCATGAGCAAACGGTCCTCAACCATTACAATATGTCGATGCGTATTCTACCTATTGCCCTGGCGTTTGCGCTTGCGAGTTTGTTTACTGCCCAAGCGGCGGAATGGCCGACGAATTGGCTGGGAGCGCCCGATAACTCGTATCGCGTACTTAAGGTAGGCGTGTTCTACCATGCCGCGGTCCTGCGCGACATGCTGGATGAGGATGGCAATGCCCCACTGCCCGGCGATTCCCAGGAATGGTTAGCGATGCTCGCTGCCAGACCCGAACTCTCCCAGGAAGCGATGGAGGAGGAATTCGCTCGCGTCCAAGCGGAGCTTGAACAAAACCGCCAGTTCTACTGGCGGAACTCGCGGTTCAACCTGTTACTGGATTTTGAATACATCCCCGATTTCACCCCGCGTTTGCATAGTGAGATCGCGGATCCTGAGGCACCGTGGCACAGCCCGGTGGACTTCGCGTATTACGGCGACGCGCGCGAACGCTACGACGGCTGCCTGCAAATCAAGGTCTATTACCAGTATGATGAGGAAAGTAAT
>CAYXMN010000307.1:1093-2181 GCA_964465955.1 uncultured Planctomycetales bacterium
GTGCGAGCGACGACCTGACTCAGTGTGGCTGGTCGTGGTGGCTTGCCCCTATCCCGGAAGCTGGGGCAGGTAGCGACTGGTTATTCTGCCACGAATTCGGCCACCAGCTTGATAGTTTGTTCGCGCGCAGTGGACATCCTGAGCACTGGTTCAACCACCTCGCCACCGGAGAGGCAAATCTGGCGAAGTTTGGCGAGCACTTTGACTGCATGAGCTATATCCTGCGCCGCATTCCGGAGCAGGACTGGAATGATTTAGCTTGGGGAAAGCGGCGCGAATTCGCTGACGAAGACGGAGATCATGTCCCAGACCCGAATGATTTCCTCGCTGGATTCGGCGTGGAGCTCGATCCCGATCCCGCCAACGCTGACGCAGACGGCGACGGACTGACAGACTATCGGGAGCTCTTGGCCAATAACGGCAACCGCAAAGGCCATGGCCAAATCCTCCACCCTGGACTGAACTTCACAGACGCTCTCAACAGCGACACTGACGGTGATAGCCTGCCCGACGGGGCCGATCCCTTGCCCTGGCTGCCGGCGCCTATCGCCATCCCAACCTACGGCGTGCCGCACTGGAGCGATCTAGAGGAACCGGAGCCGTTAACCGCCCCGGCGGTGCTTGAACTGGCGGGACCGGGCGGCGCGTATGCCTTCCAGCTAGCTCTGAGCGCGGAACGTGATAGCGCCTTCGAGATAAAAGTCCAGTGGGGCAAGCAGAGCGATGCGGCAGATTATGAACTGCAGTTCATGTTCGATTTCGATAGCGACGGCTGGTTCACGGGTGACGATAACTACCGCATCCGCATTAACGCTGATGAAGTAGAGCAATTCCGGCAAAACCTCTGCTCGTCGTATATTGATGGACCGCATGAGACCGAAGACGGGCTCGACATAGCGGAGCTGAACTTTCATTCAACCACCCCTGATGAGGGCTACCTGCACGCCGCCACCTTGCGCCTGCCGCATGAGCAGTTCCCTTCGATCGCGGCCAAGCCGGGCGAGGAAATTGGTCTTAGCTTCGGCTTGCGCAAAGTGGGTGAACCGTGGTTCTATGTAATCAACGATCCCAACGCTTTAGTACCGTTT
>CAYXMN010000308.1:0-2177 GCA_964465955.1 uncultured Planctomycetales bacterium
CCAACCCCCGTCCGGAATGGCTGGTGCTGGCAAAATCGCCCAAGAGCCTGATTAAAATCCGCCGGTATTTCCGCTCGCGCCCGCGCAATGATCGAGTGGCAGTGGGCCGCAATCTGCTCCGCCAGCACATCGTCAAGGAAGGGCTCTATCCGCTCAACCTGATGGCCAACGACAAGCTGGCCGCGTTGTTGAAGATGTTGCCGGTGCGCAGCATCGACGACTTGTACGACAAGATCGCCCAGGGTACATTCCAGTGCGAGGATGTGGTGGAACACCTCAAGCAGATCCACCGCAGCCGCGTGGTGGAAGCCCCGCAGCTGCAACCCGGCGGCGTCCAGGAGCATGCCGTAATCGGCGGCGGCCTGGCGCTAGGCATCCACCTGATGGGCGGGCAGCCCGTGACGCGCAGGGCGGAAATCATGCGCTGCTGCACGCCGGTGCCGGGCGACAAGATTTATGGCTTGCTCGATCGGGACACCCGGCGGCTGCAGGTGCACCGGGTCGAATGCCCGCGCCTCCAGCAAGCACTGGGCGAAAGCGAATTGCTGGCGCTCGACTGGTCACCCGAAAGCAAGGATAAGCGCTACCCGGCTCACATCGGCATCAATAGCCTAAACCGGGTCGGCTTGTTGTTTGAAGTGCTGCGTTACCTGTCCGCGCGCAAGGTTAACCTGGGCAGCATGGAGTTCTCAATGGCGCCGACTGTCACCGAGACGGACCGTAGTGCGCGTTTTGACCTTTCGATCGAGGTGGCGGATACGACCGAGCTAACGGAGTGCTTGGAGGCCATCAGCAAGCTCAATGACGTGTTCGATACCCACCGGATCATGTTGCCGCCGGAAGCCGCACCGCCGGACAATGGCGCTGCACCAGCGGGTAGCGCGGTACCGGAACCCCCGCCTGCGCCTGATGCAGAACCAGAGGAACCTGCTGAGTAATGCGAGCGGTAGTGCAGCGCGTGTCAGCAGCGAAGGTAACTGTATCCGGGCGGGTCACAGGACAGATTCAGCAAGGACTATGCGTGCTCGCCGGGGCGATGGAAGGCGATACCGAGACCGATGCACGGTTTATCGCCCACAAGTTAGCCACGCTGCGCATTTTTCCGGATGCTGCGGATCGGATGAACCTGGATGTGCGCCAGGTAGGCGGCGGCATACTTCTCATTTCGCAATTCACCCTGGCATCCGATACCGCCTCGGGCACGCGGCCATCTTTTTCCCGCGCACTAGCGCCGGAGCCGGCGAATATGCTGCTGGGAATTCTCGCCCGTGAATTGGCAGCGGTGGGCCTGCCGGTTGCGCAAGGCGAGTTTGGCGCAAAGATGCTCGTAGAACTCGCTAACGATGGCCCAGTAACCCTCATCCTTGATTCCCAAGATAAACGGCGGAAATAGTCTTTATTGAGCCATTTCCTCGGCGCCGGCCGCCTTATCCTCAGCCACCGCCATTACCGGTTCCCAGGAGAACAGGGTGTCCTGGAACACAATAGTGCCGTCCGGGGCATGTTGCGCCACAATGTTTACCTCGCCCCCGTCGAGATCCACAATGGCGGTCACGACATGCTGCACGCCCAGCGTTTCGGCTAATCCCGGCAGCATCGTGTTGCTCAATGCGGCGGAGTTCGTCGCAATAATCTCCGCGCGGGCTTGGGCAATTTGCTCCTCGTTCGGCTGCACCACGGTAATCATGGTGTTCGCCACCAGCACGTTTTGCAGTTCCTGGCGCACAACGCGTTCGCGGCGCTGGGCCATGTCAAGCTTTTTGGCATATTCGACAGGATCCTGATCCTCGCTGGCCGGTTGCCGGGTGAAGCTGTCCACCACTGCGAGCAACGCCAGCGTAGTCGGCACAGCCTGGGAAGGATCGTGTTCAACGGGTTCAGTTGCACCGGCGGTTGCGCTTGGCCCGTGAGCCGCGGCGGAACCCTCGCCAGCCGGAGCCTCCACTGCCGCCGGCGCAGCCTCCGCAACATGTTCCTTTGGGGTTGCCCCAAGCCCACCGTCGGCGGTGGCGGATTCGGTTGCGCCGGGAGCGCCTTCTGGCGTTGCCCCCTGGCCTTCCGGGGCGGGCAAGGTGCTGGTGGGAACGGCCGGCGGGCTGGCTTGCGGAATCAGCAGCGCCCACTGCAACTCCTTCAGCTTGCGTTCGTTATCGGCTTTATTCTTCACTGCGGTTGTG
>CAYXMN010000309.1:0-2175 GCA_964465955.1 uncultured Planctomycetales bacterium
CTAAGCGATTCACCATCTTGTTGATCCGCCGCTTCGGAATAAAACTGTTTCGTTTCGTTTTGATCCCAGTAGTAGAGCTGCTTCATCCTCGTGTTGAACATGAAATCGTACTTGCCCCAGACATCCATGCCGATGATCGCTACTGGCGCAGGCGAAGGTGTGTCGGGACGCTCATACGGCAGCATGTTTGGGTTGCCGAGCTCGGCCTCCAGAAGTTGAGCTTCGCCAAAGTCTTCCTTGGTCATTGTTAGCACAGTACCTTCGAACGGAAGATCATCTTCAGGCGAACTACCCATGATGCTAATCCCGCTTTTGAGCGTGAATACTTTATTTTCCGTTTCTCCGACGAACCCAATTATGGAAGCTGTCTCGCCGGTATCTTCGAAAAGGTCTGGGTGCTGCTTGGCAAAGGCTTCGGTGAAAAATGTGGTGACGCTGCCTGTATCGATAAGCGCAAGAAATTGCTGGCCTTGGCAGGACAGCGTGACGAACATGCCGCTGAAGGATTCGTAATACGGAAGGGTTTTCATTTGGCTTTCGTTAGTAGAATCTGGAGCTTTAAATATATCTGGACGCAGGTCATAAACCCGCAACTCGTTGCGACTGAGCAAGAAAGCGATAAAATCGCCATCGCAAATCTGCAGCGGGAAGATGCAGTCATCAAACTCCTCAGGCAGGCCATCCTTGCTTAGAATCATCATCCATCGCGGCGTACCGCTACCGAGTGCTCTCACTTCGATAAAGCCAAGCCCAGCCTTGATTCCTTCATCAGCAAGGCCTGCCGTTTCATTAGTCAACATACTTCTGACCGGCAATCGCTTGTAGATGTCGTACGTAACGAAAATACCTAATGGGGCGCCAGTGTCTATCACCGGGGTTAAGTGCTGCCCAAACAGCTTATAGTCCAGTAGGGTCGGCGTGCCATCTTCCATGGTGATCGCATACACTCCTTTCGGCAGCTCCGGCGCGTCCTGGCTGGCTGCCGCCGGAAGCATGAGCTGCATGAGTGCGGTTACTGTTAAGCTGAGAATCACAGCAGCAGAGTTATAACGAGGCAAGTTTACCCCCAAAGATTTTGTAGTTAGTCTATTCTACTGGTGTTCCTGACGCAGCTAAAGATCGCCTGTTCAAGCTGGCAACGGCCGTCGTTGCCTGTTTTTCGGTATCCTTACATAAAACTATCCTCGCGCAGGAGCCGCCATGCATAGCAAGCTGATCGACGCGTTGAAACTCGATGACCACGCCGTGGCCGTACTGCATACGGACGAGCACCCCAAGCCGGCGCTGCAGTTCCAGCCCGGCAAGTGGGGTTGCGTCGTTAGCATGTTCGTCGCGGCGTCGAAGGGCAAGACCGGCGTGTTCGACAGCAACACCTGCGGCTGCCACAGCGGCGCGGTGGGGCTAGGTTTGTCGGACAAGCTCGTCGAGCCGCCGGGCGGGCTGGCGGCGTTCCTCTCCACCGGCGCGGGCGAGGGCTTCCGCGAGGGCGAGCGCTATATCAAAACCCACGCCCTGGCGCAGCAGTTCATCGACAGCCTGCCCAAGCTGCGCATCCCGCAGCAGTATGTCGTGCTCAAACCGTTCGGCGAGGTGGACGCGGCGCGCGAGACGCCGGTGCTGGTGGTCATCTTCGCCAACACGGACCAGATTTCCGCGTTGCACTTCATGGCGAACTACGCCCGCCCCGGCGGCGATGCGGTGTTCATGCCCTGGGGCGCGGGCTGCCACACGCTGCACCTGTTCGCGTTCACGGAGTGCGGGCAGCCTCAGCCGCGCGCGGTGCTGGGCGGCACGGACATGACGGCCCGGCCCTATCTGGATGCGGGCAAGCTTGGGTTTAGTATCCCCTGGCCGCTGTTCACCGAGATGGAAAGCAACGTGGAGGGCAGCTTCATGACGCAAAAGCGCGCGGTGGGCTAGCGCGAGGGCCAGGCTAGCTGCTAGGACTCTAGTAACAGCAATATCATACTGGAAGGTTATCCGTTATGGCGAGTATATTCGCCTATCCTCAGATGAATGCAACATGTGTTTTGTAAAGTACCAATCAAAGAACGTAATAGTATTTGTGTACTTATCTTCGGTTCCTTTTGGACAGGAGTGAGTGCACAATTGCGCATATAGTATTTCCAGTATCTCGTTCTTAGTCACTGATCTACCTTTTTCACGTGATATTCT
>CAYXMN010000310.1:0-2169 GCA_964465955.1 uncultured Planctomycetales bacterium
AACTGCCGACGCTGCCCCCGGGCGGACCCGCCGGCGGGCCCGCTGCGGCAGCGCCGGCTGCGGCGCCAGCCGCCCGCCCGGTCGGCTTGCCGCGTGCCGCGGCTGCCCCGGCTGCCCCGGCGGCCCCGGCGCGCACAACGACAGCCGCGCCGCGCATGGCGCCGGCACCGGTCGCCGCCCAGCCCGGCCTCGGCAAGCTGGACACCATCCTCGTGATAGCGGCGGCGGTCATAGGCGTGCTCGCGCTCCTCACCACTCTGAACAACATGTTCGAGTGGATTTGGACGTCGTAGGCGGACATTTGGCTCATTGAGTTTCAGCCGGGCGCTCCCGGCCCATTCGGATTTTGCAGCGCAAACAACCTCAGTCCTGATCATTACGTATTTGACTATGGCAGCTCCCAACATCGTGAATTTGACCAAAGCGAACTTTGCCGCCGAAGTACTGAAAGCCTCGACGCCTGTGCTGGTGGATTTCTGGGCGGAATGGTGCGGCCCGTGCAAGATGATCGGGCCCATTCTGGACGAGTTGGCCGAGGAGCACCGCGGCCGCGCGAAGATCGGCAAGGTGAACGTTGAGCACGAGCAGGAGCTGGCGGCTGAATACGGCGTCCGCGCCGTCCCCACGCTGCTGCTGTTCCACCAGGGCCAAGTGGCCGCCCAGATGGTCGGCCTGAAAAGCAAACGCGATCTCAAGGAGAGCTTCGAACGCGTCGGCGTCTGAGCGACGCCGGGTTCCGCGTTCGGAGGGATGGCGCGCCCGCGCCCGTGCTTCCGGGGTGCAGTATTCTTCGCCGGTCTTTCCGCGCGCAGCTCTTCCCGACCGTCCAGCCTCGATTTGCAGAGTGGAGCTTCGCCGCCCGAAGCTTGCGCTGGCAAGGCCGTTCAGGGCAGATTAGGCCGAGGCTGTGCTGCTCGGCCAGCACCGCGCTCGAATGACGGAGCTCATCATTACGCCCGGACAGTTGTCGCGACGCGCTGATTTCTACCATCAGCTCGGCCAGCTCTCCGGCGCCGGCCTTGGACTTATCCGGGCGCTGGAGCAGATCAAACGCAGCCCCCCGGCCCAATCCTATCGCGCGCCGATCGGGCGGGTGCTGGACCAGATTGCCGCCGGCAGCACTCTCACCGAGGCCCTGAGCCAATGCGGTCAGTGGCTGCCGACATTCGATCTTGCCCTCCTGCAGGCCGGCGAACAGAGCGGGCGGCTGGAGGCCGTCTTCCGGCTGCTGGCTGACTACTATGCCGACCGCGCCCGCCTCGCCCGCCAGATGATCGGCGACTTGGTCTATCCGGCCTTCCTGCTCCACTTTGCGGTGTTCATCTTCCCGTTCGCGCAGTTGTTCATCTCAGGCAACTGGGCCGCCTACTTGCGCCAGACGCTGGGCGTGCTGGTGCCGCTGTACATAGTGGTCGCGCTGGTGATTCTTGCGGCCCAAAGCCGGCATGGGGAGAGCTGGCGGGCTTGTTTCGAGATGCTGCTCCATCCCATTCCGGTGCTGGGGCAGGGACGGCGTTACCTGGCGCTGGGGCGCCTGGCGACGGCGCTCGAAGCCCTGCTCAGCGCCGGGGTGACGATTATTGAAGCGTGGGAACTGGCGGCGGCGGCCAGCGGTTCGCCGGCGCTGCGCCGGACGGTGCTGGCCTGGCGGCCGCAGGTCAACGCCGGCCAAACGCCCGCCGAGGCTGTCAGCGCTTCGGGCAGCTTTCCTGACCTCTTCGTCACCCAATACGCCGCCGGTGAGATCAGCGGGCAGCTCGACGACACCTTGCGGCGGCTGCGCGCCTATTTTCAGGAGGAAGGCACGCGCAAGCTCCACGCGGTGGCGCGCTGGGGGCCGCGCGCCTTTTACTTCGGCATCGTGCTGCTGGTCGCCTACCGCATCCTCACTTTCTACGCCAATTACTTCAACATGGTGCGGGACGCAGGCGGACTTTAGAGCGGGCCCGGCTGCAATCACCAGGCAAGTCGGCGCTCGACAAGGCAGCCTCGTCCCGGCTTACTTCGGCCATTCTGAATTGACGATGAACGCAGAACAACTGGCCCAGGCCAAGTCGCTTGGATTCTCCGACCGGCAGATCGCCCATCTGACCGGCCAGACGGAGGACGCTGTCCGCGCCGAGCGCCAGAAGCTCGGCCTGGTGCCGAGCTTCCGCCTCGTGGATACCT
>CAYXMN010000311.1:0-2160 GCA_964465955.1 uncultured Planctomycetales bacterium
GATCGGGATCATCAAGCCCATCATTGCTACAAAGTCCATGCCGTGATTCTAACACGGCACAATGCACCGGCAGCAGTGCCCGGCGCCTATTGTGTCTGCCGCCGCAGATCTTGGAGCATCTGCGCCTCTGTCGAGAGATCGACAGCCTGTAGTTCCGCGGTTACCTGGGGAACCCCAGCGCCAGTCAGTAAACCTTCCAGCCGATCCCGTCCGATTAGTTTTTCTAGCCGATTGTCCAACGCCGCCAGTTCGTTATGCGAATAGCCCATGGCTACCGCTGTTTTGATCACATCGAGCTTTTCGAGCGTGATCCGCTCAAACGTTTCCCGCTGCTTGTCCTTGAGCAACCTGGCGTGACGGTTGCTGGACACGACCGCCAACGTAATGATGATGCCCAGCAGCACCGGTGTGCCGAAAATCAGGAGGATTGCAAGCTCACCTTCCATGCGGACATTGTAACCCCTGAAATCAGTCTGGCTGGCTGCCGGCAGGATGGCTAGCGCCAAAGATGCGCTGTTTGACCATCCGAATCTCGCGTCCGTCGTCGCCGAACGTCAGCTCATCCATTAGCGACTGGATCAGCAGCAACCCGCGCCCGCTGCTGCGGAACAGCTCCTCGGGATCGATGTCGCCGGTGCGGCTTCGATAGTCGAAACCCGGGCCTTGGTCACGCACCTCCACTACCATCTCCTCTTCCGAAATGGTCAGCTTCACAAAGATGCTGCGGTCTTTGAACCGTGGATCGGCGATGCGCTGCACCAGGAAATCTTTCCAAGCATGCTGGCTAACTTCAAGGTATTTAGCTTTCTCGTCGCCGGTGATCTCCAGATTGCCGTGCTCAAACGCGTTCATCAGCGCTTCATACAGGCTGACTTTCACGTCGTGCAAGTCCTCATCGCTGACCAGCCAGCGCGCCCGCAGGTGGGAAAAGATGTAGTTGATGCAGACGTTCAGATAGTCAAAGCTCGTCGGAATTTCGAGCTTGATATCTTCGTAACTTATGAATTTAATGATCTCGCGTTGATCAGACTCTTCCGCCTGCTTGCGGAAGGTCTTCTCAATCGTTTCGATGACCTCGTTGATGTCGAAGGGCTTTTTGATGAAATCCTCGGCGCCGAGGTGAATCGCCGCGATGGCGTCGTCGAGCGTGCCGTAACCGGTGATGATAATGACTGGGATCGACGGCTCGATTTGCTTTAAGTTGCGTAGCAACTCGATCCCGTTCATCTGCGTCATCAGCAGGTCGCTGATTACGAGATCGATGCGTTCATTGCGAAACACCTCAAGCCCGGTGGTCCCGTCGTCAGCGGTAAAAACCTGATAGGAAGTCGTTTGCTCCAGCTTGCGCTTAAGCACATTGCGGATGATCTGTTCATCATCAACAATGAGTATCGTTTTCGGCATGCCGCTGTTTGCTCACCACCCTTGAGATGGCTAGATTATACTAGCGGGGCCGCACCAATGCTTGTTATTATTGCGGACTTAGTGAAGTTTTAACCCTAGATTACTGGTACTATCGTAGTGCAGATGCAATTGCCTTGGACAGATTGGATATGGCTGATCCTGCTGGCGGGATTGCTTGATGCGGCTGTTCTAGTGTTCATTAAGATTCAAGGTTACCTGAACGATCCGCTGCGCCAAGAGAAAAATGATGAGTGGTTCAAGCGATTCCAGCATAATCAACAGGAACGCTACCAAGATGGCGAGCTGCGCTGGCGGATGGAAGGCTTAAGCCGTCACTTTCACCGCGATGATCCGCGCCACTAATCCACAGGCTGCTTTGCCTCACCATAACATGTTCCTTGCTTACCGCATCAAGGTATATGAAGATGGACACAACTCAATCCAATGCATATCAAGTCAGCCTTGCTCTCGCGGGGCCCGAGTTAGTACGCAATGCAGCCCTCGCCGGCTGGTGGACTTTACTCGGTATTGCAGTGCTGATTTTCGTCTATGTCCAGCGTTATCTGCAGGATCCACTGCGCAAGCAGCTTGACGAAGAATGGTATTTGAAGTTTGAACAGAACCAGCGCGCGCGGTATGACGGCAGCGAAATGAACTGGCGGGTCCGTGACCTGCGCGACTACATGGCGGCTACTCCACGGATCAATCGCGCCAACGGAGTTCCTGGCGGTGGGACGGGACCACCGCTGCCGCTGA
>CAYXMN010000312.1:0-2148 GCA_964465955.1 uncultured Planctomycetales bacterium
CAACTGGTTCGAGATGGGCTCTTCCGAGGCAATTACCTGCGCGGCCAAGCGCTGGGCAAACTCGGATACCTTCTCTGTCTTCTGGGGATCTTTGTCCGAGGTCAGCTTATCGGCGGCAAGGTCCACCGTGCATTCATGCTGCGGCGCCAAAAATGGCAGCATATCGCGAATTGTTTTCGCCACATGCTCCTCCGTCGGGCTGTTCGCCGCGAACAGGTTGTTACCGGCTTGCGCGGCTCCCTCAACGCCGGGCGCAGTCCCCGCGTTCTCGCCGCCTGCTGCTGGCGCTTTCCCGGAAGGCGCTCCGGCCGGCCGGCTGGAGTCATCTCCCGCCTTGTTACAGCCTGCAAGCAATAAGCAAGCCACTCCAGTAAGTATTGCGATCCGCACAAGCCTGTTCACGAACATGATCAACTCCTTCCAGATCCATCTGACGCATAGCCCGCGTTGAAGTTCATTAACTCACCCGGCAGCCGGGGCCGACCTCGCGCTGGGTCGTAAGCAGGCTTAACCTGCCTTCACTGTTCGTCGCGGCGAGGAGCATCCCCTCGCTTAGCTCACCGCGCAGTTTGCGCGGTTTCAAATTCGCCACCAGAATCACAACTTGCCCCACGAGTTCCTCCGGCGCGTAATGCATAGCGATCCCCGCCAGCACATTACGTTCACGCTCACCGTCGAACACCGACAACTTCAGCAGCTTGTCCGCGCCTTCGACGCGGGCGGCCTGGCGGATCTCCGCGGTGCGCAGCTCCACCTTGGCGAAATCGTCGATGGCAATCAGGCCGGCGCCTTCTTCGTTCGCCGGTTGGTCCGCGGCGGGGACAGCGGGCGCTTGTGCCTTGGCTGGCTTGGCTGCAGGCGCGGTGCCCGTCGCTGCCTGCTGCAGCACCTGGAGATCAACGCGCTGATAAGGCGGGGTGCTGACGCAAGTGGCATGGCCCGCGGGAATCGGCGTGTCCAGCACTGCGAGGTCCAATTCAGCGAGCTGGCCCGGCAGGTTGAGCGTGCGCCACAGCTTCGCCGCTCCGGAAGGAATGACCGGGTAGGCCAGCACCAGCACGGTGCGCAGCACCTGGAGCAGGCGGTTGAACACGGTGCTGATGTCGTCAAAGCGCTCGGGCTTCTTCTTCAACTCCCACGGCTTCTTCTCATCAATGTACTTATTCGCCTCGCCAATCAGCGCCCAGATTTCCTGCAACCCCTCACTGAAGCGGTGGTGGTCGTAATGCTCCAGCACCGCGGGAATCGCGGCCTGGCGCTTGACTTCAATTTGCTCGTCAAGATCAGACAGCGCCAGGACTTGCGGCACTCTGCCCTCAAACATCTGGTGCAGCATGCTGATCGTGCGGTGCGCCAAGTTACCGAGGTCATTCGCGAGATCATAGTTGAAACGGTTCACCAGCGCGGTGTGGCTGAAATTGCCGTCCAGCCCCGCCGGCGCTTCACGGAGCAAGAAGTAGCGCAAGCCGTCCACGCCGACGAGCTTTTCCGCGTCGTACGGATCGACAACATTGCCGAGGCTCTTGCTCATCTTCTCGCCTTCGAATTGCCAGTAGCCGTGCACCAACATCTGCTTGGGCGGCGGCGCGCCGTAGCTAGCCAGCATCGCCGGCCAGATCACCGCATGGAACCAGGGAATGTCCTTGGCCATAGTGTGCATGTCGCAGGGCCAGTAGTTCGTCGCCGGTTGCGTGGTCAGGTCCGCGCGGGTGGTCTCCCAAAGCACTTCCCGCACCTCGCTGGACCTGCCGTGCTCGTCGAAGGTCTTTTCAAACGCGTCGATGTCAAAACCGCTGCCCGTCAGGTAGGCCAGCAGCGCTTCGATCCAGACGTAGAACACATGCCCGGTATCCCACGGCAGCGGGATACCCCAATCGGTGCTGGTCCGGCTGATGCAGATATCTTTCAGCCCCGCTTGGATGCGGTTAAGCATCTCGTTGCGGCGAAAGTCCGGCACAACGAACTCAGGATTCGCGGTGTGGAAGCGTTTGAGCCAGTCCTCATACTTGCTGAGGCGGAAAAAGTAGGCGTCCTCCTCCAGGAACTTAAGCCGCGGATGGCTCTCGGGGTTCTCCGGCACTTCATCTTGGTCGAGAAAGCGGTTATCCGAGGTATGGTACCAGCCGCTGTAAGTGTCCTTGTAGACAT
>CAYXMN010000313.1:0-2072 GCA_964465955.1 uncultured Planctomycetales bacterium
ATGGTTGTCTCGCTTCACGCTAGCCAACAGCTTGCTAGCGCCGCTTGCTACTCGTTAGAGCCTGGCGCAACTTGGCAAGTTTCAGCCAGGAAGTATTGTACATGACTGGCAAATATACGGGCGCTGTGGATAATTAACTTAGCTGGCAGCTGGCCGGCTTGGGGGTCCCATGCGCGCAGTGTTTATCGTTACCGTCTTCCTGATGGCGCTGCTTTCGCTGGCAGCCTGCGGAGGCCGCGGCGGGTCTAGCAACAGCACAGCACCGGTGGCCTACACGCCAGACTACCGCTACCCGCTCGTTGACGACCGCTACTATTACCGCTATTACGACCCGAGCTATCCTGATATCGATCCCGGCAACCCGCGCACCATCTCCAGCATTAGCATCTGGGACGCGTATGATGGCTACTCACAGCTGACCACGCTCACCCCAGCGGGCGAGCAGCGTGAAAACCTGCGCAAGTGGGGCACAAGCTGGATTAATCAATATCCCGCCGCGCATTATTCCGCAGGGCCAGGCGCGCTGGCGCTTCCGCCGGCAGGCTATTTATTTTCCGACGGGCCGGTGCAGACGAACTTGGAAGGCGCGACCAGCCTGCTGCTCAACGGTTCAAACCGTGGCCAAGCTTACGCGGTCTACGCATTGCAGGAAATCCCGGCAGGCTATGCCATCACCGATGTCGAGGTGCTCGGAGACTGGGTCTATATCGACGGGGATGCGCGCGGCGGGCTCAATATCGGCGTGAGCTGCTTCAGCAACACGGCAGGCAGCTTCACCAGTTACTACATCAGCGGCGATCTCTACCACCCCGACCACTGGAACTTCAGCTGCCATTACGGCATCACCCCGAGCTTTGACGGTGCGGCGTACGTGATGGTGCTCGTGCATGACGGGCTGGAAGCGCGGATCGACGGGATCACCGTCACCATCGAGCAGCTCGCCTCGGGCGGCCCCAACTCCGACAGCATCTGGATCAACTAAGCCGCGCCGCCGGCAGGTGCCAAGTCGCCCCTGGGTGAATCTTCCCGGCCCGCGCTTAAGGCGCCGTACTGGGATCCGGCGTGGTGGCGGCTGGCGTGCTTACCGGTTTCGCGTTGGCGGCGCTGGCAGGTGCCGGCCCGCCATGCAGCCGGGCCGCGTCGAGCTGGCCCTGGCGCGCGAAGTCGATGGCCTCGCCCAGGATGCGCGCGGCCTCCTGCGGGGCGTGGAAGCCCATTGAGTTCTCGGCATTGATGAAATCAATCCGGAACTGCGCCTGGCGTTGCGCTTCCAGCGCGCTCGCGAGCTGTTCCGGTGTAGCGCTCGCCGCCTGGGCCGCCGCGATTTCGTCGAACAGCGCGAGGAGCGCATCTTCCGCCCGTGATTGCAGCGCGCTGGTGCGGTCCTGGATGGTCAGCACGCGCTGGGTCATCTCCTCCGCGCTGGCGGGATGGCAGGTTAGACAAGCGCGCTCGATGTTGAGCAGCGGGCTACGCACGTGGTGGTCGGAGATCTTCATCGCGCCGACACGCGTGTACGGCATGTGGCAATCGACGCAGGCCACGCCTGAGGCGGCATGGATGCCCTGGTTCCATAGCTCGAACTCCGGGTGCTGCGCTTTTAACACGGGCGCGCCGGTTTCCTTGTGCTCCCAGTCCTTGAAGCCGACCTCGTCGTAGTACGCGAGGATGTTTTCCACCTTCAGGCCCTTGTGCCAGGGGTAGGTGACCAGGTTGCCGTCGCCCTTGAAGTAATACTCCACGTGGCACTGCCCGCAGACGAAGCTGCGCATCTCCTGGCGTGTGGCCATCGTGTTGGGATCGTAGTTTTCGATGCCCTCCAGCTTCTTCAGCTCGCGGATGCCGTTGAGGAAACCGGGGCGGGTCACGCGCAACGCCATCGTCTGCGGGTCGTGGCAGTCGATGCACGCCACCGGATGCTCGACCAGCTTGCGCGCTTCCTCGAAGGGCATTTTGCAGACTTCCTCAAAGCCCTTCATCACGTCGCCGCCTCCCGCTTTGCGATAGGCCGGGATAATGCTGGCATGGCAGTGCAAGCAGCTGCCGGGCTGCTTTTTCTCGGTGACGCGCTT
>CAYXMN010000314.1:0-2054 GCA_964465955.1 uncultured Planctomycetales bacterium
GCCACTTGCATGAATAACAGCGGCACTATACCGAAGTTCACCCCGAGGCTGATGATAATCGGCATCTGGTTCATCAGCCGTTCGGCCCAGCGTTTACCATGCTGCCCACCGGATTTCAGCATGATCATCGCCACCAAAATGCCGGCGAAAAACAGGTGCATCGGTCCCAGGTGCAGCGTGAAGCCTAGGATTTTGAAGAACACCAGGATGGGATACGGCACTGGATAGCCCATTGCGCTGGCCTGGCCAATTAGTTGAGTTGCATCCATTACTGCTCACCTACCTTTGCCTTGCCGTAATACATGCCGGAAGGATAATCAGGCGTGATAGTCTCAAGATATGATGCCAGGGCATGCGCCTCAGGTTCGGTGCCGCACCACGGCGGCATGAAAAACTGGGCCCGCTCGGGGTGTTCGACGACTTCCTGGATGTGCTCATGCGTCCAGCCGCGCATCGTCGTCCCCAGAGCGCTGAGGCCGACACGTTGCGAGTGGCAATCGTTGCAGTGGTACATGAACAATACTTCGCCCAAGGCGACTTGATCGGTCTCGGGTAGGTCGTAAATGCGCTCCTCGTCTATCTGGTCTCCGGACATGATGGCGGGGAAGCGTGCTTGCACAAACGCTTTAGTGTATTGCCCGCTTTCCAAATAGCCGGTGTCCCGAAGCTGGCCCACCTCGCTGGCCAGCACTTGGTTGCTCAACACAACGTTGTAGCTGATGTACGGCTTGCGCACCGCTTCCCGTACGAACTCCCCCACGGAGACGGCACCCATGCCGCAGGCCAGCATCAGAATCGCAAAACCTGGCGTGAGCCAGCCGGGATTGCGGTAGGGGCCGAGGTACAGCATCACAAACACGAGGACAGTGATCGCGAAGATGGCGGCCATCATGATGTTAAGCGGCGCGGCAGTTTCCAACGCGGCGCGGGCGGATGCCGGCAGCGCGAAGAACCACCAGATGCCGCCCAGCACCACCAAGGCGGAACCGGCCAGCGCTGGGCGGGCGCTGCGGTGCTCGATGTGGTTGCGCAGGTGGGCGTCCTTCACTTTGAAGCTGGCGTGCAGGTAGACATACAGCGACGCCAGTAAGAAGGCGCCGCCGGTGCGTGCCAGCACCTGCGGCAGGAACTGCGGGTTAAGGAACCCCACCCAGAAATTCGGATGCTCTACCCAGTTGCCTGGATGCAGCATGAACCCTGTGATACCGGTAATGATCACGAGGCTGATCCACGCCGACCAGGCGTAGATAAAGCCGATTTGCTGATGAACCTTATCCTTGAGCCGTCCCCAGTAATAGTAGAATATGAAAGCGGAGACAATTTCCAATACGAAAAACACGTACTCAATGGCCCAGCCGAACACGAATAGGTGAATCAACATCTCCGTCGCCAGTGGCGACGCCAGGCCGATAATCCACCAAATCCCCACGCCGGTAATCGCCCCGAACACCACCGTGATCAGGATGAAGAACCAAGCGTGGGATTTCAGGTAAGCCAGGTAGTCCCGGTTCCCGGTCTTATACGCATGCCGGGCTTCAACTGCCAGGAAGAAACCGCCACCCACCGCATAATGCGAAACCAGCACGTGGATCACCGCAATCGCCGCGATCAACATGGGCGAGGTAAGCCCTGGCACGTACCACCATGGATAGTGCATAACCCATACCTCTGCTTGGTGTAACCAACCCCCCTAACCCCAGCCTGCAACCCGCTGGTTACCAGCCATTATACGTGAATGCGGAGTTCTAAGCTCTAATTTGTAGCATTATGAGTATCACTACAGCCTATTGATCATCACTGTGGCGGATGGTGCTGGGAGATGCGGATTAGAAATCGAGGGCGAGTATGCTGACATCATCGTCCCAGGAATCACGCTGGGTTAACCTGCGGCTCTCGGTTAACAGCAGATCAACGTATTCGCTGAGAGGTTTGCCGCTGTTGGGCAAGATCACGCCATCGCGGAAACGTTCTTCGGTAATCCATTTGCCGTCAGGCTGCTTGAACTCCACCAGGCCGTCGGTAAACATAACCAGCCGGTTGCGGCTGGGCAGGAA
>CAYXMN010000315.1:0-2050 GCA_964465955.1 uncultured Planctomycetales bacterium
CAGGATTACTTGCTGTGCCGGGCGATGAACCGCGCCATACGTTCCACGCCTTCAGCAAGCAGCTCCGCCGGCAAGCCGAAGCACAGGCGGATGCAGCGGGTAGCCAAGTCGTTGGAAGCAAAGGTCCAGCGTCCATCAGGCTTGACGGTTGGCGTCAGTCCGAACCCGCTGCCGGGTACTACAGCGACGTTCTCCTCAGCTAGCAATTGATCCGCGAACTCATCGCCGTTTAAGCCGGTGCTGCTAATGTCAAGGAAGTAGAACATGCCGCCGGCCACAGGTTTGACTTGGAAGCCGTGCTCGCAGAGGATTTTCGCCGCCAGCTCATTGCGTACCGCCAGCGACTCGCGGCGGGCGGCGATATCGTCCTCGGCGAAAGCCTCGACTAACCCCCACTGCAGCGGAGTGGTCAGGCTGCCGGTCAGCGGCTCGTTCAGCAGTGCGAGATCCAGTGAAATCTGGCGGCGCGGGCAGACGGTCCAGCCCATGCGCAGGCCGGTGGAAGCGTAGCTTTTTGAGAAGCTGAACACGCCGAGTACGCGGCGCTGGGCAGCCGGCAACTTCCAGTCGATCTGCAATGGGCTCAAGTACTCCCCGTGGAAAACGTAATCCACGTAAGCTTCATCGCTGATGATCCACAGGTTGTGTTTCACAGCGAGTTGATACATGCGCTCGATGGTTTCAGGCGGGAACATCGCGCCTGTGGGATTGGACGGCGAGTTGATTAAGATTGCGCGCGTGCCGGGTTGAATACAGCCTTCAAGCTCATCCAGCTTAGGCTGGAAGCGCCCATCCATCGGGTAGAGGTCGGTGATGATGCCGTTGAGCACGCATTGTTGCAAGCAGTTGGGAAAATGCACCTGCGGGAATAGGATGCGCTCGCCTTCGTTGACGCAAAGTAGCAGGTTGGAATGCAATCCTTGCGTAGCCCCCTGGGCGCAGGCGATGTGCTGCCAGGTCAATCGCTCATCAGTCTGTTCGCCTGCGGCGGCTGCGGGCAAGCCCAGCTTCACCGCCATATGCTTGGCGATGGCCTGGCGTAGTTGCGGAATGCCGGGCACGGGGCTGTAATGGGTGTGCTTGTTGGCGATGGCTGCAGCGATTCCCTTCCCGATGCGCTCCGGCAAATCGAAGTCGGGATCGCCAATATGGAGTGGGATAACAGTGCCGCCTTTAGCTTGCACTTCCACCACGGCGTTGAAGATGCGGCGGATCGAACTGCGCGGCATGATCTGCGTGCGCGTTGAAATCTGCGGGATGGTAGCGATGGGCTGTTCTGCGGACATACTTCCATCATAACACGCAATCCGGTAATTGAGACTGTAGGTCTAGGGACTTCCTGCTGGCATACAAGGAAACCAAGTTATAAAATGGATGTATGGGGCATCTGTTCACGCCGCTCGCACTTCGCGATGTCACACTGCGCAATCGCATCGGGATGGCACCGATGTGTATGTACTCCGCCCTGAAAGGCGTGCCGGGGGCCTGGCACATGGCGCACTATGGCGCGCGAGCCGCGGGTGGTTGCGGTCTGGTGCTTACCGAGGCGACTGCCGTCGAACCCCGTGGGATGATCAGTCCCGGCGACACCGGATTATGGAACGACCAGCAAGTTAAGGCTTGGCGTAAAATCACCGAACTGATTACCGAGCTTGGTGCAGTGCCGGGTGTGCAGCTCGCACATGCGGGGCGCAAGGCGCAATTCAAAATACCCTGGCCAGGTGAAGTGCCAGTCCCAGCCGGCCTGGAACAGGATCCGGTCAGTCCCTCCGCATTGCCCTTTGCGGACGGCTACCGCACGCCGCGCGAGTTAAGCGCTGACGAAGTCGCCGCGATGGCTGAGTTATGGGAAGCTGCGGCGCGCCGGGCCTACAGCGCGGGGTTCCAAGTGCTCGAACTGCATATGGCCCACGGCTACCTGCTGCACAGCTTCCTGTCGCCGCTGGTGAATCAGCGACAGGATGAGTTTGGCGGCACGCTGGCAAAACGCATGCGTTTCCCCTTGATGGTGGTGCAAGCCGTACGCCTGCAGTGGCCGGAACACCTCCCG
>CAYXMN010000316.1:0-1973 GCA_964465955.1 uncultured Planctomycetales bacterium
CCGCACGCTCGATTACGCGCAGTTGCATATGCAAGACGACGACTTGCGCGCGCAGCTCCGCGCCGGCGCCGCGCTAACCCAGGCGGATACCGCGCAATACACCAGCCTTAGCGAAATCGACCAGGATGAGCTGTTTGTCCGGGCGCGTTATAAGCTGACGCCGGATCTGATCCTGATTAGTAAGGTGCGCATGCTCTCCGGCGACACGCCGGGCACGGATGTGCGCGCCGAGGATCAGCCCAGCCTGTATTACGGCGACCGCCTGCAGAACTACCACCGCTTGGAATGGAACGTCAACGGCAACGACCAGCTCAGTTTCACCCACAATGCATTGGAAGCGAGCAACAGCGACCGCGGCACGGACTTCGACCTGCGCTACCTCGAAGGCAGTTGGTCGCGCTGCCTCGGCGGCAGCAAATACCTCACCATGTCTGTGGGGCGCACTGACGCCCAGCTTGATGCTGAAACAGTCAGCAGCTCCTACGCCAACGACGATTGGAGTTATGCGGTGGCGCTGTCCGACGACCTGCCCGCTTTCAGCTATGCCTTGGATTACACGCTGACCGACGGCACGGGCTGGGAGGAATACAGCCAGTACGCCGTGGGCGCCGATGTGCGCCTGAAAGAACTGGGCGTAGGCCCGGTCGGCCTGCGGCTGGATTATTTCAACCGCGACTGGAGCACCAACCCGCTGTACGACAGTGAAGCGTTGGAGTTCGCCGTGACGTACAAGCTGGAGTTCTAAACCGGTGCGGCCTGCGGTCGGGTGGCGCGGCGATGTCCTTGCGGTTTCAGCAGGCGCGGGCATGCATGCGGCTGCGGGATTGCCCCAAGCTTGCTGTCCGTGCTCTTCCCCAACTCAGGCCCGGCTGCGGCTAATCACCTTTGGTTGCCGGCGGCAGGCCCCCCGGATGGCCTCCGGGATGCCTGACAGACCCTGGCTGGTCCTCGCCCACGCCGGTGAACGGATTAATCCCGTCGGCCGGCATCGGCGGCGGTCCGGTAATGATCGGGTGGATCTGCCGTTCATCCAACTCCGCGCCGAGAATCTTGCGGATCATGTCCATGTCGCGCTTGCCCTCGGCGGCATACTCGGGGTTGAGCCGGTGGAACTGGATGTCGCTGTGCAACAAAATGCTGCGCCAAGGTTCGGCGAAGCGGTAGATGATGCATTTGCCCACGCGGTTATGACGCACATAGCCGTGCTTACGCAGGCGCGCCAGCTTGTGGCTGACCAGCGGCTGGCTTAAGCCAAGCGCCGTGCTGAGTTCCTTGACATTGAGCGCGTACCGTGACAGCAATAGGCCGATCCGGTAGGTCGATTCATTGCCGATTACAGAATAATATGTTACCAGTAACATATGCGTTCGCGCTTAGAGAATGATTCAGAGAATACCACTTCACGAGTGTATTTGCAAGCTAATTCAAGAAGATCCGGGAATGATGAGAACTTGTCTTATTACAACATTTAACATGTGTTCGGGATTCATATATGCTATAATTCATGCGAACGCTGGATACCCCGGCCAGGTGTGGACCTTTGCCGGGCGCAGCCAAGTTCGCGGAGGTGGCAAATGCGGCAACATCTCATCTTGTGGGCAATCATTTTAGTAATCGCAGCCGGTTGCAGCGCTTTGAATAGCGGAGCAGGCGACCCCGGAGGCGAATTGCCGCCAGATCCCAGCGAAACGTTGCCGACCAGCATCCATGGCACAGCCAGTGGCATGCAGTGGTGGTATGACCAACCGGACGGCGCCGGCGCTGTGTTCGGCGTGAGTTATGCCGAGACGGGCTGCGGTAGTTGCCACACCGATAGCTGCGACGACTGCCACGGCGACGCGGTGGGCGCCACCCCGGCCCAGCAGCCGGGCAAGTGCCTCAATTGCCATGGCCGCCTGCAGCAGGAATCCCAGCTCGAAGTCACGGATGTCCACTTCACGGCGGGGTTTGTCTGCTCCGACTGCCACAGCCTG
>CAYXMN010000317.1:0-1963 GCA_964465955.1 uncultured Planctomycetales bacterium
CTGCTCCTTCATCACCCGCAAGACGTCTGCCGCGCTGCTGACTTGCATGCTTATCTTTTGGCTGGAATGAACCGTTGCTCCGGCCACCCCAGGCTTGCCTTCCTCTGACCTGAATTCAGCGCAAAAGCGCCCCTAACTCTGTATCGGCTCAGTAGTAATAAACCTTAATCCACAGCTATCAACATCAGAATTCAACATTTTGGGGATAAGCCATGGACCAACTCATCCGGTCTAATCCGACTTGAATGCTGCGTGCCTACCTCTTCCGCCCGTAGCGCCTCCACCACAGGGGGTACAGCATAGCAGAGGGTAACTGCGCCGCGCAATAGTAAAAAGCTGATATTAAGCCAATACTCAGCTTGATTTTCCTAATGAGACAAGGAGCAGGTGAACATCGCCAATCAGTGATAGTCTTTGTTAACAAGTGTTTTGGGAGGCTTGCATGAAGCGTGCTCGATCCCCGTACAAGCAAGGGCTGATTTGGCTTGGCTTGGGCTTGCTTATCCTCATTCTCGTCAGCCTCGGTCTGGCCTGTGCGCGCGGTGGGGGGAGCCTCAGGCTCAAACAGGAACATGACCGCTCCGGCAGCGCTATGCAAGACGAGAAGGCGGCTACCAGCGAGGGTTTTGCAATGGCCCCGATGGAAGCGCCGGCAGCCGAAGCTGCGATGGCGCCTGGCTCGACGAACGTTGCCACCAGTTCCACTGGAGCGCCGCTTGGGACTGCGCAACCGGCTAACGGCAACGCCGTATCGTTCAACTTCGACGACTGGCTAATGCCCAAAGCCTTCGCGGCCGAGGCAATTCCCGACGCCCGGTATCTAATCCGCAACGGGGATCTGGCGCTGAACGTAGAGAGCTATGAGAAAACCGCCGCTGACGTAGGCCAGGTCGCGGAGAAGCATCAAGGCATCGTGACCGATAGCTCGATGGAGAAATTCGGGGACGGGACCCGCACAGGCTGGATCAAGGTGCGCGTGCCGGCGGAGGAGTTCCTCGCCACGTGGGAGGAACTCAAAGGGCTCGGCGAGGTGGAGAACCAGCATATCTCCAGCCAGGATGTCAGCACGCAATACATCTCAACAGTCAGCCGCCTTAAAGTGCTGCACACCGAGCAGGAGACGCTTCGCACCATGCTGCAGGAAGCGCTGGATGTGCAGCGCACGCGCGGATTGGGCGAGGCTTACAGCGTGCTGCTGCAAACCCAAGAACGCTTGAGTGAAGTGAGTTATGAGATTCAGAACCATGAAGACTCGCTAGCTCAACTCGCTGATCAGATCACTAACTCGACGATCACTGTGAACCTGACTGAGCAAGCTGCTTATGTCGCCGATGAATGGAACTGGGGCTACAACGAAACGCTGGCGAACGCCCAAAAGGATCTGCGCCTCAAGTGGCGGGGATTCGTGCAAGGCATCATCTACTTCTTCGTCAGCGGCTGGACAGCGCTTATCCCGTGGGCCCTGCTCCTCCTCATCGGCTGGTTCATTTACAAGCGCATCCGGGCGGCCAGAGCCAAGCGTTCCTCGACCGCACAGGGAGTTAAAGCCCGAAAACCACCTGTCTTACCTCCCGATACAGAGGGCAAGTAGCCTGTCTCCGAATCTGGTACTATTTCTGGCGCAGAGGAGGAGTTACGCATGACAACAGGCGGACTGCTGCTTGCCCCGCGCAAGCTTACAGCCAAGGAACAGTCGGCCCGTGCCGATTTAATCAAAGCAGGCGACGAGGCCTTCGACAAGGAAGATTTCGAACGCGCACTTGAGTGCTATCACCGGGCCAGCGCGCTGGAAGGGTCGGATCCGGAGATTTGGGCGTTCCTCGGCCTGACCTATGCGAATCTGGATTTTCCCCGCGAGGCATGGCGCAGCTATAAGCTAGCGCTGACGGTGGATCCCGAACACACGGACACGTTGTGGTATGCCGCCGAATTCCTCGCGAATATGGAAGATTACCTGCTTGCC
>CAYXMN010000318.1:0-1953 GCA_964465955.1 uncultured Planctomycetales bacterium
GCCCCGTACATTTACTTTGGATTCTAATGAAGGGATGTAGCTGATGAAGAACGAAACGAACCTGCTCAAAACACAGGCTGAAACCTTTGCTCCGCCGCGAGTTCTGCTGGGCTGGTCCTGGGTGATCCTGCTCGTACTGGTGCTTGTCTTTGCACGCGATGTAAATGCTTGGGCGGTAACCGATGAAACGCCGGTGCAGGGCAGCCTGATGCCGGCCGCGGCGCAGCTTGAAACCGGCGCGCAAGCCATCGGGGTCATCGAGCTGCGCGAGGCTGTGCAAAACGCAGTCCAGGGCGTGTACCGCGACGCGCCGGAATGGTCCGCCAGCGCTGCAACACCGGTGCCGGCAGAGGTCGCG
Organism: uncultured Planctomycetales bacterium; assembly: GCA_964465955.1. Classification (GTDB taxonomy): domain Bacteria; phylum 4484-113; class 4484-113; order 4484-113; family JAFGCY01; genus CAYXMN01. Next base: position 359 of record CAYXMN010000318.1, read on the forward strand.
CAGGTTGAGCAGCCGCGCGTGCATGCTTTCGGCGACGCGCAGATGCCTGCTAAGCCTGCCAAGCCCAAACCAGCGAAGATACTACTTATCGGAGACAGCTCAATCCAGGCCGGTCTTGGCACCGAGTTGGAGCGGCGCTTGGAGAACATGGAAGGCGTGACCGTGATGCGTTTCGGCCTTCATTCCACCGGCCTCGCCCGTCCTGATTACTTTAACTGGATGACTAAGCTAACCGAGCTGAAAGCAGAATTTGATCCCGACTTGACCGTCGCGTATTTTGGCGACAATGACTGCCAGGGGTTAGCCTCGGTGGACGGCGCCGCTGTGGCTAAATTCGGCTCGGAGGAGTGGAAGACCGAATACGGCGACCGCGTGCAGGAGATCGTCGGACTGATGAAGGAAGGCGGAAACTATGGCGCGATGGTGGGCATGCCGATCATGCGGTCGAAGAAATTCAGCAACCAGATCGAGATTCTAAACAATGTTGTAGAGAATGCCACCCTCACCGCCGGCGGCGTGTTCCTCCCGACTTGGGGCATCACCAGCGATGCAGAAGGCAACTACATGGCTTCCGTGAATTTTGAAGGCAAGGATCGCATGATTCGCCAGGGCGACGGGATCCACCTCAGCGAGCATGGAGCGGATTATGTGGCGTATCACCTGATCGAAATGCTGAAGGCGAATTTCGAGCTTAAGGAAAAGTCAAAGTAACCGGTGAAATCGTACTGATGTGCTGTGTTACCGCAGGTAGATCTGTCACGCGTTCCCAGGGCAGTGTTACAATCAGGGCCATGCGCTTAATGATATTGCTACTGGTTCTCGTTTGTACCCTGCTGCCATTCGCGGCGATCAGCGCCGAACAGCAGCAGGAACGTTACGGCTTTCCGGAGTATCCGATGCCGGTGCCGGACGGGCCGAAGTTCCCGCGCCTGGCGATGTGGCACCCCAGTTTTGAGGTTAATACGCTGGAGGAATGCGCGCGCTACGATGTGGCGGTCGGCAATTTCCATGTCCGGCTGTATGGGCGCGCTTCGGGCCGCACGTTCTATAAAGCGCTCAAGGAAGAGAATCCGAAGATCCAGTTATTGACCTACTTCACCAACTCGGTGATCCGCCATAGCAATATTTACCTCGGCACCCGCGAGGCCAATCCATATTTGAAGGACTGGCCGGCTAAGTGGTTCCTGACCGAAGCCGGTACCACGCTAGATGGCGAGCTGGACGATAAGCAGACGGTGATCCCGGTCAAAGAGTGGATGCAAAACGGGCCGACGCTTTCCAACAATAGCCCGCGGGAATGGGAGATTTTCCGCGTCGGCGAGGATGTGCTGTGTGACGGGGAAATCATGAGCATCCGCCTCGTCAACAAAGGCGCGTTGACCATCACGGTCGAACGCGGGATGAACGGCACCGAAGCCAAACCGCATAAGTCTGGCCTGCGGATCGCGCCCATCGTACGCTTCTGGCGCGGCAGTTACATCATGAATTGCACCACGGACTGCCCCAAAGCGCGGCTGCACGGCGCAGGCGGCGATGAAACCTGGGGCGAGTACAGCTTCCGCATGAGCAAGCGCGAGGCGGCAGACTGGTTCTAC
>CAYXMN010000319.1:0-1940 GCA_964465955.1 uncultured Planctomycetales bacterium
CCGGATGCCGCCGGCATTTTAGTGCGCAGGGTGGCGGCGGTTGATCAGCTTAAATTAACGCAACTCATGGGTGCATGGTGGAGTATCCCGGCGTTTATCTGGTCCGGAGTGCGATTCTATGAATCCCTCCATTTCGTGTTAACACGGGCTTGGGGCGGCAAGAGCGTCCGCCCGTTCTTTCAGCGCAAGCTCTGGACGCTGCTAGCCGCCCTCGGCGCGGCGATGTTTTTTGGCGTGTCCATGGTGTTGACGACCACCGTCATCACGCTCAAGCAGGTCGGCGGCGAATTCCTGGGATACTCGCTTGAGGCCGTCTGGGTCTGGTTCTACACTACATTGCCGTGGATCTTCGCTGTGGCAATGATGTTCCTGTTGTACAAGTTCATGCCCAATACGTTCGTTCCCTGGCGGCTCGCGCTAAGCGCGGCCATCCCGGTGGGGATTTGCTGGGAAGGATTTAAGCGGCTGTTCACCGCGCTGATGGCTAGTTCAAATATCTACACCAGCATTTACGGCACGATGTCCAGCGTTGTGCTGTTGATGTTATGGGTTTACGGCTCCGCGGTCTGGATTTTACTGGGGGCGGAGTATGCCTCAGCCTGGCAGGCGGATATGAGAAATGAGAGAAAGGGTAAAGCGGCCAAGGCGCGTAGTGAGCGCAAACTGGCGAAAGCTAGTAACGGATGACCAGCACCGAACCCGCGATAATGACTACCGCGGCGAGCCAGCGCTGGTGCAGCGGTTCCTTAAACAGCACCACGCCATACAACACCGTGAGGACCATCGCGACCTGGCTCGCGGGTTCGACGATACTCGGCGTGAAGTAGTCGAAACAAGATAACAGCAGCAGGTAGTTCGCTATGCCCACCGCCGAGGCAAGCCACATCAGCCGCCAGATTCCGGCAAGCTGTTCCTGGGCGCGCTGAAACTGGCCGCGCCAAGCGGTGATGCCGAAGCCCAGCAGGACGACAGGCGCATTAGCGATGATGGCATACATCACAGGCGGAGCAGTGCTGGCCATAGATTTATCGATCTGCCGGGTGAAGGAAATCAGCAAGACGAATACAATGGTCTCCCAAGCGCCGGGCTGCCGAAGCAGAAACACCGGGCTGAGCGCTGTACGCCAGGGTAGATCCGGGCGGAGGTTGAGCAGTGACACCCCCAGCATCACCAGCGCGACGCCGCAAAGCGGCAGCACACTTAGCGTCCGCTGCCCCAGGATGATGTCTTCGATGTAAACGAAGATAAACAGCAGTGCCATTAACGGCGTGAGTAGGTTTACCTCGCCTTGGCCCATGGCCCGGCCCAGCAGCATGAATCCACCCGCGAATACTGCTCCGCTCAGCAGACCTGCTCCGACCCAATCCGGCATGCCATCGAGGTAGTGCGGTGTTGTCCAGGCTTGCCACGCGGCGATCGGCAGGACGAGCAAAATCGACAACAAACAGAATGTGCTGTTAATGATTACCGGCGAGCGTCCGCGATTGATGGCTTTAAGCAGCGGATTGACGGCGCTGAGGACCAGCACCCGCGCAGCCAGCAGTATCCACCCTATTTCCATATTGGTACTTGGAATAGGTATATACCCCACTGGGACGGCTTTCGCCTAGCGCCTGCCGGGCCAGAGCAGCAAGACCGCGCCCGCGATTACAAGTAAGGCGGCCAGCCAGCGCGCCCTGAGCGGTTCCTTAAACCACCATGCCCCCAATGCGACCGCCACCAACACGGATAGCTGCGTGACAGGTTCCACCACGCTGGGCGGGAAGTAATCGATGGCTACCAGCAGCAGCACATAGGCGTACATGCCAGCGAACGCGCCCACTACGGCAACCCAGATGCGCTCGCGCGCCAGCTGACCAATCAGCTGCGCTTTGCCTTGGACAGCCAGGATCAGAATACCGGCGAGCACGCACGGCGCATTATCGACCAGCGCATACAAC
>CAYXMN010000320.1:0-1938 GCA_964465955.1 uncultured Planctomycetales bacterium
AGGCTTTGACCATGAAGCCCTGCCGCCTGCCCGCGCGCAGGAGATCGCCGATACCTACCAGCGCGCGGCTAAAGCGCTGCTGGAAAAAATCCAAGCTGAGTGGAAGGACGAAACGCTTGCGGTTGTGGACGAAATGTATGGTGAGAAGTGGGAGCGCGGACTGACGTTGTTTGTTTTGCATGACCATGAGAGCCACCATGCCGGGCAGATGTCGGTGCTGATGCGTCAAGCCGGGATCAAGCCGACAGCAGTGTGCGGTCCGACGAAGGAAGACTGGGCCCAGTATGGGATGGAAGCTCCGGCATACTAGCTTGCGCTGACGCAACGCTGACGCGCTGCCTATAATATGCGCGTTAATGAGCGTCCGCCAAGACACCTGGGAATTAGCGCCAGCCACAGCCCCGCTGGTCGGCGAATTCGATCCGCCGGGCGATCGCTTGGCCACCCACCATGCACTGCTGCTCGGCGCAATGGCTGTGGGACCTGTGCAGATCAAGGACGCACTGGAAAGCCCCGACACTATCGCCACGAGACGCGTGTTGGCCCATCTTGGCGCGACATTCACCACGGACGCCGACGGCTGGCTGGTCGTGGCGAAGCAACAGCAAAAACTGCAGCGTCCAGAAGGCGAACTGGACTGTAATGGGTCGGTGCTGTGCCTATCCTTGTGCCTTGGGCTGCTCGCAGGCCAAAAATTCCCGGCGCTGCTTACCGGCGGGCCTGAGCTTGAGCACTGCAGCTTGGCCCCACTGGCGGAGCGGCTGCGCGAGATGGGAGCCGAGGTTGAGTGCCTGGGCAACAATGGATGTACGCCGCCGATTCGCATCAAAGGCCAGCCGCTGTATCCCTTGAACTGCGAGCTTCCTGCGGAACAGAGCTGGGCTAAAGATCCGTTACTGTTGGCCGCGCTTGCCGGAGTCGGCACCAGCCGCATTGGCACTGCTCTGCCGCGCGCGGATCATCTGGAGCGATTGCTGCGGTTCATGGGAGTACGGGCCAGCCGCGACGGGGAGACCGTGAACATCGCCGGCGAGCAAAAAGTCCAGCCGCGCCGGCTCAAAGTGCCTGGCGATCTCTCTACCGCCGCTCCGTTCATCGTCGCGGCCACGCTGATCCCAGGCAGCGATTTGTTGATTAAACAGGTTGGGGCGAACCCGCGCCGCATGGGGTTATTTAAAGTGATCAGCCGCTTGGGCGACCATCTCAGCCGTGAGCGTGACTGGCAGTACGGCACCGAACCCGTCACCAGCATCCGCGTGCACCACCTGCCACACATACCAGCTTTCAGCGTAGCCCCTAACTTGAGCCCCTACCTCGGAGAGGAATACGCGCTTTTAGTGTTGCTGGCAACGCAAGCCCACGGCATTTCCCATATTAAAGGCTTGGCGCACCTGCGCCGCCAGACTCCCGACCGGCTGCAACTCACCGCCCAGGTGTTGCGCGAATTCGGCGCGGATGTCGAGGTCGATCCGGACGGGTTCACGGTGCACGGCCCCACGCCGCTCCACGGCGCGCAGGTGCAATGCGCCGGCGACTGGCACATCGTGGTCACCGCCGCTTGCGCGGCGTTAATCGCAACCGGTCCAAGCATCCTCCACGGGGCGGGAATCATCGAGCAGCTCTACCCCGGCATGCTCCAAGCGTTGACGGGATCAAACGGCAGCCAGGGTTCAGACGAAATCCTTCACAGTGCGCCAGGCTAAATCTTGGGCAAATCAAGCCTTTCGACACCCATTATATGGTACTAGTTTAGCAATCGCCTTCCGCGAGTTGGCTGATGAAGTGGAGTTGCGCACGTGACAGAACAACCAGGGAACCTAGGGACAAGACATCCGTCGAGTGAGACAACGGAACGTATTCAGCATAATGTTCAAGTCTCCATCGAGAGCTTATATCCCGGCTGGATCGTTGACCGCGATATTTGGGCCGGAACTGAGC
>CAYXMN010000321.1:0-459 GCA_964465955.1 uncultured Planctomycetales bacterium
TAAGCATTATTTGTCAGAGATCCGTGTTAAGCTTGTTGTGATCTGAGGTACAGCAAACCTTCGATATAAAACCACTTCCGAGGAGAGCTGCTTGATCACCTACGACACCGCGTTTGACCTGTGGCAGGTGTTTTTCGTCTGGGTGTTGCCACCAATCCTTAGCGCAGTACTGGTGTGGCGGCTGACTGCCCCGAAGCAGCGCTTCGCCAAGCTGGCTATCGCCGTGGCGGCCAATCTTGCCATCATGTGGCTTGGCCGGTCGCTCTTAATCTTCGCCCCGCTCATCAGCAAATTCATCCCAGTAACTGTGACGCTGTACTTCGTCGTAATGGCCCTACCGTTCCTGCTGTCCGGGCTGGTGGGCTGGCTGGTGCTGGCCTTGATGAAAGCTCCCGCGCGCCAGGCAGCGCTGGGCGGGCTAATCGTGTTCGCCGTGCCCTACGCCGGGCTCTTAGCCGT
>CAYXMN010000321.1:469-1878 GCA_964465955.1 uncultured Planctomycetales bacterium
GTGTTCCTCCTGCAATTGAACTACAACTCGCCGTATTTGAACTGAGCCCAGCCTGCCCGGTCGAATGCGGCGAGCTTGGCCTAGACGCTTCCCTTTGGCGGGCGATTCAGCTTCCGCCGCCGGGGGAGGCACCGCGCGATCAGCGTTGCGCCAGCTTGAACACATAAAGCTGCCCGTCGTGCCCCAGCGGCTCGCTCCTGCTGGTCTTGGACCGAAACTCCTGCGTCAAGAATTCTTGCGGCTCTTCACAAAAGGCCGCAGACACGATATAGGAGTCGAACTGGTGCAGCAGGCTCGCGCTCCCGCTGCGCGGATCATACAGCCACAGCTTTTGGCTCTGTTCCGCCGTATCGTTGAGAAACACTGGCGGCCAGCCCGCTGGCCGGGGCAAAGCCAGATGAGGTGCGTAGTAGTACACTTCATCCAAGTACACATCATGGTTAAACAGGTAATCCGGGAACATCCGCCATTGTCCCGGCCAGCGATGCAGCCGCGGCGCGCCATCCGGCAGCGCCAGCGTGGCGAATTGCGTCACGCGCACATAGGGATTGCTCTCCGCCTCCGCGTCTACCGGGCCAGGCTCTGGTTCGCCCGTGCCAATCAGCACGCCGTCCCAGCAGCATAGCTCCGGCGGGCCGGGCAGCCACGCGACCACACGCCTCACCGCCAGCGAGCGCGCATCGAGCAGCAGCAGCTTGTGCTCCCCGCCCAGCGCGACGGCGACAAGATCGTGCCCCGGCAGCGGCAGGAGGCCATCCGGCGCACTGGTCAGCGTGAGGCTGCGGGCCTGGTCGCGCAGCTTGCTGCCCCAGCGCGACAGCCGCATCCGCACCACCTGGCGCCGCGCGGGCAGGCAAGCGTATAAGGTGTCCGCCGCCTCATCCCACGCGCACTGCCCCAGCCCAACCTTCCCGTAGAACATCCCCTCCTCCGCCAGCTCCGCCGGGAACTCGCGACGCCAGAGCTGGTGGTTGAGGCCTGCCTGATCCACGGCGTAAGCCTCGCGCTCGCCGATGACCAGCAGCACCGCGCGACCGTCGATTTCCGCCGAGAGCAACCGGCTGATGCTGGCCAGCGGCGCTTCCTCGAGTTGCCGGCCCGTGGTTGTGTCCAGGGCGATCAGCGTGCCGGTGTTAGGCACGACAGCGTACAATCGCTGCCCATCAAGCGACAGCGCCAGGTCTGAGGCTAGGGCTTCATGGCCGCCGGCTGGCTGCCCGCTTTCATTAAAGACGATTTTACAGTTCCAGTACTTCCCGAGATGGGCCGACCACAACTGCTTCCCCTCCGGCAGGCTTAGGCGGAACAACCCCGCGCCGTCACCTTCCACACTGATAAAAACCTTCCCGGCCTGGCTCAAGACCGCGTTAACCGTGGAAGTATCGCCTGGAATCGCCAGGCGCGCACTG
>CAYXMN010000322.1:0-1841 GCA_964465955.1 uncultured Planctomycetales bacterium
CCTCCGCGCCCGAGCCCATGATCACCATCACGGTCTCGGCCTGCGGGTCGCCGAAATAGTCGAACAGGTGGTACGGGCGGCCGGTGTATTTGGCCAGCTCGTCGTAGCACTCCTGCATGATGCCGGGGCAGGCGTCGTAAAACTTGTTCACCGCCTCGCGGCCTTGGAAGTACAGGTCAGGGTTCTGCGCCGTGCCGCGCATCGTCGGCTTCTCGGGGCGCAAGGCGCGCTCGCGCAACGCCAGCACGTCGTTCTCGTCGATCATCTTCCGCATCACGTCGTAGTCGATCGAGTCGATTTTCTGAATTTCGTGGCTGGTGCGGAAACCGTCAAAGAAATGCACCAGCGGGATGCGGCTCTTGAGCGTGCAGCGCTGGGCGGCCAGCGCGTTGTCCATCACTTCCTGCACGTTGCCCGCCGCAAGGAAGCCGAAGCCGGTCTCGCGCGCGCACATCACATCGGAGTGATCGCCGAAGATTGACAACGCCTGGCAGCTGATGCTGCGCGCGCTGATGTGGAACACGGTCGGCGTCAGGTCGCCGGCAATTTTGTACATGTTCGGGATCATCAGCAGCAAGCCCTGGCTCGCGGTGAACGTCGTGGCCAGCGCACCGGCGGTTAGGGCGCCGTGGATCGCGCCCGCCGCGCCGCCCTCGCTTTGCAGCTCGCTGACGAGCGGGATGTTGCCCCAGATGTTCTTCTGGCCCTTGGCGCTCCAATCGTCAGCCAGCTCGCCCATCACCGATGACGGCGTGATGGGGTAGATTGCGCACACCTCATTGACGGCGTGGGCCACATACGCGGCCGAGGTATTACCGTCAAACATCACTTTCTTAGTCATGCAGGCAGCCTCCTGGCTGTGGATTGCGCGCCCACCGACGGGCGTGCGAAAGCCAATGCTGTGTAGCGGGAACGCTAGTTTCCCATCGAATTATCCCGCTGGGCAGGCCCAGTGTCAACCGGATATGCGGAATAGCGAATATGTATCAATTACCGGTTAACTGTTGAAATGCAGGCTTGGAACTGACCACGGGGACATGGAGTTCGACGAACGCTATGATTACAGCGGCCGGTGTAACCGCGTGCGGGAGAGGGTGCAATGGCGATTAGCTGCTTTGCGGATCAGGCGGTTGAACCAACGGCGGAGATGCTGAAAACAGCATTAGGGCGGGCCCATACGCGGTGGGAACGGCTGACGGCGCACATCTTGGAGCAAAAGCCGAAGGTTAAATTCATTTGGAAGATGACGACGAAGGACGGCGGCTGGATGATGCGCGCAATGGACGGCAAACGCAATCTGATGTATCTGATCCCGCAGGAGGGGACATTCCTGATGGCGGTAATCTTCGGCGCCAAGGCGGTGGCCGCAGCGCAAACAGCGGGGTTGCCGGAGCATGTGCTGGCCGAGTTGAACGCGGCGAAACGCTACGTCGAAGGCACCGGCATCCGTCTGGAAGTGGGACAGGAAGCGGATCTAAAATGGGTGAAGCAACTGCTGGCGCTGAAACTGGAGTACTAGCAAGCCCGCGTCTCGGTCGACGCGTGCTAAATCCGCCGGGACGGATTTGGTAGCTCGCTGATAGATTAGGAGCACCTGCGCGGCGTTGCGACTCATTGAGGCTGTGGGTCGGCGGCCCGCTGCCGCCAATTCTCGGCAGCCAAACCGGCTTCACGTTATACTTTTTCGGTCAGTAAGGATCTCAATTCTGGGGGAAGAATATGCCTGCCTCACCAAGCGCCACCCGCATTGCCAGCCTGGGGCTCACCGCTTGCCTATTCGTACTAGGTCTGTGTCTTGTTGCAGCACCCGTGCGCGCCGGGGACGCTCCCGCGCCGAAGTA
>CAYXMN010000323.1:0-1824 GCA_964465955.1 uncultured Planctomycetales bacterium
TCCATTGGATTTAATTTTACACGGGATGAACTTGAAATACCACTTGCTTTTTTTACCAGAACGCAAGGTGAAATCGCCTTCCAGAAAGGCGATTTCCTTCATTTTCCCGACCAGTTCCGTGCGTGCGTAAAACTGCATCGCCGCCCTCCTATTGCGCGAGTATAGCACCTGCCTGCGCTACACTGGTCCCATGAAGATAGCGCTGGTGACCGGAAGCGCCGGAGATGAGCACTGCGGAGTGGGCGACTACGCCTACGAATTGGCGCAGCATCTCGCATTGGATGCCGAAGTGCACCTGTATTACGCCAAGGGCTTCGGCCCCAAGCAGCCGCCGTTTCCCAAACTCACGACGCTGCACCTGCATGAGTTGGCAGGTTACTCCCTGCTCACTGTCTACGGCTTAATCCGCGCTTTGCGTGAGGGGGAATTCGACATCATCCACCTCCAATACCCATCCAAGGGTTTTGGTCTGGCGGGTGGGCCGGTGATCCTGCCGCGCAGCTTGCATGGAATGCAATCTCGCAGCCGGCTGGTGCTGACGCTCCACGAATTCATCACCAGCCACCAACTCCGCAAAGGCGCGGTGAGTGAGATGCTGCCGTTCATTGACGCGCTTGTGCTGACCAACGAGCAGGAACTGGAAGGGTTTACCGGCAAGCAGGTGGAGTATTCATTAAGCATGATGCCGGTGGGGAACGTTCTGGGGAGCCGCGCTGAGCTTGAAGCGGTCTGGCAGGCCGCGGCAGGCCAGCCTGTGCCCGCATTACCGCCACCATCCGGGCTGGCTGGACGGGTACCCAACAGCATGTTCCATTACGGCCTGCCGGCCCAAGGCAAAGGATTTACCCGCTTGCTTGAAGCGTTGCATTCAGTGCGCAAGGCCGGCAAGCCAGTCCAGCTTTACCTGGGCGGGGATTTTCCCGCCGGTAGCAAGCTGAGCGAAGCGGTGCTGGGGCGGATCACCGAGCTGGAGCTTTCCGATGCCGTTGTGCGCCTAGGCCATATCCCGCGTGCGCACCTGCAGGCGGAAACGGCCAAATACGCGCTAGGGGTGTTTCCCTTCGATGAAGGGTATTCCAGCAAACGCAGCAGCATCGCCGCGATCAGCCAATGTGATCTGCCGATCGTTGTTGGAGGGGGCAGCCGTGAAGAACATCCATATTTAGCACCGCATTCAAACACAGCAGCATCGTTAGCAGTCTTATTGATCGAGTTGTTCAGCGGGAAGCTGGCGGCGTGTTGGGAGGAGCAAGTGTGTAAGCAGCGCGCATATGCCGATCGATTCAGCTTCGCGCGCATCGCCGCCGGACACTTGAGCTTGTATAACGAGCTATGGCAGGGTGGGGTGAAACTGGAATTATGATACTGTGGCAGAGGATTGGCCTAAGTGTACGTGGCTGGCTGGCGCTGCTATGCCTGGCTGCGTTGGCTTGCCTGCCTGGCCGGGCGTCAGGCGAGTTGATTGATTCGATCAAAGTGGGGGACCAATTCCCTCAACTTGACGGTTACGAGATCTCTGGCAATCTGCTCAATCCGCCGGCGGTCAATGATTCATGGGCGATGACGGGGCATCATCCGCTTGGTGTATACCTCGACAATTACAGCCTGACCCGCGAGCAGGTCGAGGCGGCGCAGCAGACTGGATGCGGACTGGTCCGCTTAGCGGTGCCGATGGAGCATTTCCTGGATTCGGACGAATCAGACTGGGCCGTGCTTGATCAGGTGATTAGCCGGTTATACCGCGCCGGGTTGGAAGTCCTGCCGGTGCTGACTGCGAAAACGCCGGTCAAGGAGTTCTACGTTCCCTTCTGCCAGCAGTTCGCC
>CAYXMN010000324.1:0-622 GCA_964465955.1 uncultured Planctomycetales bacterium
GGCTCTGATTCGCCCCGGGCCGCTGCAGGGCGGCATGGTGCATCCGTTCTACCGCCGCCGCCAGGGGCTAGAACCGGTCACCTTCCCGCACCCCGCGCTGGAGCCGGTGTTGGGCGACACGATGGGCGTTATCGTCTTCCAGGAGCAGGTGATGCAGGTGGCGATGGCCGTCGGCGGGTTGAGCGCGGTCGAAGCGGCCAGATTACGCCGGGCTATCAGCGGCCACCGTTCGACCGATGAAGTGCTGACCTTGCAGCAGCGGTTCCTTGCGGGAGCGCGTGAGCGCGGCATCAGCCAGGAGTATGCCGAAGAGCTGTTTGAGCGGATGATTGCCTTTGCCAGCAAATATGGGTTCTGCCGCAGCCATGCCGCGGCATTCGCCAAGACGGCGTATGATTCGCTGTGGCTGCGCCATTATTATCCGGCGGCTTATTACTGCTCGGTACTCAACAGCGAGCCGATGGGCTTTTATGCCCCGCGCATCGTGGTGGCCGACGCGCGGCGGCACGGCGTGGCGGTTCGCGGCGTGGATGTGGCCGCCAGCAGAGCTGAATGCGCCCTGGAGGGCGGGGCAATCCGCATGGGGCTGCGCTACGCGCACGGCTGGGGCGACGCGGTGATC
>CAYXMN010000324.1:632-1782 GCA_964465955.1 uncultured Planctomycetales bacterium
CGAACGCTTTTTGGCTGAACGGGCCAAAGGAGATTTTCGCCACCTGGATGACCTTTGCTGGCGTACGCGCCTGCCGCGCCGCGAGGTTGAATCATTGATTCTAGCCGGCGCGCTGGATAGGTGGGGCCGGAACCGTCGCGAACTGCTTTGGCGCCTGGGGCAGCTGCGGTATACCGAGGAAGCGCTGCCCCTTGCGCCTGTGCCCGATAGGGAACCGCCGGTCGAGATGATGACGATTACCGAGGATATCATGGCGGAATACAAAGCAACAAGCGTATCAGCGCAGCACCATTTATGCGAGCTGCTGCGCGGAGAATTCGCGGCGCGGGGCATCGCTTCCAGCCTGGAAATGAACAACAGCCCGGCTGGGCGCAGGCTGACAGTGGCCGGCGTCCTGGCGGTGTGGCAGCGCCCACCTACGGCCCGGGGGTTCTGTTTTATTACTTTGGAAGATGAATTCGGCATGATGAACGTCATTGTCCAGCCGGATATATTCCAGCGCCAGCCGGAGATATGGTCACGTGCTGTGCTGCTACGCGTGACGGGTGAAGTGCAACGTTCGCGCCACCAGGTGAACCTGATGGCTGAGACAGGCGCGCGCTTGTGGCTGCATCAGCAGGGCGGGATGGAGCTCAGAGAAACGAATTAGGGTGAATATCGCATCTTGACAAGCCAGATAGGTTGTGTTATAATGTAACTTGCCTGTGGAGATGGGTACTTAACAAGAGAGTTAATCATACCTCGATTGGTGAGGTAAGCACTCTCGCATGACCGACGTAGTGTTATGGCGTCGGTTTTCCTATCTAAAACAGCCGGGAACATGAAACGGCTCCCAGGGTGGATTTGACAAGCTACTGGCAATCGGTATAATCGGCAGTCCGTAGCAACGGCACCTTAACAACTGAAGAGTGGCAGAAGAATAAACTAGAGCGAATGGGAAACCGTCAGTAAGCGAGCGGAAGCTCGTGGAGAAATTTACGGAGGGTTTGATCCTGGCTCAGGATGAACGCTAGCGGCGTGCATGACCCATGCAAGTCGGACGGGCGAGCGAGTGGAGCGGAATAATGAGCGAGCGGAAGTGAGAAATCACAGAAGCGAGTGAGGGATCGAGCGAAGGGGAGCTTGTCAGTGGCGAACGGGTGAGTAACAC
>CAYXMN010000325.1:0-1766 GCA_964465955.1 uncultured Planctomycetales bacterium
GGATAGGCAAAAATTAATGCCCCATCCTGCAGTTGGGCGGCATGGCGTAGTTTTCGTTCATCAGTGTAAGGTAGTAGAACACATCCTCTTGCGCGTGGTACATGCGGCGCAGGCCGTCCTGGAGGATTACCGCGATCTCGTAGGCGTACGCCGGATCGTAGGCGAGCAGGTTGGGGATCGTGCTGGCGAGTAGATGGCTGTGCCCGTCCTCGTGCTGCAGGCCTTCGCCGTTGAGCGTGGTGCGCCCGGCGGTGCCGCCCAGCAAGAAACCTTTACTGCGCATTTCCGCCCCCGCCCACATCAGGTCGCCGACGCGCTGGAACCCGAACATCGAATAGAAGATGAAGAAGGGGATCGCGTTGACGCCGATGGTTGAATAAGCCGTGCCTGCAGCAATAAAGGACGCCAGTGAGCCCGCCTCGTTGATTCCCTCCTCGATGATTTGCCCGTCTTTTGCCTCGCGGTAGTACAGCAGAGTATCGCGGTCCACTGGGTCATAGAGCTGGCCGCGGTGTGAGTAGATGCCGCATTGGCGGAACAGCGGCTCCATGCCAAAGGTGCGCGCCTCGTCAGGGACCACCGGCACAATCAACTTGCCGATGCCTGGGTGGCGCAAGAGACTGGAGAGCATCCGTACGAACACCATCGTGGTGGAGGCCTCGCGCCCGTTCGTCCCGGCAAGGTATTCCTTAAATTCGCTGAGCGGCGGAGTATCCAGCGGCGCGCCTGCTTGGATGCGCTGGGGTACGAATCCGCCGAGCGCGGCCCTGCGCTCGTGCAGGTATTTCATTTCGGGGGTGTCTGCGCCCGGCATATAAAATGGCGCATCTGCGACCTGTGCGTCGCTGATAGGGATCGCGAACCGGCTGCGGAACTGGCGCAGCCCGTCTTCGTTGAGCTTCTTCTGGTTATGAGCCACGTTGCGGCTTTCTCCCGCCTCGCCTAAGCCGTAACCTTTGATTGTTTTTGCCAGAATTACTGTCGGGCTGCCGGTGTGGGTCACGGCTTGGGCATAAGCGGCGTACACCTTTTCCGGGTCATGCCCGCCGCGGCGCAGGCGCAGCAGCTGTTCGTCGCTGAGATTTTCCACCAGCTTAAGCAGTGCCGGGTGTGCGCCGAAAAAGTGCTCACGAATATAACTGCCGGGCTCCACGATGTACTTCTGGTACTGCCCGTCCACTGTCTCATTCATGCGCTTCACCAGCAGGCCGTCGCTGTCTTTGGCCAGCAGCGGATCCCAGTCGTCGCCCCAGATGACCTTGATCACGTTCCAACCCGCACCGCGGAAGGCCGCCTCCAGTTCCTGGATGATCTTGCCGTTGCCGCGCACCGGCCCATCCAAGCGCTGCAGGTTGCAGTTGATCACAAACACGAGGTTGTCCAGGCGTTCGCGGCTGGCCAGCGTAATAGCACCGAGGCTCTCCGGCTCGTCGGTTTCGCCGTCGCCCATCATCACCCAAACCCGCGAGTCGTTGGCCGGGATGAGCCCGCGATGCTGGGCATAGCGCAAGAAGCGCGCGTGGTAGATGCCCATGATTGGCCCAAGGCCCATCGAGACGGTGGGAAACTGCCAGAACTCCGGCATCAGCCACGGGTGCGGGTAGCTCGACAGGCCGCCGCCCTCCGCCAACTCGCGGCGGAAATTATTAAGCTGTTCCTCGGACAACCGGCCTTCCAGGAAGGCGCGCGCGTAGATCCCGGGGCTGGCGTGGCCCTGGAAATAAATGAAATCGCCGGGATGACCGTCCTTCGGCGCGCGGAAGAAG
>CAYXMN010000326.1:0-1758 GCA_964465955.1 uncultured Planctomycetales bacterium
TGCCGATATAGAAGCGGTTCGTTAGCACGCGATCAAGAGTAGAACGGCCGAACTCACCACCAGCCGGTCCCTTCACTCCTCTGGCCTGTAGGTGTTCGAGAATGGTGAACCTGGGCGTGCCGGCCACTGCTTCCTGGTAGATGTATTCCACCCAGGGCCAGGTTTCGGGATCCTTCACGGGAATGCCCTTCTCCGGCCCAAGCTTAGTGCCGAAGGGACGCGCACAACATGGAGTCCCTGCTCAGCCCGGAACTGCATCGCTGCGGCGGTCTTCTCACGTGTCTGCTCAGCCTGGAACTGCGCAATCTGCACGAGGATACCTAGAGCCAGCCGGCCGGCGGCGTTGCCGGATGACATCACCCTGGCCGGGCCCTGGTACAGCGCTCCGGAGGGAATGTTACTCCCCGCAGGCGCCTAGCCTCCCGTCACGATCAGAATTGGTCCAGCGGCAGGTCCACGTAGCCGAACGAGGCGTTGTTATCGCCGGTGCCGGAGTCCATGCCACTGGTTAAGCCGTAGCCACGGTTGACCATGGCCTGGTGGATGATCATCGTATTAAACATGGTTTGATAATCATCGGTTGAGTCGTGGCAGCTGGTTTGTTTAGGCGAGGCGCTGCTGCCCGCCCGAGCTGCCGAGGCCTTGGCTTCGCTGGTAGTAACATCCAGGTAGAGAGTTTTGACCGCGGACCAATCCGGTTGGTTGCCAGGCACCACATTCGCGCTGCAGAGTTCGTGGTAGTCGCGATCAGCATCCGTGTGCGTGACCAGTAGCGCCAGCACGCCCCAAGACGCGTCGCCGCGCTGAAAGGACTCGAACCCGGCCCACCGCGTCTCGCTATTGGGGACGGTGGCCAGCAGCTCACTGGCACTACCCCAGACGCTGCCACCCGTGTTGCTGGCGGCGCAGAAATAGGCCAGCGAATCGGCGTCGACGGTCCAGGATACCCGATACCAGCCCACGCCCGGATATCCGTTGATGTTTACTAAGTTGATATTTCCAATCGCTGAGTTCCAGTCATCGTCCTCGCTGAAGACCACTACCGGTGCAGTCCAGTTCTGACCGGTGGCGTCCTGGGCACTAACAAATCGGATCCCGCGCGACGTGGCGTCGCGGAACATATACGCCACACAAGGACGGCCGTTGATGGGGATGGCATGACACATGCTTGCTCGTACATACGTGGCGTAATCAGGATCGAGAGTCGTTGATGCGGCCGGCCAGCTCGCACCTTGGGCGTCATTGGCGCGTATGAAGAATAGCCGGTCTTCGTCCGGATCACCGCCATCGGTGGCATAGACGACGGCCGGGTTTCCGTCGGCGATGAGCAGGCTGGTTGCTGGACCCACGCCGGGATTCACGCTGTCGAGGTTTACCGGTGTCTCCCAAGCGAAGCCTTGTGTATCGGCGGCAATGCAATAGTACAGTCCATCCCCGTACAACCCGGGGCAGGCTACCGCCGGATAACCATCCACGATGGCTAACGTCGGTGAGCTGCTGATACTTGTCGCTATTTCGACCGGCGTATGCCAAGCTGTGGCTTCCGCATCCACGGCGCGGTAATACAACAAGCGGTTATCGACGGTGTAATCCTCCTCGATGATGCAGAACGCCGGGGTGCCGTCGACCATTGCCATTTCACTGATCCCACCGTTGTGTAGGATCATTTTGTCAAATGATTGGTGATTAATCTCAAGCACCGGCGTGGAATCACCCAGGCTGATAAGCGCCAGGGGAGCGGTTGTGTTTCCGGTGAGG
>CAYXMN010000327.1:0-1752 GCA_964465955.1 uncultured Planctomycetales bacterium
AAACCGCCATGATCATCGGCGCCGCGTTCATCGAGGCGTTGACGATCTACTCGTTGGTGCTGGGCTTCGTGCTGATGGGCAAGATATAGCCAGGGGGTTTAAGTGGAAGCAATTTCCAGCTTAATCTGCCTGCCGCTGGCGCTCGAAGGCGGGAACCCGATCTCTGATTTGATCAGCTTGCCGCTGGTCATCTCCAGTGCGATCGGCTTTATCATCTTCTTCCTGGTGCTCAAACGCTTCATGTGGGGCCCGGTGCTCAATGTGATCGACGAGCGCCGGTCCAGCATCGAAGCCGCGTTCCAGGAAGTGGACGACGCCCGCACGGATGTGGAGCGCATGAAGCAGGAATACCAGGCGCATCTCGAGCAGATCAACGCCGAGGCGCAGGCCAAGCTGCAGGAAGCCATCGCCAAGGGCCAGGAGATCGCGGCGCAACTGCGCGCCGACGCCGAGGCCCAGCGCGAGAAGCTGCTCGCCCGCACGTCCGAGGACATCGCGCGCGAGAAGGAGAAGGCGCTGGCGGAACTGCGCAACCAGGCGATCGATCTGAGCTATGAGATCTCGCGCCGGGTGACCAAGCAGCAGCTTGACCGCGCTAAGCACGACCAGCTCGTGGCGTCGTTCATCGACGAGCTGAAGGAGCTGAACTGATGCTCAGCGCGGTAGCCAAGCGCTACGCGGCGGCGCTGTTCGAGATTGCGCGCGACGGCTCGAAGATCGAGCTGCTGGACAAGCAGACCGAGCTGCTCCAGGCGGTATTCGGCGCGGACGACGTGCAAGCATTCTTCAACGCGCCGCAGATCGCCACGCAGGCCAAGAAGGCGGTGATCGATAAGCGCCTCGGCGGCCAGCTCGATCCCGCACTGATCAACCTGCTCAAGGTGCTGGTGGATCACGGGCGGATGAACCTCCTGCCGGAGATTCTCGAATACTTCAACCTGATGACCGACGCGCACCGCGGCATGGAGGATATGACGATCGTCTCGGCGGTGCCGCTGCAGCAGGCGCAGCTCGACGCCATCACGGCGCAGATGCAGCGTTTCTCGGCGGTGCCCAGCCTGCGCGTGAAAACGGAGGTCGACGACGGCGTCATCGGCGGGATTAAAGTGCTGCTCGGCGGCAATTTCGTGATCGACGGCACGGTGTCCACCCGGTTGCGCGAGTTGCGCGACCGGCTGACGCGCTTCCGCCACACCGGCGTCGGCATGTAGCGCGGGGGGCGGCAGGCAGTGGGTAAGGCGGCTCGCGCCAGGCGCGGGCCAGGCAGTTAATGTGCGGAGACTGAAACTATGTCAGCGATACGGCCAGAGGAAGTGACCGCCCTGCTGCGGCAGGAGATCGAGCAGTACGCCAGCGAGCTGAGACTGGAGGACCGGGGCACGGTGATCCAGGTCGGCGACGGCATCGCGCGCGTGTTCGGCCTGCAAAACTGCCTGGCGGCGGAGATGCTGGAGTTCCCCGGCGGGGTGATGGGCATGGCCCTCAACCTGGAGGAGGACTCGGTTGGCGTCGTGCTGCTGGGCGAAACCGAGCACGTCAAGGAAGGCGACTACGTCAAGCGCACGGGCAAGGTGCTGCAGGTGCCGGTGGGCAACGCCGTGGTGGGGCGCGTGATCAACCCGCTGGGCCAGCCGCTGGACGGCAAGGGCCCGGTCGCGACGGACGCCTACCGCCCGCTGGAGAAAAAGGCCGACGGCGTGGTCTACCGCCAGCCGGTGAAGGAGCCGCTGCAGACGGGGCTGAAAGCCGTCG
>CAYXMN010000328.1:0-1746 GCA_964465955.1 uncultured Planctomycetales bacterium
TTCTCGCCTGGCTGTTCTACGGCTGCGGCGGGCGCGACCAGGGTTTGACAGCGGGCCCGATGGATACCGGCAATCCGAGTGCTCAAGCCGCGGCGAGCGCGTGGCCGGCGGCGCTGCCCGTTGACCGCGTGCAGCCGTGGGAGCAGGTTGACGCTACGGGGCGGGTGGCCGCCGCGATCAACCCGCAAAGCGAGTTTTGCCCTGGCGTCGAGCGCTATGGCGACAGCGGCGCTTCAGTCGCGGACAACGGCGAGGCCGCCAGTATGCACAGCGGCAGCGCGGGTGCGAAGCAGATCGGCTGGGCGATCTACCGCCTGGCCATGGGCGGGGTGCAGCCAGGGGCGTTAAGCGCGGATGTGAACCTGTTGGCGGCGGACGGCGGCGGGGCGAGCGTGTACTACCTCGGCCTGGCCAATTATGCGCGCGGCAGTTGGGAATGGCACGGGCCGTTCAGCGACAGCCATGTCCGGCTCGGCACCGCCCAGCAGGCCGCGGCGGGCGCAGACTACCTCTCGCCGCTGGGCAACCTCTTCGTGTGCGTGGCGGCCTATGACGGCGCGCGCTGCGACGTGGTGGCGCTGGCGGCCAATCCGCTGGACAGCACGGACGCGGCGGCGCCGCCCGCGCCCACGGGGCTGAGCGTTGTGGCGCGCAGCAGCGCGCTGGAGCTGCAGTGGAACACGGTGGCGGCCGGCGACCTGGCGGGCTACCGCGTGTACTACTCCTCCGGGCCGTTCGAGCAGGCATCCGCCGCCGGTGTACACAGCCTGCCGTATTTGCTCGGGCAAACACGCTATGTGCTCGCCGGGCTGAGTGCGAAGACCCACGTACGCGTTACCGCGGTGGACATTAGCGGCAATGAGAGCGGCTTGAGCGACGCGGCCAGTGCGCTGCCGTTGGCCGGGACGCCGCCCAGCGTACTGCTGACCGCCAGTGCACCCAGCGGAATGCTGAACGATGCGATCTCACTGGCGGCGAGCGGCTGCGACAGCTATGACTACGATCTCGACGGCGACGGCATCTATGACATCACCGGCACTGCTGAAACCATGCAGAATGTGGACACCGGCGCGACGGGGATCATTCGCCCGGCGGTGCGCGGCACACGGGACGAGGGCGGCGCGGTGGCCTGCGGCGCGGTGAGCCTGCTCATCGCCAGCAACAGCCGCCCGGTGGCTGTGGCCAAGGCGCTGCCGGCTTCCGGCACCGCTCCGCTCAGCGTGACCTTCAGCGGGACGCAGAGCACGGACTTTGACGGCACGGTCGTCGGCGGGGGCTGGGACTTCGACGGCGACGGCACGTATGACGTCTGGGACGCCGCGAGCCTGGCGCAGGTGACCAGCGCGCAGCATGAGTTCAGCAACCCGGGCGTATACAACGCCAAGCTCAAGGTGGTGGACGACCAGGGCGCGTGGGACGTGGACACGGTGACGGTCGTGGTGAACGGATCCGCGACTGACAACGATTTGCCGGTGGCCGCGCTCGTGGTGAGCCAGGACCGTCCGCTGACGGGGCAGATGGTTACGTTCGACGCCTCAGCCTCAAGTGATCCGGACGGCAGCATTGTGCTGTATGAGTGGGACTTCGACGGCGATGGCGCGTGGGACTCCAAAGGGGAGGCCGCGACTGCCAGGCACAGCTACGCGGTGCAGTATGGCTATGTGGCGTGCGTGCGGGTGACGGACAACCTGGGCGGGCAGGATACGGCGCAACTTCAGCTGGCGGCGACGCACGGCCCCTGGACGG
>CAYXMN010000329.1:0-1726 GCA_964465955.1 uncultured Planctomycetales bacterium
CGTGGCCAAATATAACGAGCTGTTGCGGATCGAGGATGAACTTGGTTTATCAGCACGCTTTGCTGGCCGTGAGGCCGTTGCTGGACGGCTTTAACGGATAGTTTATTTAAATCTCAATTAAGGTTTCACCGGGCCTGCCGGATTTGTGGGACACTGTGCTAGGCCGCGCGAACGCAGGCGGCGGCGCTCTCCAACTTGTTACGGAGGAACGGCGATGAGCATCGAACGTGCTGGGATACAGGGAAGATCAGTCCAACTCGTTGTTTTCACGCTTGGCGGCGAGGAATACGGGGTACCGATTAACTATGTCCGCGAAATCATCCGTAAGCCTGAAATCACCCATATGCCGAACGCCCCAACCTTCATCCTCGGCGTGATCAATCTCCGCGGGCAGATCATTCCCATCATCAGCCTTCATACTCGATTTAGTTTAGGAGATGTCGGCACCAACGAAACAAAGGTCGTGATCGTCGAATTCGCTAGCTTGCAGGTCGGTATGGAAGTCAACGAAGTCAGCGAAGTGCTGACGCTGGACAGCGATCGCATCAGCCCGGCGCCGGCGATGGCAACGACCATCGATTCCAGTTTCATCTCAGGCGTAGGCAAGCTGCAGGACCGGTTATTAATCATCCTGGATGTGGAACGCATCCTCTCGGAAGAGGAGCATTCTATGCTTTCGGATGTTTCTGATACTGGTGAAGGTTAAGAGAGCCGACGGTCGGACTTGAACCGACGACCTGCTGATTACGAATCAGCTGCTCTACCACTGAGCTACGTCGGCATTGAATCGGCCTTGGATTATAATGGGATTCCGATGCGTACGTCAACGCTCAGCGGTTTGATTATCCTGCTTTTAATGCTGGCATGGGTTGTGCCGGCATTCGCTCAGCGCCCGGTGTTAGCTATCGCGCCCAGCGCACACACGATTCCCAACCTGCGCCAAGGCTTATCCGCACAGGTCTACCGTGAACTACTGGGTAGCGGACGCTACGATCTGGCGGATAATGCCCAAGTTGCGGAGGTGCTGGAGGCGGCGCAGTATGATGCCGCCTTGGGCCAGCCAACCTTGGAACAGAAGCTGGCGCTGGCTTCCCGCGCGGATTATTTACTGCTGTGCCGGATCACCGCGTTTGATATTGTCGACCGCGATTCCCTCGGCGAAGTGAATTCGGATTTGCAGGACTTGGGGACGCTGATCCTCGGCCAGGATCAAGCAGCATATATCGCGCTGGATGTAAGTTTGTTCGATACTGCCAGCGGGTTTGAGGTATCACGCTTCTCGGTCGAGGGGATCGAGAGCAAACGCGGTGTGCGCAAGGATGTTTTAACGCTGGGGTGGCTGGGCAGCGTGGATCTTGATAGCGACGAATTCCGCCGTACCAATGTCGGCATCGCGACTTATAAAGCCATCGGGGAGCTGATGCGCGAGCTGTACGCGAAGTTTCCGCTGAGTGGCAGTGTGCTGGCGATCAGCGGCGATTCGCTAGTACTCGATCTGGACGACCGCAGCGGCTTGCTGATCGGAGATGAGTTGACGGTGGTGCGCCGGGAGGTAATCCACAACCAGGCGGGAGAACCGGTCTGGGAAGAAGAGCAGCGTGTGGGTAGTTGCCGTGTGGTCGAGATTAAACCTGGGCGCTGCCTGTGCCAGATTCTTGACGGACTGGGGGCGATCCAGGAAGGCGACAGCGTGGTGCCGCTCTACGAGAGCAT
Organism: uncultured Planctomycetales bacterium; assembly: GCA_964465955.1. Classification (GTDB taxonomy): domain Bacteria; phylum 4484-113; class 4484-113; order 4484-113; family JAFGCY01; genus CAYXMN01. The sequence goes on from CAYXMN010000329.1 coordinate 1,714, forward strand.
TACCGTGCCGCAA
>CAYXMN010000330.1:0-1631 GCA_964465955.1 uncultured Planctomycetales bacterium
GGTTCTACTACACCGGCGGAGAGCAGGACGGCTTTCTATTCGACCTGATGGCCGATAAAATCACCTGGACCTTGCGCGCCAGCACGCGCTGCATCGACATCAATCAAGATAACGTTTCCGATCAACTCGATGAGCTAGACAGCAAATGGTTCGACGGGATCGTACACATCACCGGCTTGTTCCATAAAGACTTCCCCGGCAAACCGATCATCCGCAACAACAGCCGCAACCGGCGCTACGAAGATTACAACGGCGAGAACTTCGAGAGCTGGCCGCATGATCAGTGGGCGAACTGGGACCTGGAGGAGACGCGCGGTAAAACGAAGTACTGGCACCGCTATTTCTGGGGCGACAAGCGCGAGGAACGCGGCGGAATCGTCGAATTCGTGGAGTACAGCGCTCAGCCACCTAACTACACCATGATCAGCACCGCCGATCTGGAAACTGACCTGGATGCGAAAGGCCTGCCGGAGCTCATCGACCCCAGCCAGGCGGACTGGTACAAACCGAACTACCAGAAGATGCGCTGGGGGCTCACCAGCGCGTTGCTCTCTGGAACTTACTTCATTTATGTAATCCACACCGACGGCCACGGCATGCTCGGCCTGCTCTGGTTTGACGAATACGACAACGCAACGGAAGGCCGGAAGGAAGGGCGCGGTTACCTTGGCCAGCCCATCAGCGGGGTGCTCAAGCTTTACACCGACGGCAAGCAGAAGGAGTGGGGCGTGTGGGGCCGTGAGTTTGAGAACGGCTTTGTGATCTGCAACCCGCTGGATTATGAGGTGGACGCTCCCTTGCCGCCGGGCAAGTGGCAGCGCCTGGTGGGTAGCCAGGATCAAGAAGTTAACGACGGCCGGTTTGAGGAAGGTTCGGTTAAAGTGCCCGCATACGACGGGCTGATTCTGCGCCGGGTGACGGAGGACGGCCAGGAGGCTCAGCCTGCGGCCGAACCTGAGGAGCCGGAGGCTGAGGAAGCCGCAGCGCCTTCCGAGGAGCCTGAGGCTAAACCGACCGTGCTTCCGTTCTAAGACTGCGCTAGCTTATTCCTGATAGCTTAGCGTCGCCAGCGGCCTGAAGATCGCCGTACCGCTGCCGGCATCCGCCGCGGTGAGCATGGCCGTGCCCAGGTCTTGCTTAAGTGCGCCAGTGCTGTCATACAACGCGAGCGCTACCTGCGCACCGCCAACGGGCAGGTCGGTCGTGACGTCGTTCACATACGCCAGCACCTGGTAGTCGCCGGCCGGTGCGGTGGCGGATAACCGCCCCCATTCCGCCAGCGTGCCGCTCATGCTCGCCGGCGGGCCGAACACCATTGTCCCGGCGTAGCCTTCAGGAAAGGACACGCCGCCATATTCCAGCAGCGGATTGCGGATCCGCAAATCACATTTCAGCGCGGGATTGCTCCAGGTGAGTTCCAGGCGATCACCAGGAATCATCTCGCCGTCTGCCGCACCGAAGTCCACTAAGCGCAAGGCCGCGATATTTACGCGCCCGCCTGCAGCGACGCTAAAGCTGCCGAAATCTTGCATCTGGGTGCCGTGGTCATCCTCCAGCCAAGCGGTTAGCGTTAACGTGCTAGGGACGGCGCCGTGGTGGTAGACACTGAACGCATACGCGCCTACGCCGCC
>CAYXMN010000331.1:0-1562 GCA_964465955.1 uncultured Planctomycetales bacterium
CGACTAGCCGTTAAAATAGATGCATGCGCACCATCGGGTTAACAACAGTTCTCATCATTTTAGCCAGTCTTCTGCTTGCCGCCGGCTGCAACAAGCAGGCCAGCTCCAGCGCTAAGCCCTCCACCGCGGCCAAATCGCCGCAGCATGAAGCGGCGGAGCAGGTGTCGCTCTTCGCGGGTACTAAGCTGCTCGACACCGTGCCGCTCGATTTGGATGTGACCCGCAAGGGCGACGCGGTGGTGGTGCAATTCCTGCCGCGGGAAACCGACTCCTACCAGATCGCCGAATTAACCATCGCCGACGGCGCCGTGACACCCAAAAGCCAGCTTTACAGCTCACCGTTGCAGAACCGCGCCTTTGTGCGGATGCACCCGCTGGGGCAGGAAGCGCTGGTGCTGGACAACGCCCAGGAAGCGCCGGGCAAGCCCGTGGTCGACACCGTTTGGCGCGCCATCAACAACCAGCGTGAGGAAGTGCGATACTTAAACCTCATCCCCAACCGTGAAGCGCTTTCGCCTGACGCCTGCTACGCGCTGGAGCCATTCTTCACCTGGGACGGCCACCACATCGTGATCCCGCTGAAGGAAAGCGGTGTGTGCATCGTTAGCAATTATGGCCGCGACGCCGATTTTTACGCCTACCCGCCGGTGGATTTCGAGGTTATCGGCTTGCTCGGCCAGCCGCTACCGGATCAGGACGGCCGCCGCATCGCCATCACCCGCTGGGAGCTGGGCAACCCTGACGAGGAGAAAAGCCGGGTGGATGTGTTGAACCTGGATACCGGCGAATGGGAAGCCAGCATCACGGCGCTCTGGCCGATCTATGAAATCGCCGCCAAGGATATCGTCAACGGTCCGTGGCTGCTGTCCGGCTCGCGCTCCCCCCAGGACTCCACCGAAACGAAGCGCGTGCCGCGGTTGATGCGCGCCGATCCCGCTTCCGGCGCGCTGGATCTCGTCGAGTTCCAAGGCCAGCCCTACTGGAACGTGCGCCTCGACCCCACCGGCGAATTCGTCGTGTACATGGACCAGCAGCGCAAAGCGCTGGTGCGGCTCAAGCTGGCGACCGGCGAAATGGACATCGATCCAGCGTGGTTCGAGAAAGAGGCCGAAGTGTTAGCCTGCCCCGGCGCCGACCCGGTCTTCGCTTGGAAGGCGAATATCTTGCACCAGGCCAAATGGACCCAACACGAACAGGTGGGTGCGCTGGAGGGCTGGTAAATGCCGGCGCTGCCCTGGAGCTGGACCGACCTGCTTCAACTCGGCCTGGCGGTCGCGCTCGGTTTCATTATCGGTTTTGAGCGTGAAATCAGCGACAAGCCCGCCGGGGTCAAAACCATCACGCTCGCCACCCTCGCCGGCGCGCTGCTGATGCAACTTGGCCTGAAACTGATGGAGGCCGGCGTCATCGGCGATCCCACGCGTCTGGCGGCAGCGGCGGTCAGCGGCATCGGCTTCCTCGGCGCCGGTGTGATCCTGCGCATGGGGCGGCACATCGAGGGCATCACCACCGCGGCGACGATCTGGCTGATGACGGCGGTCGGCCTGGCCATCGGCGCGGGG
>CAYXMN010000332.1:0-1530 GCA_964465955.1 uncultured Planctomycetales bacterium
GGAATGCCACCGACAGCGCGGCGTTCAGGCCCTTGTGCGCGGCCTGCGCCGTGCTGGCGTGGATTGCCTCCGGTTGCAAGTTTCCGCCTTTCCAAGCTGGCCCCGGTCAGCTTTGCCCCGCTGCCGGCCAGCCCACTTATCTCCTGTTGATCATAGCAGAAAACAAGCTATGCACCAGTTATCCACATCGATAAATTGTTGATAAACGCCGATTTAACCCGTTTCACAGCGGTTGCCGTGACCCGCCATTCTAAATACTTTATCGGCACGCTGCGCGAAAGCTTCAATCTTTCGCCCGCACCGCCGATAATACGCTCCGGAGGACTAACGGATGGGCGAGCAAACCAAGCGGGTATACATCATCGCCGAGGCGGGGGTTAACCACGGCGGCAACGTGGAGACCGCGGCGGAGATGGTAGCTGTCGCAGCGCGCGCTGGGGTGGACGCGGTGAAGTTCCAGAGCTTCACCGCGGACGGCCTGACCCACCCGGTGCTCGCGGCGGACCAGTACGATTTTTTCAAGCACGTCGAACTCAGCCGCGCGGAACAGCTCAAGCTGGCCGGGCTGTGCCGGGAAGCGGGGGTGGACTTCCTCTCCACGCCGTTTGACTTCATCTCGGCGCAACTGCTCGCCGACATCGGCGTGCCCGCGTTCAAGATTGCGAGCTGCGATCTCACCAACCTGCCGCTGATCCGCTTTTGCGCGCGGTTTGGCAAACCCATGTACATCAGCACGGGCATGGGCGACATCGCCGAGGCCAAGGCGGCGGCGGACGCGGCGCGTAAGGCCGGCAGCCCGCGCGTGGTGCTGCTGCAGTGCACCACAAACTATCCGACGGCGCCGGAGGATGTGAACCTGCGCATGCTCAGTGCGCTGCGCGAGGCGGGCGGCGGCGAGGCGGGATTCTCCGACCACTCCGTGGGCAACTACGCCTGCTTCGCCGCGGTGGCGCTGGGGGCGTGCGTGATCGAGAAGCACTTCTGCCTGGATAAGCGAGCCAAAGGCCCGGATATCCCCGGCAGTTGCAGCCCGAAGCAACTCCCAGACTTAGTCAACGGCATCCGCGCCATCGAACGGGAGCTTGGCGCCAGCGCCAAGCAGATGGTGCAAAGCGAGCGCGAGATGGCGAAGGTTGCGCGCCGGAGCATCTTTTACTCACGCGCCCTGCCCGCCGGGCATGTCATTACCGAGCTGGACCTGGCGTTCCTGCGCCCGGCCTGCGGCCTGTCCCCCGCCCGCGCGGACGAACTGGTGGGCAACGCGCTTAAGCATGGCGTGAACGCGGGCGACGCGGCGAAGCTGGAGGATGTGGGGTAGGGGTTTTCCTGGAGAGAATGGATAGATGCGGCGAGGCAGGGCGTCCGTGGTTAGTCAAGTTGTAGGTTTATGAGGTTCCCGTTCAGCCGAGGATACTGTGAGGTGCGCTGATGCTAGTGCAGAAGCCAAAGAACAAGTATGCCCGGCACGTTCACATTTCGGAACGCAAGTTCTGGGAGCTGATCTGGAGTCCTGTGCAAATGGATGGAGTG
>CAYXMN010000333.1:0-1521 GCA_964465955.1 uncultured Planctomycetales bacterium
TCACGAGCGACTAGTTCAGCGTTTCGCGGAGCTGGCCCGTGGCTGACGCGGTAACCGAGTCCAGACGTTATCTGGTGTTGGGCACCGCGGGGCACATCGACCACGGTAAAACAAGCTTGATCCGCGCGCTGACCGGCATCGACTGTGACACACTGGAAGAAGAGAAGCAGCGCGGAATCACGATCAACCTTGGTTTCGCACACCTGGAACTGGCGGACGGCACGCAGCTCGGCATCGTCGATGTGCCGGGCCACGCGCGCTTCATCCGCAACATGGTAGCGGGTGCGGCGGGCATCGACATCGTGATGCTGGTCGTCGCCGCGGACGACGGTGTGATGCCGCAAACCCGTGAACACCTGGCCATCGCCCAACTCCTCGGCGTCAAGTCAGGCTTAGTAGCGCTCAACAAAGCGGATAGCGTTGACGAGGATTTGCTGGAGCTGGCTCAAGCGGATGTGGAGGACCTGCTCAAAGGTACTTTTCTCGCGGGAAGTCCGATCATCGCCGTCAGCGCCGTGACCGGCCAAGGGCTTGAAGAACTCAAGGCAGCGCTGCAGGCTCTGGCCCGGCGCGTTCCAGACCGTGCTTCCGCCGGTCACTTCCGGATGCCGGTGGACCGCAGTTTCAGCGTGAAAGGCTCAGGTACAGTGGTGACCGGCACCACGCTTTCCGGTCAAATCAAGTTGGATGACGAGCTGGAGTTGCTGCCCGGCAAGCGCAAGGTCCGCGTACGCGGGCTGCAGGTGCATGGGAAGGCGGCGCAACAGGTCGGCCCCGGTCATCGCACCGCGATTAACCTTGCCGGAATCGACAAGGACGACATTTCGCGCGGCGACGTGCTCAGCACGCCCGGCACCCTGGAAACGACCTACATGCTCGACATCCAGGCCCAGATGCTGCCTGGTAGTTATACGCCGCTGTCGTACGGCAGCGAAGTGCTGTTACACATTGGCACGGAAGAGCTAGCTGCCAAGTGCTATCCGCTGGATTTCGAGCAAGCCCTGCCCGGCGCTCAGCTGCTGGCCCAACTGCGCTTCGGCCTGGAGCTCGCCGTGGCGGCCGGCGATCGCTTCATTCTGCGCTCCAGCGAGGGCGACGAAACCATTGGCGGCGGGCGCGTGCTGGATGCGCATCCGCTCAAGCACGTGCGCAACAAGGAACATGTCGCGATCCAACTCACGGACCTTGCTGAAACCGCCGGTGATCTCGCTGCGGCGGTGCAGTATGAGATTAGCAAAGTGCAATACGGCATTGAGCGCGCCAAACTGCAACGATTGCTGCATATTACCGAGCCGGCGCTTGCCGCCGCGCTGGCTGAACTAAAAGCCGGCGGAGCCAGCCTGATTGAAGCGCGCGCGGGACAGCAGGTGCTCCTGCTGCTAAAACCCCAGCAGGATCGCATCGTTAAGACCTGCCTGCAGGCGATTGCCGAGTATCATTCCGCCAACCCGCTGCTGATGCGCGGGCTGGGCCTAAATGAGCTAGAGCAATATTTGAAAAGCAAAGACGCTGTTGTACCGG